>DASVWG010000526.1:0-6725 GCA_036389695.1 Pyrinomonadaceae bacterium
CCGAAACCTGTTATAAATTAACCGATAATTTTCCTGCCCACGAAATTTATGTTTTAACGTCGCAATTAAGACGTTCAGCAATTTCAGTTCCTTCAAATATAGCTGAAGGAAATGGGCGAGAAAGCACTATTGAATATATTCGCTTTTTAAATATTGCTCGCGGTTCTTTGAAAGAAGCCGAAACTCAAATTTTACTTGCTCAAAGATTCTCTTACTTAAATGAGAATCAAGTTCGAATAGCACTTTCTCTATCCGAAGAAATCAGCAAACTTCTTAATCGCCTGATTTTTAGTTTAAGAAAGAAAATTTCCTAATTTCCTTAATTTCCTGCTTTCCTATTTCCTTTCCAACCTTTCGTAAATAAGCCGCAAGCCTTCCAGCGTCAGCGTGTCGTCAACTTCCGCAATTAATTCCGAAGCCTGCGAAATCAAGGGCGCGAGTCCGCCGGTGGCGACGACTCGCGTTTCCGCGCCTAATTCTTCAATCATTCGCCGCAAAATTCCGTCGACCAGTCCGGCGTAGCCGTAATATAAACCCGATTGAATCGAGCCGACGGTCGATGCGCCGATGACCGTTTCAGGCTTTTTGATTTCGACGCGCGGCAGCTTGGCGGCGCGGGCGAAAAGTGCGTCGGACGAAATCGTGATGCCGGGCGTGATGACGCCGCCGAGATATTCGCCGTCGACGCTAATGGCGTCAAAGGTCGTCGCCGTGCCGAAATCGACGACGATGCACGGCATTCCGTATTTGGCAATCGCCGCGACCGCATCGACTATGCGATCCGCGCCGACGTCCGACGGCGGATTGTATTTTATTTTCAAACCGAAATCCAGCGTATTATCGACAAAAATCGCTTTGTGCCCGAAATAGTTTTCCGACATTTTCTGGAAGGTGAAATTTAGCGGCGGGACGACCGAAGCGATGATGACGGCGTCGATTTTTTTATAATCTATTTCCGAAAGAGCAAACATCTGCCGCGCCAAGACGCCGACTTCGTCAATCGTGCGGTCGCGAACCGTGTTCATGCGCCAATGCGCGGTTAAATTTTCCTGATTGTAAACGCCGAGTGAGGTGTTGGTGTTTCCGATGTCGATTACTAGAAGCATTAGACATTTGTCCTTCGTCCTTTGTCCTTCGTCCTTTGAAAGAAATTCCGGAATGCGATTTTTATTCAACTTGCAAAGGACAAAGGACAAAGGACGAAGGACGTTTTAACCTTGCAGCGGCAATCCGTCGTAAACCACTTGCCAGCCGTTCTTTTTGCTTGTCCGGAGGCTTTTGGTAAACCATTCGAGCGCTTTTTCCGGGTCGTCGTAAATCTGCACGGCGGGACGCTCTTCGCGCGGGTCGACGCGGCAGATAGCGCCGCCCTGACCGGCGGTTTTCAGACACAAAAGCGCATACATATTATTTTTCGCCAGAACGGCGGTGCGGGTGTGAATCTCTTCCAGCTCAAGCTCTAAATCTTCCAGATGTTGTTCGAAATCTTCAAAATCTTCAAAGTCCAAATCTTCGTTTTCAAAATCAAATTCGTTGTTCATATATTTATATAAAAAGTCTTACGTTACCAAGTTACACGCTTACGCCGCAAAGTTCAATTAGTATCACTTCGGCAAACCTCTCAAATCGCAATTTCACGATGTGCGGTGAATTTAATTTTAGATGCGCGATTTTGCCGAAAATGATACCCGATTATTTCAAAAACGGGCGATTTCGGGAAATTTTACTCTTCCTTTCTCAGCTTTTCAACGTCGCCCGCCTGAATGATTCGGACGTCGCCCGCGCCGGTTCGGACGCGCAGCGCGCCGTTTTCTTCGATGCCGTCGGTCGTGCCCGAAATCGTTTCGTTTTCCATTAAAACCCGCACCTTTTTGCCGACGGCGTAAGACGAGCGCCGCGTCCACGCGCGCCTGATTGCCTGCGCTCCGTTCGCTTCTTGCAGAATTTCATAATGATAATTGAAAAAACGCGTGAGCGCTTCCAGAAGCTCTCCGGAATTTATTTTACGTCCGGTTTCGGCTTCGATTGAAGTGGCGATGTCGGCAATTTCCGGCGGAAAATTCGACGATTTTATATTAATTCCGATGCCGACGACGACCGCTAAACCTTTTGTCGCGTCGGCGGTTTCCGCCAGAATTCCGCAGATTTTTTTATCGCCGACGTGAATGTCGTTTGCCCATTTTATGTCGCATTCGAGATTGAAAATTTCCTCGAGCGTATCGTGAACGGCAACGGCGGTCATCAATGTTATGAGCGGCAAAATCTGCGTTTCCAGCTTCGGGCGCAGAACGATGCTGAAATAAAGTCCGGCGTCCGCTTCGGAAATCCAGACGCGCCCGTGTCGCCCGCGCCCGGCGGTTTGCCTTCGCGCGACGATGCACAAACCTTCGTCCGCGCCGAGCTTTGCCTGATTTAAGGCTTCGGTATTGGTCGAGCCGATTTCGTCAAAACGTAGAATCGTGAAATTCATTGTCAGAACCGCCTGCGATAGCGGGCGGCTTAAGTTAGTAGTTCCAGGCTTCAGGTTTCAGATTTCAAGTTAAGCGAGTCTTCAAAATAGAAACCTGAAACCTGGAACCTGAAATTATTCGCGTTCAACCGCCCGCTATCGCAGGCGGTTCTGACTTCCAAATCACGTCGGTAAAATATTTTTGGCTGTCGAAAAAATATTGCTCGACTCGAAAGCCGCAGTCCCGCGCCAAATCCTCAATCATTTCCAGACTGTATTTCTGCGAGATTTCCATAAAAATCGGTTCCCACGCTTTGAAATCGAAGGTTTCATTCAGCGCTTCGATAAAAACCGTCTGGTCTTCGCGGCTGATGAGAAACGAGCGCGCGGCGCATTCGTTCGGACGATAAAGCGCGTAATGCGAAAATTTTTCCAAATCGAAATTCGCGCCGAGTTCGCGGTTGATGCGGCGCAGAAGGTTCAGATTAAATTCGGCGGTCACGCCCTGCGCGTCGTCGTAGGCGCGCAAAATTACGCGCGGGTCTTTCTGCAAATCGAAGCCGATGAAAAGCAAATCGTTTTCGTTCATCACCGAGCGCAGGCGGCGGAAAAAATCTTCCGCTTCGGCGCGGCTGAAATTGCCGATGTTCGAGCCTAAAAACAAAATGATTTTCGGGCGCGCGCCGGCGGTTTTTAAAGTTTCGAGAATCGAGAAATAATCGCCGTTTTGCGCCTTCATCGAAAGATTCGGAAACTCGGCTTTAAATTTTGCCGAGAGCAAATCCAGCGCTTCCTGCGAAATATCAATCGGCGAATAAGCGAAATCCGCATTTTGCCGCAAAAAATAATCGACCAAAACGGCGGTTTTCGTGCCGTCGCCCGCGCCGAGCTCGATTAAATCAAACGACGAATTTCGCGCCGTAAAAGCCGCGAAAATCTCCCGCGTCCGCGTCGAAAAAATCTCGAATTCCGCGCGCGTCAGGTAATATTCCGGCAGTTTCATAATCTCTTGAAACAGCCTTGAGCCTTCGTCGTCGTAAAAATATTTGGAAGATAAAAATTTCGGCGAGGCGGATAAGCCTTGCCTGACGTCTCCGGCAAAAACGCTCGTTTGAGTTTGTCTTGAACTTTGCATAACTTCGATTCAAACAGGATGGACAGGATGAACAGGATAAACACTTTTTTATTCAAACTTTTGAATAAAACTCTAATGTTATTTGGAAAACAATTTATCCTGTGTATCCTGTCCATCCTGTTAAATTTCTACCGAGCCAATCGAATGCCCGTAAACTGCCAGCGCAGATGCGGGTGGAAAAAATTTCGGTAAGTCGGGCGGCTGTGATTGGGCGGCGTCGTGACGCTCGCGCCGCGCAGAACCATCTGGTTTATCATAAATTTACCGTTGTATTCGCCGATTGCGCCCGCCGCTTTTTTGAAATTCGGATACGGCAGGTACGCCGAATTCGTCCATTCCCAGCGCCAGCCCCAGCCGAATTTCGCATTTGCCGCTTCCCATTCAAACTCGGTCGGCAGACGCAGATTTTTCCATTCGGCAAATGCCGCCGCTTCGTAAAACGAAACGTGGCAGACCGGATTTTCCGGCTTTATTTTGCGCAAGCCGCTCAAGGTAAACTGAAACCATTCGCCGTCCGTCTCGTGCCAGTAAAGCGGGGAATTTATCTCATTCTGCCGAACCCAATCCCAGCCTTCCGAGTGCCATAAATTAAAATTCTCGTAGCCGCCCGCGGCGATAAATTCCAGAAATTCGCCGTTGGTGACGAGGTTTCGGCTAATTGAAAAATCGTTCAGATAAACCTTGTGGCGTCCGAGCTCGTTGTCGAAGCAGAAGCCGTCGCCGTCGTAGCCGATTTCGTAAATTCCGTTATTTATTTCGATAAATTCGCCGGTTTCGGATGCGCCCGTTGCGCCTTTTTCTTCCAGCACGTTTTCCGCATCGTAAACGGGAAAAAGCGGATTGCAGGCGAGAATATATTTCAAATCGGCGAGAAAAAGCTCCTGGTGCTGCTGCTCGTGATGCAAGCCTAAAAGCACCAGTTCCAGCGCGTCTTTTTCCAAACCGGTTTGCAGAAAAGCGCGCATTCGCTCATCGACGTATTTTCGATAAGCGAAAACCTCTTTTACCGTCGGGCGCGACAAATCGCCGCGTTTGTGACGAAGGGTGCGCGTGCCGATTGAGTTGTAATAACTATTGAAAAAGTATGCGAAATTCGGGTCGAAAACCTCGTATTCCGGCACGAATTTTTTTAAAATCATTTCCTCGAAAAACCATGTCGTGTGCGCGATGTTCCACTTCGGCGGCGAAACGTCCGGAACGGGCTGCGGAATATAATCTTCCGTTTCGAGCGGCGCGCAGAGCTTTTCCGTATGCTCGCGCACGCCGGTGTAAAACTCCAAAAGATTTTGAGTTTCGGATTTTTTGAGATTTGTCCCTTGCATAGATTAATTATAAATCAGAAACCTGCCGGAGAGACGTTAAATTTTTAGATTTTAAAAATATTTCCCGGATAAATATCACGAAAGAGCCGCGTTTTACTCCAACTATTTTGAAAGTTTTTCCAGTGCTTCCCGGGAAATTTCGGCGAGATAATAATCTTTGCCGCTCAAATTTGCGCGCAGAGCCGGGATTGCCGCGTCGTCGCCGATTGCGCCGAGCGCGAAAGCGGCTTCGCGGCGGGCGTCATCGGGTTCGCGCCGGTTTTGCAGAGCTTGAATCAAAACCGGAACCGCCGCGCGGAACTGCGGAAACGCGGCGGAAAGATTTTTGTAAACGGGTTTCGTCGTTTCTTTAAGTTCGCGGGGCAGAAAGTTTTCGGGCGTAATCGTTTCGGGTTCGCCGGTCTGTATAAGCTGCGCGATTTGCCCGATGGAACGCGCCGCCGCGCGACGAAAAAATTCTTCTTCGTCGCGCGGTCGGCGCTGTAAAATCCGCGTCAGAGCGTCGATTGCCGAAACGTCGCCGGTTTCGCCGAGCGCGACGGCGGCGGCGTCTTTGACTTCCTGGATTTTATCGCGCTGAATGATTTCAACCAGCGTGCTGACGGCTTGCGGATTTTGCGTTTTGCCGAGCGCGTAAGTGGCTTCTTTGCGCACCAGAATCGATTTATCGCGCAGAAGCGGCACGAGAAGCGGCGCGGCTTCGGCGGGCGGCAGAAAACGGACGGCTTGCGCGGCAGTTGCGCGAACGATTTCGGAGCTGTCGGATAAAGCGGGAACGGCGAGACGCGCGGCTTCGGCGGTTTTTAAATTGCGAATCTGAAAAAGCGCGTCGCGTTTTTGTTCCGTGTTTCCGCGATTGATTTTTTGCGCTAAAACATCTAATTCGGTTTGCGCGAAAATACTGACCGCAGAGACGCAGCAGAAACAAAGAAAAAAACAAAACCGCAGACAGACGCCCGTAAACGCGGATTTTTTGTTTGAATCATCTGCGTTTATCGGCGAATATCCGCGGTTAATTTTCATAAAATTTTAAGCCGCTCTTTGATAATTATTGCGCCGCCGAACCTTTTCCCATTCGACGACCTGACGCGCGCGCCGATTCTCGCGATTTTCTGACAAAGTCGCAATCAAATCATCGCTGAATTGTGTTTCGCTTACAGGAATCGGGAGCTGGCGGTTGGAAAGAAGCTCGGAAATGTAATCAAGAACGGCTAAAGTTTCGTTTTCGTTTAATTTATCAATTTCGCGGACGATTTTGCTGTTAGTTTGTCTGACCATCTCTTGCACTCCTTTTTTTTGGAGCAGACAGTCAAACGCGAAACTTTATAGTTTTAAGTTTTGACTGTCTGCAAAATCGGTTTTTCTCATCATTAAATCTTTATGTGGAAGTAAAACTCCTAAGTTTTAGGCTTTTCCCAAAATAACATAAAATTATTATTCTAATCAAGATTTTGTTCGAAACCGGACGGAAAAATTAAATTTTACGATTATACGAATGTTTATCGCCGAATTAACCAAAAAACGCGCTCTCTACCGGAAATTCCAGGTTCTCTCGCCGCACGGGACTTTCGAGGTCGTTTACAACGGAGGCGGCATGGGCTACGAAGAAATTCTGGTCGACGGCGAAACCGCCTGCCGCCGCAACAGCTATTTCTGGTATGTTTCCGATTTTGAATTCAAAATCGGCGGAGCCGATGCGAAAATAACCGTCCGCGTCTGGATTTGGCTGCAAATCCGCTCGTTTAATTTCGAGATTGAAGGCGAGAGCGTTTATTCGGAATGAATTGATAAAGGCAGAAACGCGACAGTGATGGAGCGT
>DASVWG010000527.1:0-5037 GCA_036389695.1 Pyrinomonadaceae bacterium
ACGCCGTTCCACGGCGGAATGACAATCGTCACGTTGCCGTAGGCTTTCGCCTGACACGCCAGACGCAGGAAAGGCTTCGCGTCTTCCGGCTGATTGTAGCCGAAAACTTTGACCTGTTTTCTTTCCAGCCGCGAGACTTCCGATAATTTTTCCTGACCGCCGAGCACGCCGACCCAGCACGTTCCGCAAGCCGCCGAGCGGCATTCGACCGGAATCACGCCTTCCCAGCGGCGCTCGTCTATCGCCTTCCAGTCCTGCGTCTGGTCTTCGGCGGCGGCGGTGGCGAGCTCTTCGTCGTAAATAATTTTGAATTTCGCGTTCCGGGCGTTCTCGTCGTAATTGATGGAGAATTTTTTATCGACGGTTTTCAGAAAACCGAAAAGCCCCTGCGAGTCGTCGCGGGCGCGCTCGGCGAGAATTTCCTTCGCCGATTTTTTCGCTTGTCTGGCGTCGATGTAAACTTTTCCTTCCGCCGCTTTGAAGGCTTCGAAACCGGCTTGCACAATCGTCATTAAGCCGACCAGAACGATGCCGACGGCGAGACATTCGGTCGTTTTCGCCGATTGCGCGATTATTTTGGCGATTGCGCGAACTTCCGTTTTCAAATCGGCGTTTTCGGTGTGAAAATTTTCGGCGTAATTCGCGATGGCGTCTTTTGTTTCCTTCCAGAAGCGATGACCGTAAAGAAATTTGTGCGATTCGTCAATCTGGTTTTTTAATTCGTAATCGCCCTGAAGGACGAATTTCTGAATCGCTTCTTCTTTGTTTTCAGCCGTTTGCAGGTATCGGAAAAGCGACAGTGGATAAAAGCGAAACCAGATTTGCACGGCGTTGCGGTCAACTTCGTGAATTTCGGGCAAAAGCGTCGTGACCGCGTCGAGCCACGCTTTTTCGTCGAATTGATTTAAAAATGCTTCGAATTTATTGCTCATAAAACTTCAAAATATATAAAAATCGGGCTTGTTTGAATTTCGAGTATTAGTCAAAAAGGGAATTTTACCGACAAATTTTGATTTGTGCAAAAGTTCACTTGAGGACGCTTGACAATCGGGCAGCCGTTTCGTAGAATCTGAAGTTTCGGACATTGCTTCCGAGACGGACTGTAGCGATACAGTTTGTTTTGAATCGCGTAGAGCGTTTGGTTTCAAACGCAAACAGTTATTGTGGCGTAAAACTGAGTTTTTCGGAATTCAGGGCAAACCAACCCGAGTTTGCTTACCTTTATTAAAATAAAGCCACGCCACAGAAAAGTTAATGACTCGAGGGAAGTCAGAATCTACGCTGATAAAAAAATAAAAAAGACGTTCCCTAAGGTTTAATCATTAATTATAGTCGCAAGTAGCCGCTTGCGCTGACTGCCGAACGAGTTTCGGCAAGAGGCAGGTTTAGGGGTTACTTTCGCTTTTATTTTGAAAAGGTAACGCCAGCATCCTGCTGGCAGTCGCAATGGCATCTTGCCGTTGCGGTAATTAAAGAGTCGGAAGCAAGATGCTTCCGGGACAGCCGCCGGGACGGCGGCGTTACGTAAGAAAATATGCCAACGATTAACCAACTTGTTCGCAAAGGTCGCCAGGCGGTGAAATACAAAACGGCTTCGCCGGCGCTGCAATCGAGCCCGCAGAAACGCGGCGTCTGCACGCGCGTTTACACGCAAACGCCGAAGAAACCGAACTCGGCGCTGCGCAAAGTCGCCCGCGTTCGTCTGACCAACGGAATCGAGGTGACGACCTATATTCCCGGCATCGGGCACAACTTGCAGGAGCACTCAATCGTTTTGATTCGCGGTGGTCGCGTTAAGGACTTGCCGGGTGTTCGCTATCACATTATTCGCGGCACGCTGGATTCATCGGGCGTCGCGAATCGCAATCAGGCGCGCTCGAAATACGGCGCGAAACGCCCGAAAGCCGGTGCGGCAGCGGGAGCGAAGAAGAAATAAAGGATGAAGGATGAGGGCTGAGGGATGAAAGCCGTTTGCTTTAATTCATCCCTCATCCTTGAAGCCCTCATCCCTTTAAAAAGTTATGCCAAGAAGAAGAGTTGCAGGAAAAAGAGAAGTTTTGCCCGACCCGATTTACAACAGCGTGATGGTTTCGAAATTCATCAACGGCGTCATGTGGGCTGGCAAAAAATCAGTCGCCGAACAGATTTTTTACGGCGCGATGGAAAAGCTCGCGGAAAGAACCGGCGACGAGCCTTTGAAAGTGTTCAAAAAAGCTCTGGACAATGTCGCCCCGACGCTGGAAGTCAAATCGCGGCGTATCGGCGGCGCGACGTATCAGGTTCCGCTCGAAGTTTCAAAAGACCGCCGCAACACGCTGGCGATTCGCTGGATTGTTTCAAACGCGCGCAATCGTAACGAAAAAACGATGCAGGACAGACTCGTCGGCGAATTGATGGACGCCATCAATAATCGCGGCGGCGCGGTGAAAAAACGCGAAGACGTGCACCGTATGGCGGAAGCGAACAAGGCATTCGCGCATTACAGGTTTTAATTAGTGGATAACTGATAACTGATAACTGATAGTTAATTTCTTTTACTTCTCAGTTATCAGTTATCAGTTATCAGTTAAGAAAATGGCAAAGATTAGCTTAGACAAATTTAGAAACATCGGCATTATGGCGCACATCGACGCGGGTAAAACCACGACGACCGAGCGCGTGCTGTTCTACACGGGCGTTTCGCACAAAATCGGCGAAGTCCACGAAGGAACGGCGACGATGGACTGGATGGAACAGGAACAAGAGCGCGGCATCACGATTACCAGCGCCGCGACGACCTGTTTCTGGAAGCGCAACGGCGTCGAGCACCGCATTAATATTATCGACACGCCGGGACACGTCGATTTCACGATGGAAGTCGAACGCTCTTTGCGCGTTCTGGACGGCGCGGTCGCTGTTTTCGACGGCGTCGCGGGCGTCGAGCCGCAATCGGAAACCGTCTGGCGTCAGGCAGATAAATACGGCGTTCCCAGAATTTGCTTTATCAATAAATTAGACCGCGCAGGTGCTTCGTTTGAACGCTCGTTCGATTCAATTTTAAAACGTCTCGGCGCAAACGCCGTCGCTCTGCAAATCCCGATTGGCTTGGAAGACCAATTGAAAGGCGTCGTCGACCTGATCACGATGAAAGGTCTGATTTGGAACGACGAAACCAAAGGCGCTGAATATGAAGTCACGGACATTCCGGCTGATTTGGTCGATGCCGCGACGGAAGCGCGCGAAAAACTGGTGGAAGCCGTCTCTTCGATTGACGACGACCTGATGATGAAATATCTGGAAGGCGAAGAAATCAGCGAAGCGGAAATCCGCAAAGCTCTGCGTCAGGGAACGCTCGAACTGAAAATCGTTCCGGTCGTCACCGGCTCGGCTTTCAAAAATAAAGGCGTCCAGACGTTGCTCGACGCAGTGGTCGATTATTTGCCGAGTCCTTTGGACGTTCCGGCTATCGAAGGCGTCAATCCGAAAACCGACGAGACCGAAACCCGCGAAGCTTCGCCTTCAGCGCCGTTTTCCGGTCTGGTTTTCAAACTGATGGCGGACAAGCACTTAGGACAACTCGCCTTCGTGCGTATTTATTCGGGAACGGTCAATTCCGGCTCTTACGTCTACAACACGATTAAAGGAAACAAAGAGCGCGTCGGTCGTTTGATGTTGATGCACGCCAATAAGCGCGAAGACGTCGAATCGGCGAGCGCCGGAGAAATCATCGCCATCGGCGGCATGAAAAACGTCACGACGGGCGACACGATTTCCGACGAGAATAAACAGATTATTCTCGAATCGATGGAATTTCCCGACCCGGTCGTGCGCGTCGCGGTCGAACCGAAAACGCGTCAGGACCAGGACAAAATGGGCATCGCGCTCAATCGTCTGGCTCAGGAAGACCCGTCGTTTCAAGTCGCGACCGACCACGAAACCGGTCAGACAATCATCGCCGGAATGGGCGAGCTGCACCTTGAAATCATCGTCGACCGTATGAAGCGCGAATTCGGCGTCGAAGCGAACGTCGGCAAACCGCAGGTCGCTTATCGCGAAACGATTACGCGTCCGGCTCCCGGCAAGGAAATCTTTAAGAAACAATCCGGCGGTCGCGGTCAGTTCGCGCACGTCGAGCTGGAAATCGAACCGGCTCCGGGCGAAGGCTTCGTTTTCGAAGACAAAATCACCGGCGGCGCGATTCCGCGTCAGTTTATCAAACCGACGATGGAAGGCATCAGAGACGCGATGGCGCGCGGATTTCTGGCGGGCTACGAATTGGTCGACATTAAAGCCACTTTGAATTTCGGCTCGTATCACGAAGTCGACTCGGACGAGCGTTCGTTCCAAATCGCCGGAAGCCTGGCGTTTCAGGAAGCTTTGAAAAAAGCCGGAGCCGTTCTGCTCGAACCGATTATGCGAATCGAGGTCGTCACGCCCGAAGAATATATGGGCGCGGTCAACGGCGATTTGAATCGTCGTCGCGGGCAGATTGAAGGAATGCAGCCGCGTCCGGGCGGCGTGCAGGTCGTGACCGCGTTCGTTCCGCTTTCGGAAATGTTCGGTTACACGACGGATTTACGCAGCGCGACGCAGGGACGCGCGACTTCGACGATGCATTTTGAGCGTTACGATCAGGCGCCGCGTAACGTTGCCGAAGAAGTTATCGCCAAAGTAAAAGGCGCGACCACTTAATTTTAAAAGATGAAAGCGAAGGCGAAAGGATAGGCTCAAAATCTTTCGTCCTTCTTATAAATTTCGGAGAGAGAACAACTTAAAGTTATGAGCAAAGAGAAATTTGACAGAAGCAAGCCGCACGTCAACATCGGCACCATCGGGCACGTCGACCACGGCAAAACGACTTTGACCGCCGCCATTACGAAAGTGCTGGCGAAACACAATCCGAAGATTCAGGTGCGCGCTTTTGATTCGATTGACAACGCGCCGGAAGAAAAGGCGCGCGGCATCACAATCGCCACCGCGCACGTCGAATACGAAACGGCGAACCGTCACTACGCGCACGTCGATTGTCCGGGACACGCCGATTACGTCAAAAACATG
>DASVWG010000528.1:0-10385 GCA_036389695.1 Pyrinomonadaceae bacterium
AAGTCAAATTTATCGACAGCATCAACAAATTGACCGCGCTGCTGAACGCCGCGCCGAAAGATATTCCGGCGGAAGTTCTGGAAAACTTCCGGAAAATAGCTTTGGTGAATGACGAAAACGATATGGTTTCGCAGGAGTTTATCGACGATTTTCTCAGGGCAAGCTATGAGTTTTTGGATTTTATGGCGCCTAAGTAATAAGGAAAATGGAACAAATTAACTCATCGACGACCGAGCGCGTTTTAGCCGCGACGGGTTTAATCGGCGGCGCGGCGGGCGCGGCGGTCGTCGCGTGGTTTAATCCGGTGACGGCGGGATTTTTTCCGCAATGCCCGCTTTATCAAATGACCGGCTTGGCGTGTCCGGGCTGCGGCTTGACGCGCGGCTTTCACGCGCTTTTTCACGGCGATGTTTTAACGGCGCTCGATTATAACGCGCTGCTGCCGTTTTACGTTGTGTTTTTCGCTTATCTGGCGGCTTCGCTCGTTTCGGTCGCCGTGCGCGGGCGCGGCTTTTCGTTCAGGCTTTTTCAGCCGAAAGTCGCATACGCTTTTCTGATTGTCTCGCTGGTCTTCGCGGTGTTGAGAAATCTGCCGTTTTATCCTTTCACAATTTTATACCCGTAAGAAAGCGAAAAAGTGAAAAGGTGAAAAGGTGAAAAAGTTTTGTTGAATTAACGCTCAACTAGCTTTTTCACTCTTTCACCTTTTCACTTTTTCACTTTAGGAAATCTGCACGAGCGGTTTATCTTCCAGCAGAGATTTGGCGTTCGCGCCTTCCTGACGCAGAATCTCGACTTCTTTGACGAATTCCTCGACAATATCCACGCCCGCTACGCGGCGCATCGGGACGCCGTTTTTGAAAATCATTCCGACGTTTCTGCCGAACGTGACGCCGAGCTGCGAATCGTGCGCTTCGCCCGGACCATTGACGGCGCAGCCCATAATCGAAAGATGCAGCGGTTCTTCGACGTGCGCCAGACGGCGTTCGACCTCCGTCACGATTTCGACAAAATTATCGACGTCCAGACGCCCGCACGTCGGGCAGGCGACGACCGTCACGCCGCGTTTTCTCAGTTCCAGCGATTTCAAAATTTCCCAGCCGACGCGCACTTCTTCGTGCGGCTCGGCGGCAAGGCTGACGCGAATCGTGTCGCCGATGCCTTCGTGCAATAAAATTCCCAAGCCCATCGCCGATTTTATCGTGCCGCCGAAAGGCGTTCCCGCTTCGGTGACGCCGAGATGCAAAGGATAATCGACCTTTTCCGCCATCAGGCGATACGCGGCGACCATTCGATTTACGTCCGACGCTTTCAAGCTAATGACAATATCGGTAAAGCCCAAATCTTCCAGAATCCGCACGTGGCGCATTCCCGATTCGACCATCGCTTCGGGCGTCGCCGAGCCGTATTGCTTCAGCAAATCCTTTTCGAGCGAGCCGCCGTTGACGCCGATGCGAATCGGCACGCCCTGCGCCTTGGTCGCGCGGACGACTTCGCGCACGCGTTCAATCGAGCCGATGTTTCCGGGATTGATTCTGAGCTTGTCGATTCCGGCTTCGAGCGCCAGCAAAGCCAGTTTATAGTGAAAATGAATGTCGGCGACGAGCGGAACGTTCGTCCGCTTGCGAATTTCTTTAAGCGCGATTGCCGCGTCTTTATCGGGCACGGCGATGCGGACGATTTCACAGCCCGCCGCGACCATTTCCTCGATTTGTTTTATCGTTCCGTCAACGTCGGTCGTATCGGTTTTCGTCATCGACTGCACGGCGACCGGCGCGCCGCCGCCGATTTGAACGTCTCTGACCCGAACCGCTTTTGTTTGTCTTCTCATAAAATTTCCTATCAGCCGGAAATATTATAGCGCCTGCGAAGTAAAAACCAACTTCAAAGGCGCTACAAAAAAGTTATTTTAAGTCAGAGCCACCTGCGGTAGCGGGCGGGTTTAACGCGGCGAATTCTAAATCCCAACGCAAATCCGCCCTTGCTGACGCGCGGGCTTCTGCTGCTTAACGGAAGAACCGCGAAATGTCGTTGAAAATCGTAAAGACCATCAAACATAAAATCAAGGCTAAACCGACCAGTTGAATGCGTTCCTTGACCGCCATCGAAAGCGTTCTGCCAAACCAGCTGTAAACTTTTTCGATGCCGAGAACCATTATCTGACCGCCGTCGAGCATCGGAATCGGCAGCAGGTTAAAGATGCCGAGATTCAAGCTGATTAAGCCGAGAACAAACAACAATCCTTCAAATCCGGCGCTCGAAGCGACCTGCGAAATGATTTGCACGATGCCGATGGGACCCGAAAAAGTTTCGCCCGCCGAGCGCTCGCCTTTCGAGACCTGACCGAAGGCTTTCGCCGTCATGCGCAGAATTTCCATATTCGAATTCCACGCGTAAGCCGCCGCGCCGATAATGCCGACGCTTTCTCTGGATTTCGGAAATTGACTGTCGAAATAAACGCCGACGCGCGGCACGTTGTCGGCGGCATCGACTTTCGCCGTGACGGTAATTTCTTTGGCTTCGCCGTTGCGATTAATCATCATCCGAATCGGATTCGTCCCGTTTTCGGCAACTTTCTGCTTGGCGTCCGCCGGATTTCTGACGGGCGCGCCGTTAAAGGAAGTCAGCAAATCGCCTTTCTGCAATCCGGCTTGCTCGGCGGGCGAGCCTTCGACGACGCGCGCCGCGACGACCGGCTGCGTTTCGCCTTCGGGCTCGATGTCGAGCATCCCGATATTATTGCCGCCTTCCGTGACGCGCGTCGGCTTGATGGTCAAAGGAATGCGCTGACCGCCTCTTTCGACGATAATCGGAATTTCCGCTTCGGGCGAAAGCATCGAATCGTTTTGAATCCGGCTCCACGTCGGATTTTCGACGCCTTCAAAGGCGACGATTCGGTCGCCGGGTTTAATTCCCGCTTTATCGCCCGCGCCGTTCGGCTTCACGTATTCGACCAGCGGCGAAGGCGTCGCCGGAACGCCTTTGACTAAAGCCATCGAAAACGGAATCGCCAGCGCCAGTAAAATATTCATCAACGGTCCGCCGACCATCACCAAAAATTTCTGCCAGCGCGGGCGCAGCTCGTAAAGCTCCGAATCGGGCACGACAAATTTGGCATGCTTCTCTTCATCAATCTCGCCGATATTGCGCTCTTCAAGAAAAGCCTCGACCTTTTCTTCCGAGCTTCCGCCTTCGAGCGGCGCGGTCGCTTCGTCGCCGTAAAGCTTGACGTACGCGCCGAGCGGAATCGCGCTGATGCGATAATCGGTATGCCCGCGCTTAAAGCCCCAGATACGCGGACCCAGACCGAAAAACGAATAAGCTTCGACGCGCATTCCCAAAAGCTTGGCAACGAGAAAATGTCCGAATTCGTGGATGTTAATTGCCACGCCGAGCACAAAAACGACGGCTAAAATTGCGATGATTATTTCCATAAAAGAATCTTTCTGCGTGTAAAGAAGTAAAGCTTAGAATCGCTTTTACCGTTCTAAGTTGCAAATAAAGTGTAAAACTCGCCTCTTGCGGAGTCAAATTTCAGATTAAGGAAGCAGGTCTGAAACCTTGATTTCGACTTCCGGTTTAACGAGCGGCGAAACCGTGTCGGCTTCCCTAAAAATTTGGATTTCGCCGAAACCGAAGCCGTAAAAAGTTTCTCTATCCGTCATCGGACGTCGATGAATTTCCAGCCGGCGGTCTTTTAAATTCACAATCCAGTAATCCTGGATGTTATTTTTCGCGTAGAGACTTCCCTTCCGGTTGCGGTCGTAAAGCAAAGTTGTATCGGAAACTTCAATAATCAATTCGGCGGAAACGGGATGGGATTCGACAAAATCACGAATTTCTCCTTTCACCACCGCTATATCCGGTTCAGGCTCGCTTTTTTGACTAAAGCTGAGCGGCATCTGGCTGTCAACAATGAAGCCGTCTGTAAAAATCTTTCTCATCAGTTCGACTATTATCCGAATCGCCGTCGCGTGCGGCGTTTTCATGGGCGACATCTCAAAAATTTCTCCTTCGAGCAATTCGACCTGTTTGCCTTCAAAAAATCCCGTTTCGGCAAGCCGGTAATATTCCTCGCGCGTCCAAAGATACGGTTTGGCAGATTCTGCGCTCTCTTTGGCATCGATAAGAAAAGGTAATTCTGAAGATTGAGTTTCCGTGGTCAGTTCTTGCACTCGCTTTCTCCTTTCAAAGCGCGGAAGCGGTTTTTTCCAGACTCATTATAGCGCGTTTTCTGGCAAAACCATCGGCTTGCAAAACAATTTCCAGACTGGAAACCGGCTGCGTTTGATGTTCGTTCATCACGGCTTCGATAATTTGCGAAATCTCGGAAAGACGGATTTTGCCGTCTAAAAACGCCTGCACGGCGATTTCGTTGGCGGCGTTTAAAACGGCGGGCATCGTGCCGCCGGTTTTTAAAGCTTTATATGCCAGACCGAGACACGGGAAACGCTCGAAATCGGGTTCTTCAAAGGTCAGCTGCGAAATTTTTCGGAAATCGAGCGGCGCGAGACAGCCCTTTTGGCGTGCGGGATAAGTCAAAGCGTATTGAATCGCGTGCTTCATATCGGTCACGCCTAATTGCGCGATAATCGAGCCGTCAACCATTTCGACCATCGAATGGACGATTGACTGCGGGTGGACGACGACCGAAATCTCGTCCGCCGCGAAATCGAAAAGCCAGCGCGCTTCGATGACTTCCAAGCCTTTGTTCATCAAGGTCGCGCAGTCAATCGTGATTTTGTCGCCCATTTTCCAGTTCGGATGATTTAGAGCCTGCTCGACGGTCGCGTTTTCGATTTCTTCCTTCGTTTTCGTGCGAAAAGGTCCGCCGGAAGCAGTTAAAATCAGGCGTTTGACTTCCGTTTGAGCTTCGCCGCGCAGGCATTGATGAAGCGCGTTGTGCTCGGAATCGACGGGCAGAATTTCCGCTTTATTTTCCCGCGCGGCTTTCGTCATCAGCTCGCCCGCCATGACCAGCGTTTCTTTATTCGCCAGCGCGATGCGTTTTCCGGCTTCGATGGCGCGCAAAGTCGGCACGAAACCGATTGCGCCGACCGTCGCCGAAACGACCGTTTCCGCCGCGTCGTGCGTGGCGACGGCGATTAAGCCTTTTTCGCCTAATTCGATTTTCGGCAGCTTGCGTGCGTTGAGCGCGTGAAGCTTTTGCAATAAACTTTCGGCGCAGATTTCATTTTCGCAGGAAACAAGCTCCGGCTGAAAACGGGCTATTTGCTCGGCGAAAACCTGCATATTGCGCCCCGCGCCGAGCGCGACGACGCGAAAATTTCCCAGATGCTCGACGACTTTTAAAGTGTTGCAGCCGATTGAACCCGTTGAACCTAAAATTGAGACGGCTTTCATAAGAACCAGAGTTCAGATTACCACAAATGAAAATTTAAAAAATAACGGGCAACCCGAAGGGCGAAAATTTTTGCGGAAAAATTTTCCAACTTTATCAAAATTTTACGCGTCATAACTGACGGACTGACTCGATTTATTGAGTTTTCGTCCGAAAAAACTTACGTACTAGGGGAGTAAAAAATGAAGAAACTTTTAACCATTTCAGCACTTTTAGGTTCATTGATAATTTTTGCGCCGTCGCAGGAAGCGAACGCGGCAACCGCTTCGAGCGTCGCCGCGCCGCAGATTCGCGTTCAAATCGGACGCCAGAATCGCTGGGGCAATCGCCGCTCGACCATTCAGACACGCATCGTCCGTCGCGGTTTTGCCACTTATCGCGAAACTTATCGCGTCACCTACAGACGAAACGGAAGCGTTACCACGCAGCTTATCAGCCGCGTTCGCATCGGCGGTCGTCGCTACTCTTACTAAAACCTTACAGAGCGGGAATCTACTCTCTCCTCCCGACTCGTTTTTACTCACTCATCTGAATTCTTTTAAATTCCGGAACATCTTTTATCAAAACAAACTCCGCGCCGCGCTCGCGCAAAATCCGTCTGAATCTCCGGCAGATTCGCCTTCCCCAGACGCCGATAAATTCTTCGCCGCCTTTCCCGTCGCCCGATAAAATAAAACCGCCGAAAAGCTCGTCAAATTCTTTTCGAGGAATAAAGCTTTCGACAAAAACTTTCCTGCCCTCACAAAAAACCTTGTCCGAGCGCCCGTCCGAATAAAAATTCCATTCGTATTCGTAAAGCTTTTCCATCCGCCGTCAGGATTCCTTTTCCGCAAACTTCCCAGCCGTTTCCAGATAATTTCCCTTATCTTCCAGCTTCGACATATACTGCCGGAATTCTTCCGACTTATTTTTCGGAATGCTCAGCGTTTTCCAGTCGCCCGCGCGAAAATGTTTCGCCAGCAGAGTTATCTGCCCGACGTGCTGCCCCGTGTGCGAAAGCGCGCGATAAATCGCCTTGACGACCGTAAAATCTTCGGTGCGAATCTGCACGATTTTGCCCAAATCGTCCGTCGTCAAAGATTCGAGCGCCGTAAATAAAGCCCGCCAGCCGTTCTCCCAAAACTCCATTAAGCTCGCGCGCGTGTCGCCGTCCGTCACAAATTCCGAATCCCGATGCCGGTCGGGCTTTTCGCCGTCCGTCGTCAAAAAATCCGTCCACCGCGAGCGTAAGTTTCCGCCCAGATGTTTCACAATCGCCGCAATCGAATTCGCCTCGGCGTCAATCAATTTAAAAAATTCCTCGTCGGAAACCTGCGCGATTGCGCCTTCCGCCAGTTTTTTCTGCCCGCGGAACGCGGCGGCTGCTTCGTCCAAAACGTTTTGTAAAATTTGTTCGCTCATATTATTTAATTTTAGGATAAGCCAGAACCCATTCCAAAGCCGTGTCGCGCCCGTTCAAAAAAGATTTCCAATCCGGCTCAATCAGCTTGTCGGGCAAAATTCCCGGCGTGTCGGCGTCGGCAAATTTGGCGAGCTCGATGGAAACGCCGACCCGCATGTGCGAATTCGGGAGCATAAAATCTCTGCCTTCCATATAGCCGACGGGACGCGCGCCGGTCGGTTCGCCGACGATGACGGCTTTGAATTCGTTGCGGAAATCGGCGGCGTTGACCATTCCGGCGGAATACGTGACGCGCCCGGCGAGGACGAAAAGACGCCCGCGCTCGTGGAATTTTTTGCGTTCTTTCAGCGGCTTGATGAAAAAATCGCGCCCGCGCGTGTAATCGCCGCCGCCGTTTTGGCGCATGTCGAAGACGAGTTTTTCAGGTTGCGTTTTGTCGATGAAATCGAACAATTCTTTCGAGAATCTGGCGAACTCGGGGCGGCGCGGATACCATCGGAAATTGACGTAGAGCGTTTTCGCCTCCGCCAGATATTCGTAATAAAACGGCGCGTCCGACTTTTCGAGAGCGAGCGGCGATTTTTTATAAGGCGCAATCCAATCGTTTTCCGATTCCCGACGCGGCTCGCCCTTCATTTCGAGCGAAAACCGTTTGCCTTTCAAATCGACAAATTCGTAAACCGCGCTTTCCGCGTTTCGCGTCAAACCCAGATGCTTCAGAAAAATCGGGTAAGTTAAACGCCCGCTGCTCACGTCTAAAACAAACTGTTCGGTTTCGCCCTGCGGGATGTATTCGCGGCTTTGCTCGTAAATTTTATCGACGCTGACGCCGCCGATTTTCATGAGCCGCGCGCCATTAACGCGCGGAAATTGTTTGGAGACTTTCGTCACGCGCAATTCCCTGCCGAACCAGAAAAGATTCATCGGCACGCGCGGAAAAAACCAGCCCCAGCCCAAGCCCGTGTGCCCGTCGCCGACGCGCGAAACGATGCGGCTCATTTCCAGAATAATTTCCTCGTCGCTCAAACTGGTAAGGCGCGCGTCGAGCTCGTCAATTAACTTTTCAAACTCCTCGCGCGAGATTCGATGAAAAGCGTTTTTGTGACGTTTCGGCAGTTCGGCGGCAAGAAAGCGCAAATCCTCGCGCCATTTTTCTTTGCTTTGATGAAGCACGACCGACGTATCCGTTTCCGGCGGAGCGTCGCCCGTGCGCTTTAATTCAAACGTTCCTTTCGCCGTCGTGCCCGAAACTTCGCCGGAGATTTTCGCGCCCTCGACCTTCCCGTTTAAAAAAATATCGTCGCCGCCCGCATCGATTTTCAGCGACATCGCGCCGCCCGCAAAAGCGCCTTCGATAATCGGCGCGTCGCCCAGAGGCGTATTCAGGACGCCGGAAAGCTTGCCGTCTTTCTGCCGGATTTCGGCTGTAATCGGCAGTTTCCCCAAGCCCTGCACGTCAGCCGTGCCTTCGTATTTACCGGAAATGTCGGTTGTCTGCGCGAATAAATTCGCCGCACACAAAACAAGCAGAAAAAATATCGAAAATTTTCGTAAAAGCATACGATTCTCCCGCCCGATAATTAGGTTTTGTCATTATATTTCCCTTATTCGCGTATTTTGCGCGTGTTCATGGCAATCGTCAATAGTGCGTTTTTATTTTTAATCGAAGCAGCAGGTTTTGCGTTTCGGCTCTCATCCGGAAACGAATCTTTCTCTGAAAACTTTTTTATTTTCTCCGGTTAGCTTAAGAAAATAAATCTGTCTCAGAAACGAACAGTTTCGCGACAATTTTTATACTTTTCCAGCGCGTATTCGGGCAAAACGCCCTTATTAATCTATTAAGTATTATTAATTTGCCTACGGCACAGGCTTTGCAGTTAGCCTTGAGCAATATCTGTATTGTCTGATTTTGATGCAGTTCTTAAAAATCGGTGATACGCGTAATAAATAAACAACCAAAAGGGAGATAAAAATTATGAACCAATCAACAGGACAATCACGTTTAGTGTCGGGTCTTTTTAATGACAGAGACAGCGCGGAGAGAGTGTATTCATCGCTGGAAAGCCGCGGTTACACGAGAGACGACGTCAATTTAATGATGACTGACGAAACGCGCAACCGTTATTTCGGCGAAGGAACGCCTGATACGGAACTCGGCAGCAAAGCGCTGGAAGGCGCGGGCGCGGGTTCGGCAATCGGCGGAACGCTGGGCGCGATTATCGGCGGTATTGCCGCCATCGGCACGAACGTTCTGCTGCCGGGTTTAGGATTAGTCGTCGCCGGACCGATATTCGCGGCTTTAGCGGGCGCGGGCGCGGGCGGCTTGACGGGCGGCTTGGTCGGCGCGTTAATCGGTTCGGGCATTCCCGAAGAACATGCTGCCGAATACGAGTCGGGAATCAAAAACGGCGGCGTTTATATGGGCGTCAATGCGCGTAACGATGAAGACGCACAATATTTCCACGAGGAATTTAACCGTCATGGCGGCTCGCACGTCGTCGGAACCGGATTAGGCGTCGCAGGCGGCGCGGCAACCGGCGCGGCTATCGGCACTGCTATCGCGCCCGGCGTCGGCACGGTCGGCGGCGGAATAGTCGGAGCGGTGGCAGGCGGAATCGCCGGCGGCGCTGCCGGACACGAAATAGCGGAAAAAGTAAATCCTCAGCCGGGCGACGAGAACGACGGTGACCACAACGTCGGAACAGGAACCGGCGCGGTCGGCGGAGCGGTTACCGGCGCGGCGCTCGGTTCGGTCGTTCCCGGCGTCGGCACGGCAATCGGCGGCGTAGTCGGCGGAGTCGGCGGCGCGGTTGCCGGTCACGAAGTGGCGGAAAAAGTAAATCCGGATGATGAGTTAATCGATGACGATAATGTGACCAGAAGAAGTTAAATGCTTCAAAAAGGCAGGTCGAGGGAAGCTTCTAACGAGGCTTCCCTTTTTTATTGTCTAAATTTGCCTGTATAAATTGCGAGTCGACTTTATAAGCTTCGATTTCGGCTGGAAATTTGCTCCACTCGTTAAAATCTTCATCCGACATTTTTGTGTATCTTTTCGACGTCGAATATCTGGTATTCCAGGCGACATTCAAATGATGATAAGCGTGTTCGAGTTTTATTTGCAGCTCTATTTCCGAAAGATTTTTTTCTTCGAAGAGCTTTTCGATTTCCTCCAATTGCTCGCGCGCCTCACTGATGTTGTAGAGAATATTTTTCCGGTTTAATCGCGGCATAAATTTTAACCTCGGATTTTCTCCAAAATATCTTCCCTGAAAAGCGTTTCCTGCGCGCCCGACTGCATATTTTTGAGCGTCACTTTATTTTCCGCGAGCTCGGTTTCGCCCGGAACGCAGACGAAAGGAACATTGATTTGGGAAGCGTATTTGAATTGTTTGCCGAGCTTGTCGGCTTCGGGATAGACGAGCACGCGCAAGCCTTTCGCGCGCAGTTCGTTTGCCAGTTTCAGCGATTCGGCGGTCGAATCCTCGTTCCAGATTGTCACTAACACGTCCGCCGAAGCGTTTTGCAAATCGGCGGGAAACATATTTCTTTCGGTCATCACGACGATGATTCTTTCCAGTCCAAGAGAGAAGCCGCACGCCGGAATCTGTTCCTTGCCGAACA
>DASVWG010000529.1:0-18708 GCA_036389695.1 Pyrinomonadaceae bacterium
TTCCGATTTGACTATAAAGGCGGTCGGTTTGAACCGGACGCGCCGCGCCGTCGTCGATGTTTTAAAATCGTTCGGCGCAAACGTCCGAATCTTAAACGAGAAAGAAATTTGCAATGAGCCAATCGGCGATTTGCGCGTTTCGGGCGGCAAAAATTTACCAGTTAAAACCGCTTCAAACGTCATTCGCGGCGAAATTATCGCCAATTTGATTGACGAAATTCCGATTCTCGCCGTTTTCGGAACGCAAGTTGAAAATGGTCTGGAAATCCGCGACGCCGCCGAATTGCGCGTCAAAGAATCGGACAGAATCGCGACGGTCGTCGAAAACTTAAGGCGAATGAACGCGAGCGTCGAAGAATTTCCCGACGGCTTTCGCGTCGAAAAATCCGCTTTGCAAGGCGCGCGCGTCGATTCGTTCGGCGACCACCGCATCGCGATGGCTTTCGCCGTCGCCGGACTTCTGGCGACGGGCGAAACCGAAATTGCAGGCGCGGAAGCGGCGGGCGTTTCGTTTCCCGAATTTTTCCGAACACTCGAAAGTGTGACAGAATAAACGCGAAACGATGAACGATGAACGATGAATTAAGAAATTGCAATTCATCGTTCATCGTTCATCATTCATCGTTTTTTTACTGATGAATAACGAAAAGCGCATTGTTTTAACGGGTTTTATGGGCGTCGGCAAATCGACCGTCGCCAAGTGCCTCGCTTATCTTTTGCAATGCGAAAAGCTCGACCTCGATAAATTTATCGAAGAGAACGAGCGGCGCTCGGTCGTGGAGATTATCGAAGCGGACGGCGAAGCGCGTTTTCGCGAAATCGAGAGCGAAGGCTTGCGGAAAATTTTGACCGAGACCGAGGCGCGCGTTATCGCGCTCGGCGGCGGAAGCTGGATTACGGCGCGGAACCGCGAGCTTATCAAGGCGCACCGATGCACGACCGTCTGGCTCGAATCGACGTTTGAACATTGCTGGCGCAATATTTCCTGCTCGAAACAGGCGCGCCCGCTGGCGAAAGACAAAAAACTGGCGGAAAAGCTTTTTAACGAGCGGCAAAAAATTTATTGTCTGGCGGATTGGCATTTTATTGTCGAGCCGCAACTGACGTCGTTTGACATCGCCAAACGCATTGCCGAAGAAATATTTTGATAATTTATTTGAAAATCTGTTAAGTTGTATCTACATTAAGAAAATTATACGATTAATTTTCGTGGAAACTTACGTTGTCGCGGCGAGGGCGCGGCGGAAAAGCGTTGAGGCTTTGTGGAAACGCTTTTCGGCTGACGGAAGCGCCGGGACTTGAAAAATTAGATTACAAGGAATTTCAGGAGGAATAAATGAAATTTAAAATTTTAGCTGTTTTCGGTTTAGCGGCGGTTCTTTTTATCGGAGCGTGCGGCGGAAACAAAGACAATACAAATCTGAACACAAATGCCGGCAGAGCCGCGACGCCGACGCCGACGGCGGTAGTCGTAACCAACGAAGCGGCAAACATCAGCACGGGCGACAAAACAAAAGTCGAAACTGCTCTGAAGGCTAAAGGATTCACCAATGTCACGGTTGATATGACGACCACTCCGCCGACGCTGCGCGGCTCGGTCGCGAAAAATAAAATGGCGGAAGCCGTTCAAACCGCACAGGAAGCCGCCGGAAAACCGTTTAAGAATGAATTAACCGAAGCAAAATAATCAAGGGAGGAAAATAAATTATGTCTATACAGGAGAAATATCAATCGTTGATTGACCTGGCAAACAGCTCGGGCATTTCCAATTTAAGTGTCACCGAAGGCGAAGGATTTATCCAAATCGAAGGCGCCGCGCCGAGCGCCGAAGCAAAACAGGCTTTGTGGGACGAATACAATCGCATCGACCCGGATTATCGTTCGGGCGACCTCGTGCTGAACGTCACCGCGCCGGAGGCTTCAAAGCTCACGCACACGGTTCAATCGGGCGACAATCTGTCTAAAATCGGCGAGCATTACGGCATCAGCTGGCAGAAAATATTTGATGCCAACCGCGACAAGCTCGACGACCCGGACAAAATCTTTCCCGGTCAGGAACTGTCGATTCCGCAGGAGTAGAAAAAACTTATTGCTTTTGCCAAAGCGCTTTGATATTGTTTGCATCTAGCAGGCAAACCAAAGCGCTTTCCCTTTTTCTACAGACAAAAAAGGAGTTTTTATGAGATTCGCAGCTCGAATATTCGTTTTCGCTCTCCTGTGTTCTTCGTTTGCTTTCGGTCAGGAACTGACGCGCGAACAGAAATTGCAAAAAATCAACGATTTAAACAATCAAAGCAGACAATTGGAACAGGATTTTCTTTTGCCCGGCGCGAAGGATTTGAAACAGGCTGAAAAGGAAGGCTTCAGCGTTTTCAGAATTCTGCCGCGCGAAAAATACGACCGTAAACTGTCGATTCAGGGCGGCGGCTCTTATTATTCGTTTACGACCAAATCGCACGATTACCAGAAAATCGCGCAAATCGGTCTGGAACAAAATAATTTAAAAGTCGGCTTTGCGGGCGCGGATTACGGCTTTATCGCCGATTTGGGCGAAACGCCGCTTGCCGCCGTGACCAGAGAAACCGGCGAAGTAAATTTTCTGATTAATTACAAACCGCCGACAGTCGAGCCGGAAGTCAGAATCGAACAGCGCAAAGCGCAGAATTACGAAGCGGGCGGCTTTTCATACAAAAGTCATATTCCGGCGCTGGTCGGGCATTCTTACGTTTTGCGGGCAATCAGTTTTGGCGACGCCGATGTGGTCGTCGCTTTTAAAGTGCAGCGCAAAGATGCGGACGGAAGCCTGATAATCTTCTGGAAATTAATAGAAAATTTTGAAAAACCGCTTTTAGCCAGAGCGGAGTAAAAAATAGGCAGAAACGCGACAGTCATGGAGCGTGTCAAAGTTTAGCCATTGAACTGCTAATCCTAAACACGCTCCATAACTGTCGCGTTTCTGCCTTTATTGAAGCTTTATTTTGTTTTCCCCTTGTTTTCGTTCCAAATCTTCTGCACGTTGGCGTCAATTTCCGGCTCGTCGAGCAGTTTTTTGCCTTTCGCCATCTGCCAGCGTTCAAACCACGAAATGCCCGCTTTGCCGTGGAAGTTTTCTTCTGTTCGGTAGGCTTCGTCCGCTAAGGCTTCTTCCATCGAAACGAATTTATAGCCGCGTTTTTCAATCATTCCGAAAAGCTCGTCAGCCGAATCGGTGACGAGACGGCTCGGCGTCAGAACCATCGTCTGACTGATGTCGCGCCCGAACATTTCCTGCGAATACGCTTCGTAATGGTCGAACATTTTCGTCATATAACCGAGAAACGCCTCGCGGACTTCGCGCATCGTGTTGACGTCGTTGTCGTTGCGCGCCATATCGTAAGCGTAGGAATACATCCATTCCTGATTGTCAAACGTGTATTTGACCGAGCTTAAACCGCGCGCTTGCAGCCACGCTTCGAAACGTTTGTGGTCTTCCGCCGTTTTGCCCGTGTTCAGGAAAGGATAGCTGAAATAGCGGAGCGGCAGATTTTTTTCCGCCAGAATTTTTTTCGTGACCGCCTCGTTTTTCTCGACGCGGGCGACGTATTCGTCATACGGCGTGTCGTAAAACCATGTGTGAGTAAAGCTGCCGATGCCGATTTCAAAACCGGCGTCGCGCCACAGGCGGACGATGTTTGCCCGCACCGGATAAAGCTTTTCGCCGTCGGAAATCTGCGCGCCGTTGACGAAGCCGATTGCCGGAACCTTGTGCGATTTTAGTTTTTCAATCAAAAGCCGCGCGGTCGCGTCCGAATCCTTCGGCGCGTTGGCGGTGCGGTCAACCGGCGGAATCGAAACGAAGCCGATTGCCAGCTTGCGACTTTTCGCCGTTTTCGTCTGGGCATTGACAAATGCCGGTTGATTAAACGAAAATACAGCCAGGATAAATGCCGAGATAAGCAGTAAAGCCAAACCAGCCGACCAAGCAGAATTGGCTTTCGAGCGCGTCTCGGTATTTTTTTGTAAGATTTTTGTGATTCTCTGCATTAAATTACCTCCGTTTGCCGCCGTCGTAAGCGGCGACAATTTTTGATTCGTCAAAAGACGAATTTCCTCAAGATTTGCCAGCGCGCTGGCGTAAACGATGTGCGAATTTTCCAGTATTTTGATAACCGCGGCGTCCGTCGCAAACTCGCGCTCACGGCGGATGACCGTCGAAATCCACCACACGCACGGGTGATAGAAAAATAAAACTTCCACAAGGCTCTGCGCGAAATTGACGAGCGCGTCGCGGCGGCGAATGTGAACCAGCTCGTGCGCGAGAACGGTTTCCAGCTCTCTCGGCGTTATCTGCAAAAAGACGCTCGCCGGAACGAGAATGACGGGTTTGA
The DNA here is from genome assembly GCA_036389695.1 of Pyrinomonadaceae bacterium. Taxonomy (GTDB): domain Bacteria; phylum Acidobacteriota; class Blastocatellia; order Pyrinomonadales; family Pyrinomonadaceae; genus JALZHR01. The sequence goes on from DASVWG010000529.1 coordinate 4,368, forward strand.
GCCAGCCGATGACCACCGGCGTCCGAATCAGATTCGACTGCAAAAATTCGACGCCTTTGTTAATTTCCAGCTTTTCGCAAAGCGCCGCAAATCTTTCCTGCCAAACGGGTTCGGGCGCGGAAATCTCGCGCGTTTTGTAAAGATGCAATTGCCAGACGCCGCCGGTTAAGCGGAGCGCGAAAAACGCCACGCCGAAAAACCACAAGCCGACGACCAGAGGCAGAACGTCCGCCAGGTTTTTATCGAAAAAGTTTTGCAGCGTCTCGATTGACGCGAAAACGTTTTTCCCGTTTGCGTCCGCCTGCGTAGTTTCCGCTTTTGTAGACAGCGGCAGATTTTCTTTCGGCTGAAAACGCGGGTTAAACTGCGCCGCGTCCGGCTCGCTGAAAGCTTCCCGGCGAAAGAAATTAGACGACGAATTTCCGTTCAAGCCGACAAAAGTTATGACTGGCAAAACCAGCGCCAGCGCGAGCGCGAAAACCGAAACGAGATAACGCGCGTTTGCCGACAATTTTTGTCCGGCGCGCAAAACCAGAAACAGAATCAGCGCCGCGAGCAGAATTTGCCAGACGGAATGAAGCAGAGTCCAGCCGAGATTTTCGATGAGCTTCGAGTTGGTTAAAATTTCCGGGTTCATTTGTTTTTCTTTTCCGCCTCCGTGATTAATTTGCGAATTTCCGTCAGTTCTTCCTTGCTCGCCGGTTTGGTTTCCAGAACGTGCTGGACGAGCCGTAAAGCCGAGCCGCGAAACGCTTTTTCCAGCAAATCCGAGACGAGATTTTTCTGCGTTTCGTCCTGCGACTGCCGCGCGCGGTAAACGTGCGCTTTGCTCGAATCGTCGCGCTCGACCAAGCCTTTTTCGTGCATAATCTGCATCGTTTTCAAAACGGTCGTGTAAATCGTCGGTTTGCGCTCGCTGACGATTTCGTGAATTTCTCTGACGGTCGCTTGCCCGCGTTCCCACAAAAGGTCGAGAATTTCCAGTTCGGCTGTTGTCGGTTGATTCGATTTTTTCATTGACGTTTACGTTACCAAGAATTTCGTATTTAGACTTTATACGAAACTCTTCGTAGATGTCAAGAGGAAATTTTCATAAACTCAATTTGGCTTTGAATTCAGGTCTTGTTAAATTTTCTATATGTCTCTGGAAACTGATTTTATCGTCATCGGCAGCGGCGTCGCCGGACTTCGCGCTTCGATTGAGCTTGCCCAAACCGGCGCGAGCGTCACCGTTTTGACGAAAGACAAGGCGTCAGAGTCGAACACCGAATACGCGCAGGGCGGCGTCGCGGTCGTTTTGTCGGACGACGATAACGCGGAGCTGCACGAGGAAGACACGCTCGCGGCGGGCGCGGGACTTTGCGACGAACAAGCGGTCGAAACGCTCGTCACCGAAGGCACGAAATACATCAAACAGCTTATCGAATGGGGCACGGAATTTGACCGCGAAGGCGGAAAACTGATTTTCACGCAGGAAGCCGCGCATTCGCGCCGGAGGATTCTGCACGCGCACGGCGATTCGACCGGCAAGGAAATCGTTCGCGCTTTGATTGCGCGGGCGGGCGCGGAAAAAACCATTGTGTTGATGCCGTTTGCCAACACGGAAAGTTTGATTGTGGCTGACGGACGTTGCGTCGGCGTCCGTTTTCTCGACCCGATTTTGCGCGCGCCGCGCGAGATTTTCGCGCGTGCGGTCGTGCTCTGCACGGGCGGCGCGGGTCAGCTTTATATGCACACGACGAATCCGCCGGTGGCGACCGGCGACGGGATGGCGATGGCTTATTTCGCGGGCGCGGAGATGGCTGATATGGAATTCGTGCAGTTTCACCCGACGGCGCTGAGCGTGGAAAACGCGCCGCGTTTTCTTCTGAGCGAGGCGATGCGCGGCGAAGGCGGAATTTTGCGCAACAAATACGGCGAGCGTTTTATGTCGCGCTACGATGAAAGATTGGAACTCGCGCCGCGCGACATCGTTTCGCGCTCGATTGTCGCCGAAATGCGCCGCACGGGAACGCGCACGGTTTTTCTCGATATGACCGCGCTCGACGAAGATTTTCTCAAGCATCGCTTCCCGAAAATTTACGAAACGTGCAAGTTTTACGGCTTAGACATCGCGAAAGATTTATTGCCCGTTTCGCCCGCTTCGCATTACTGTATGGGCGGCGTGCGCACGGATTTGCACGGCAGAACGACCGCGGCGGGGCTTTACGCGGCGGGCGAAGTGAGCTGCACGGGCGTTCACGGCGCGAATCGTCTCGCTTCCAATTCGCTGCTCGAAGGCTTGGTCTTCGGCGCGCGCGCCGGAGCGGCGGCGTTTGCCGACAATTTCAAATTTCAAATTTCAAATTTCAAAGAAGAAAATACCGAAGGACAAAGGACGAAGGACAAAGGACAAAACGCCGAAGGCATTGCCACCGCCGTGAAAAAACGCGTCAAGCGCGTGATGTGGGAACGCGTCGGCATTTTGCGCGACAAAGATTCGCTCGAAAGAGCTTTGACCGAATTCGAGCAGATTTCGCGGGCGAATTTAAGCGTTTCATCGCGCAATTTTGTGACGCTGGCAATGCTGGTCGCCCGCGCCGCGCTCTGGCGCGAGGAATCGCGCGGCGGGCATTTTCGCACGGATTTTCCCGAACGCGTCGAAAATTGGCGCGTCCATTCGATTCAGAAAATCGATGCGCAAATCTCGCCCGCCGAAAAGATAAATTTTACGGCGGCGGAAGTTTTGACGCACAGAAAAGGCGAGCAATAATCAGCGGCTTGTTAAACGGCATTTTATCTGCAATATCAATCAAACGCGCGCAATATCATTCAAACAGCCGTAAGATTAAGCAAATGTCTGCAAGACAAAGCAAATTTGCGCAAGATAAAACTTTCATTCGCGCGATATAACTTTAAAAGGTTAAAAAAATGAATAAATTTCTGATAAAACGAACATTAACCGCCGTTTTGTTGTCGGCGTATTTGCTGACGACGCCGGTTTACACAAAAGAGAGGTTTTTCGGAGATTCCGGTCGGGTCGGAAAGATTTTCGTCTCTCAGCCTTTTCTGCGAACAGAGCTTTTTTTCGGAACCGGCAAACCGGACGGCTCGGTCGTTTCCGAAGAAGAATGGCAAAGGTTTCTGGCTGAAGAGGTCACGCCGCGTTTTCCCGAAGGCTTTACGGTGGTCGCCGGCGACGGTCAATTTCGCGACGAGCAGAGCGGAAAAATCATTCGCGAAAAGAGCTTCATTTTAATCGTCCTTTATCCTTTGCCGACGCGAAAAACGAGCCGCCGGAAAATCGAACAAATCCGCCGCGCTTATGTGAAAGCCTTCGAGCAACAATCGGTTTTGCGCGTCGATTATCCGCAGATTTTGCAGGTTTCGTTTTGAAAAAAATTCTTTAATCTGGCTTTGCGCCAAAAGTCGAAAGTTCTAAGCAGTTTTAGCGCAAACCAAACGAGGCAGAAGCCCGCGCGAAAGCCGTGACGCAGAATTGCTCAACTTTTGCGCCCTTGCTGACGCGCGGGCTTCTGCCTTTTAAATAAAAAACGCGGAGTTTCCGCCGAAGAGAAATTTTAGCCGCGCTTCTCTCCGGCGGAAACTCCGCGATTTTGCGGGAAATTTTAAAATATAAAATTCGCCGCAAACCTGATTTTAAGCGGACAAGCCAGCGGGCGAGAGCCGCGCCGCTCGCGCGAAAAGCTAAATCGAAGCCGTGCCGACCGCTTCGACCGTTTCCTTTTCGTGTTCCGACACGTCGCGCATCATCCGGCGAATCGGAATTGCCAGCAGACCGAGAATGACCGCCGAAATCATCAGCGCCATCGTCGTCGTCGTGAAAAGCGTCGGCATCTGTTCGAGCTTTTCCGGGTCGACGTGTCCGCCGACCAAGCCGCCGATCAGATTGCCGACCGCCGCGGCGAGAAACCAGATGCCCATCATCTGCCCGACGTAGCGGCGCGGGCTGAGCTTCGTCATCGACGAAAGACCGACCGGGCTCAGGCATAATTCGCCGATAGTCTGGAAAAAGTAGCTGGCGGTCAGCCACATCGCCGAAACTTTTAAAGCGCCGTTGCTGCCGACGACGAGATTGGCGGCGAAAATCATCACGAAAAATCCGATGCCGGCGAAAAACAAGCCCAGCGCGAATTTTCCGGGACTCGACAAATCGCTTCCGCGCCTGCCGAGCCACGTCCAGAGCGCGGCAAAAACCGGCGCGAGGATGATGATAAACGCCGAGTTGATTGACTGAAACCACGTCGCCGGAACTTCAAAGCTGCCGATATGACGCTCGGTAAAATCGCGCGCGAAAAGATTCAGCGAAGTCGGCGCCTGCTCGAACGCCGACCAGAAAATCGCGGCGAAAACAAACAGGACGGCGATAACCAGAACGCGCTTTCGCTCATCGCTGTTAAGCCCGCCCGCAATGAACAGATACGCGAAAAAGGCGATTGCCAGACCGACCAGAATGTAGGTCATATATTGACCGATTACCTGCGCGTCGGGCACGAAAACGCCGGTCGCGGCAAGGATAAAGAGGAGCGCGAAAATTCCGAGTCCGGCGGCGAGAATCAGCTTCACGCGGCTTTCCTGTCGCGCCTGGATTTTGTCGTCCGGATGCCGCGTCGGATGCATTCCGATGTCGCCGAGCGTAGTTCGCGAGCGGATGGCAAAAATCGTCAAACCGATGAGCATGCCGACGCCAGCCGCGCCGAAGCCCCAGTGCCAGCCGACGGCTTCGCCCAAGAATCCGGTAACGAGCTGCCCGGCAAAAGCGCCCATATTGATGCCCATATAGAAAATCGAGAATCCCGCATCGCGCCGCGCGCCACCTTCCGGATACAAATCGCCGACGATTGCCGAAATGTTCGGCTTGAGCAGTCCCGTGCCGAGCACGATTAAAACCAAACCGAGAAAGAACGTCACTTTGCCGCCCGCAAACGCCGACAGACCAATCGAGATATGTCCGGCGGAGATGCAAATCGCGCCGTAGAGAATCGCGCGCCGCAAGCCTAAAAGACGGTCGGCAATCCAGCCGCCCGGCAGGCTGGCGAGATAAACGCACGCGCCGTAAATGCCGACAATCGCCGACGCCTGGTCGCGCTCGAAACCGAAGCCGCCGCGAAGCAGCGCCGCCGACATAAAAAGAACGAGTAAAGGACGCAGACCGTAGTAGGAAAAGCGCTCCCACATCTCCGTCAAAAAGAGCGTCGAGAGACCTTTCGGATGCCCGCCGAGACCGCTGGTATCTCCCTGCGCGGCGGCGTTGTTATTGACCGATTCAGCAGTTGAACTCATTTATTTAACCCTCTAGTTTATTAGAATTTAGAAAAGAATTGGGCAAAATATAGCAGACAAACCTCTCAAAACAAAGGATAATCCGCTAAATAATGGATGCCTCGCCCGTCGAGATAGCTGCTCTTTTTATTATCTTATCAAAATTGCGACGCTCTTTTGCCGCCGCCGAAACTTTTAAACCTGCCGCTAGATACAAATCAAAATCGCGCCGCCCGCGCCGATTATCACGATGTCAAGGTGACTCTGATTGACGAAATGCCTGAATTCGCGCGTCGAGTTTCCGTAAAGACGATAATTGTCTCCCGTATAACTTCTGACGTCGATAATAATTTCAGTTTCGCCCGCCAGCGCCTTTTGAAAAAGAGGTAAAATTCCCAGAACGAATAAAATGCTGCACAAAATTGTCGCCCGGTTTTTCATTTCCCGTTTCCCTCTCTTTCCCGTAAACAAATCCCGCGAGAGTTCCAACACAACGGATTACAGCATTTAAGCTCGCGCGAAGTCCTAGAAATAACTATAAAAATCTAGGAAAAGATAAAAACCTTCCCGGAAAACATATTGATTTCTAAATCCGGCTTTCGGCGGGCGAAAAATTTGTTTATTTTCAAATACGGTTTATAATCTCCGAAAACTTAATCCTTGCCGGACGCGAATAAAAAAGCATGGAGCCAAAGACTTACAGGTTCGGAGAATTTCAGCTTGAAGAAGAACGCCGTCAGCTGCTCAGAAACAGCGAGCCGGTTTCGCTGTCTTCACGCTCTTTCGATTTGCTGGTGTGTCTGGTGAAAAATGCGGGCAAATTAGTCGCGCGCGACGATTTGTTCAAAACCGTCTGGGGCGAAAACTCGAATACGAACGACGAAGTTTTGACCGATGCGATGTCAAAATTGCGCGGCGCGCTGAAAGACGATAAAAAACCTTACAAATTAATCGAAACCATTCATCGCAAAGGCTATCAATTTATCGCTTCCGTCGAAGAAGCGCGCAATCCAATCAATCAAAGCGAAGCGTTATCAACTCCAATCGAAGAAGATTCGACGCTCGCAAAATCCGACAATCTTGAAGAGCCTAAAGCGGAATTTCAGGACAGAATGCGAACGTTCGGCGAATGGATGCGCAATTCCGGCAGACGAGTGACGCTGCTTTTTATCGTCTCGGTGCCGCTGAGCATCGTCGCGTCCTTTTTTGTCTTTCGTTCGATATTGAATCTGGACGACACGCAGATATTTACGATTTCCACATCCATCACGCACGTCATCATCATCGGCATCGCGATTGTTTATAACTGGTTATATCCGGGAACGACCACTTTTCCGCCGGACGAATGGACGCAGGCGCGGCGCGTGGCAATCTCGACGCTGGAACAATATAAAGCCGACTGGGTGTTTTTATTATTGTTTTGGGGACTGCTTTACGCGTTCCGCGTGCTGATGACTTCAAACACGCAAGTCTGGCTGCCGGCGGTGCTTACAGGCGCGAATAATATTAATACGCTTTTAATCTTTCGCTGCTTCAATACTTTAAACAAATCGAACACGCTCGCCGACAATCCGCACGATAATATAACTTTCGTCACGGTTTTGTATTGCATCCTGATTATTATTTGTTTTTTTGTGGAAGTATCCTTTACCCAATACGAGGAAACATTTAAATTATTCAGCGGAATTTCGGCGGCGACGGCGATGGCGCTTTATTTCGGTCGTTTTCAAAGCCGGTTTCTCAAATCTCCGCCGTGGCTGCTCATTTTGTTTTATTTTTATGTCGCGATTCAGCCCTTGTTCGTCTATTTCGACAAGCCGCAGTATGCCAACATAATTATTCCGCTCGCACTGTTTTTGAAATGCCTTTTAATCCTTTATATGTTCTGGCTCTTCGAGTCGCGAAGGCTTTTGTTTTATCTGGTGCGCGTGCGGCGCACGGATACGGAAGTCGATAAAGAGTATGAAGACTTTAATAAAATCTGGACTTAAGCGAGCAATCAGATTGCAGTTTAGGCGCGGGTTTCGACGCGTTGCGATTTCCGCGTTTTTGTGAGATAAACGAGGCAAAAGTTATTCAATAGGAAATCCTGTTTGAACGGCTGAATAAATTTCTCAGGTCTTAAAAATATGCTTAGTGTTCTGGGTCTGATTTTTATCATCGTCGCGCCCATTTTTATTTATCGCACCGCCAAAGAATGCGGGCGCAACGCCGCCGGTTGGGCGTTGACCGCCTTTGCCCTCGGCTTTGTCATTCAATTTATAATTCCCATAGTGTTGGGAATTCTACTCGCTTTGTTTCTGGTGGCTTCCGGTCATTCACCGGCTGAAATTCAACAGGCGGCGAGCAGCCCGGCGGTTGTTATCGATTTAACTTGTCTGGTCGCCAGCATCGCCGCAGTCATATTGATTATGCGCCACGTCTCTAAATTCCCGGAAGAAGAATCACTTGCGCCGCCGCCGCCGCCGCCCGCGCCGACCGAATTTTAATTGATTTTATGGAGTTATTTCAAAAACTCGGCGCGCAGGTCGAAACGCTCTGGCGCGAAAAAAATTACGACGAAACGCTCTTTCCCGAAATTGCGGCGCAGGCGCTGAAAGAAGCGCGTCTGCCCGAAAAAGTTTCGGCGTGGGAAGTTATCGACTGGACTTTGCGCGAAACTTTTTTGCCCGAACAGCGCGATTTGGCGGGCAAATTCGGCGACCCGCCGATAACGCTCTACAACAGCCCGCGTTTTCACGTCGATGTTTATTTCTGGCTCGAAGGCACGACGGCGATTCATCAACACGGTTTTTGCGGCGCGTTTCAGGTTCTGCACGGTTCGAGCCTGCATAGCTGGTATGATTTCGAAGTGCGCGAAAAAATCAATATTTTCACCGAAATCGGCGATATAAATTTAAAATCGTGCCGGCTGCTCGAAGTCGGCGACGTGCAGGAAATCTGGGCGGGCAGGCGGTATATTCACGGGCTTTTTCATCTCGACCAGCCGTCGGCGACGATTGTCGTGCGCACGCATCGCAGCCCTCTGGCGATGCCGCAGTATAATTACGAAAAACCTTTTCTGGCGATTGACCCGTTTTTTGAAGAGCCTTCGACGATTAAAAAATTGCAGGCTTTGACGGCGCTGATTCGCGCGCAGCATCCCGACACGGACGCGCGAATCATCGAGTGGCTCGAAGCGTCGGATTTTCAGACGGCTTTCGCGATTCTTTCAAAAGTCAAAATGTATCTGAACGTCAGCGGAGTCGACCGGTTTTTCAATCTTTCCGGCTCCGAGACGCGTTTTGAAAAATTTCTGGACGCTTCCAGAAAACGTCACGGCGAGCGGGCGGACGTTTTTCCGAAAATCTTCCGGCATCAGGACAAGCTCAGTCAAATTTTGCGCCAGCGCGCGCTCGTCACCAACCCGGAACATCGTTTTTTTCTCGCGCTGCTTTTGAACGTCGAAGGCAAAGAAAGAATTTTTTCGCTCGTCAAGGAACGCTTTCCCGAAGCGGAAGCGCTGGAAAAAATTCTCGACTGGACGTACGATTTGGCGCAGACGAAAATTTTCGGCTCGAATATGGCGAACGCGCTCGGCGTCGAAGATTTCGACGATTTGGATTTGTTCGTGCTGGAAAGTCTTTTGAAAGACCGCACTGAAGCCGAAATGCTCGAAGCTTTGCAAACCGATTACGGAACCGAAGTGACCGAAGAAGCGACGCGAAATTTGGCGGCAAAAGCGGAAAAAATTCGTCAGGCGGTGATTTTCGAGCCGCTTTTGAGTTAACGGAGCAGAAGCCCACGCGTGAGCAAGGGCGGAAAGGATTTTAGATTTTAGATTTTGGATTTTAGATTTGCCGTTATCAAACGACCAATCATAAATCTTCAATCTTAAATCATCAATCTTTATCCGCCCTTGCTGACGCGCGGGCTTCTGCTTCGAAACGCAGTCGATTATTGCTGACTACCAGCAGAACCGGAAACTGCGCCATCGACGCCGTTCCCGACTACCTTGTTATTACCGAACGAAAGAATGCTTCCGCTATAGACATTGATGCCGGTATTGTTTCCGCTAATCGTATTATTGGAAAGGTAAATGACGGGCGCGTTAGTGACGGTGGCGACGCCCGTTCCGTTGTTGGTAATCAGGCAGTTTTCAACCGTCACGTTCGTGCCGCCCGCATCGGCTTCGGCAACGATTCCGAAATTATTGTTGGCTGAAATTATCGAGTTTTTGATTGACGCCGTGCTGCCGCCGCGCACCGAAAGTCCGGAATTAGCGTTGCTGTCCAATAATTTGACATTATCCAGCACGGCGACTACGCCGGTCGCCGACGGGCTGATAAAAATATTGGTCTGCTCGTTTCTTTCCACTGCCGTGTTGAGAATGAATAAAGTTCCGTTGGCGGTGGTGCGCTCGTCGCTGATGCCGCGTCCGGTCGTCGCGCTCGAACCCTGAAAACCGTAAATATGACAATCTTCGATATAGACGGCTTTGGCGCTCAGGATGCGGATGCCGTTGATGCCCGTTCCGACGCCGTTGATTAACAGATGTCGCAGGATGACGATGCCGGTGTCGCCGGCGTTAATGATAATTCCGGTCTGCCCGCCGGCAGTAATCGCTCCGTTGCCGGAAGTCCCGCCGTCAATCGTAATACTTTTCGTAATCGTGACCTGTCCGAAGCCGCCCGGGTCGAGCGTGCTGATTTCGCCGTTGGTCGCGGTTTTGGAAATCGTTCCGGCAAACGTTTTACACGGCGCGGTGCGACTGCACGGGTTGGCGTCGTCGCCGGTTCCCGAAACCCACGTGCGCGTGGCTTGAGCGCTGGCAATTGTGGTGAATAAAACAGAGAAGGCAAAAATTGCCAGTAATTTGACAAGAAGCATTGATTTGTTTTTCATTTTGTAGATTTTCCTTATTAGAAATTTTTGTAAAAACTGAAGAAGTCGTCAGGATGCGGACCGGTTCTGCAATATAGTAAGTCCAAATCAAAGTTTTTAACAAACTCTCAAGTCTTTTTTTTATATTCGGAAGGTGTTGAAGATACGGATTGTTGTTTGAGAGGATAAAATGTTATGAAAATAGAATAAAAAAGCCCTGACCGCGAGGAGGGCAAAGCGGTCAGGACTCGCAATTAACTTCAAATTCCCGTTTGAAGTTAAAATTATTCAAAGCAACTGTTTGATGTTAAACAACTAATTATTGTTGCTTTCCCGGAAAGAGGCTGAAGCTTAACGCTTCAGCCTCTTTCGTTTGTTTACTGAGCCGGAATCGGAATGTCGCCGTTTAAGCCGAAGAATCTGGCTTCAAAAGCGCCGTCGCTGCTGCGCAGGATATACCACGCGCCGTCCGCTTTGCGGAAGACGGCGATGTCCATTTTTCCGTCCTTGTCGTAATCGCCCGCGACCGGAACGTCGGTGCTGATTCCGAATTGAGTCGCCACAAACTGGTCGTTCGAGCTATTGATGCGATACCAGCTTCCGGTTGACGGGCGATAGACCGTCAGGTCATCTCTGCCGTCGCCGTCGAAGTCGCCCGCGATAGGCAGGTCTTCGCTGATACCGAAGTGGAGTCCGCGGAACTGTCCGTCACGGCTGCCGAGCCAGTACCAGTCGCCGACCGACGGGCGGAAGACCGCGATGTCAGTCTTGCCGTCGCCGTCCAAATCAGCCGCCACCGGTTTGTCGCCGTTCTGTCCGAACTGGACGATGATGTAACCGGCATCGGTGGTCTTTTCGACATACCAGTAACCGTTTGACGGGCGGAACACGGCTAAATCCTGTAGACCGTCGCCGTCGAAATCGCCGCGCACCGGAATGTCCGAGGCGAGTCCGAACTGTTTGGTCGTCTGACCGCCGTCCGAGCTGCGTTTGATGTCCCAGATACCGGAACCGTTGACGCTGCGATAAACAGCCGTGTCGCTGCGTCCGTCGCCGTCGTAATCGCCGGAGACGAGCTTATCGTTTGCGCCGCCGAAAGTCGTCGCGGTAAAGCCGTTGCTGTTCTGGATATACCACGCGCCGTCCTGCGGGCGGAAGACAGCCATATCGACCACGCCGTCGCCGTCAAAGTCGGCGCTGCGGTTATCGTTGCGAATCGTGCCGCGAATTTCGCTGGCGTTGGCGGCGCTGCCGACGACCATATAAGCGATGCCCATGCGAAGCACCTGCACCTGCTGCGGCGTCACGTTAAAGGTCGCCGTAAAGTGCCTCTCGGTTCCGCCGAGCGTGCCGAAATCGTGAATCACGACCGTGTTTGAGCCGACGTCAGCGAGAATCTTCGCCGAAGTCTGCTGGCTGGTCAGATTGTATTCGCCGCTTGCCTGAACCTGCGTTTCCGTAGCATTCAGGAAAAGCTTGATTTCGCCGCGGCTGGCAAGCGTAGCGCCGCTCAGATGACCTTCAAAAAATCTGCCCTGTGCAGGCGACGGCGAAGGCGAAGGCGAACCGCTGGGGCTGGGCGACGGACTCGGGCTGCCGGTCGGTGAACCGGTCGGCGAAGGCGAAGGCGAACCGGTCGGGCTGCCGGTCGGGCTGACGCTCGGACTCGGCGACGGCGTCGCGGTGAAGGCGACAAACGTTCCCGAAAGAATCGTGGCTGCGCCGTTAATAATGTCAATTCTCATACCCGGAGTGACGTTCGGAACGTTTTGCCCGTTATCGCTGCGCAGGCGGAGTCTGCCTTCGGCGCTGCTGACGAACATTTGTCCGACCGTCGCGTTATTAATCACGACGTTGAGCATCGTTCCGTTCGGCAGATTGACCTGGCGAACGCGAACTTCGAGCTCGACGCGGCTGCTGTGATTTTCAAATTGAGCAAAACCGTTCGGCAAAACGCCGTTCAAGGTCGGTCCGGTCAAACCGGCAAACAAATCTCCATTGTTGCCCGGCGACGGCGACGGACTCGGGCTGCCGGTCGGCGACACCGTCGGGAAAACCGTCGGAGACACGGTCGGCGAAACTGTTGGCGATGCCGACGGGCTAGCTGTCGGCGAAACGGTCGGGAAGACCGTCGGAGATACGGTTGGCGACACGCTCGGTGACGCTGACGGGCTTACCGTCGGAAAAACAGTCGGCGAAACGCTCGGGCTGGGTGACGGAGAACCATTCGGGCTTCCGCTCGGGCTGGGTGACGGCGAGCCGTTCGGCGAACCCGACGGTGAAGGCGTCGGCGTGACAACGCCGAAAACGCCGGAGACGACGGTCGTCGTTCCGTTCATCACCGCAACCGTTTGTCCGTTGCCGGCGGGCGGAACGTTCTGTCCGTTATTTGTGTCGAAATCAAGAAATGCGCCGCTGAACTGGTTGACCGTCATCTGCCCGACGACCGCATTGTTCAAAACGACGTTTAAAACCGTTCCCTGCGGCAGATTGACTGAGGTCGCGTCCACTTTAAGTCGGCGTCTGCCGCCGTCTTCGGTGCGGTGTTCGGCAAATCCGCCCGGCGTGACGCCGCCGATTGCCGGTCCGGTCAGCGAAGCCTGAATTCTAATGTCGCTCAACATCAGCTCATCAGCTTGGACGACCGTTTTATTTAGAGCGAACGGCAGGATTACCCATGCCAGCGCAAACATCAACACCCATGCATTTTTGAGCTGACTGCGCTTTTTTGTTGCTACCTGTTTCATATTTTTTGATACCTTCCTTAACTACCTGTAATTCTGTTTGTCTATTGTTTCTCGAATGCCCTTCAAGCTGATTTGCGGCTTTGAAATATGGCTTTCTGTTATACAGTGCTGAAAATAATGTGGAAAAGACAATTTTTAGTGAAATATTTTTCAAACAAAAAGCCAACCGTCTCCGATTGGCTCGTTAATAATTTTCTACCCGATTTTATTCCGTGCAGATGTTTCTTTCGGGAAAGTTACAAAACTGCGGGTCGCCGGTCAGCGCGCAATACGCATCGACTCTGGTCGTTTCCATATTAATATTGCGCGAGGTCAGACGGCAGTCCCACTCGTAGCCTCTTTCCTCCATATTTTCAACCAAATCGACCAGCGCCAGGTTCGGATTGGCGGATTTCATCAAAGCGGCGATGCCCGAAACAATCGGCGCCGCCATCGAAGTCCCCGACCACATACCATAGCGACCGTTCGGGAGCGCGCTGATTATCTCTTCGCCCGGCGCGACCGTGCGCACCCAGCGGTCGACGCTGCGGTCCTGCACGTCAGCCATCGTGGAAAATGAAGCCAGTTTGTCGTAACGCGTGCTGGCGCCGACGCTCAGCAGATTGTCGTCAATATCGTTGACGCCGCCGCGCTCGGCTGCCGGATAAACGCGCGCCGCGCCGTTGCCGATTTGCCCGCCGTTGCCGGCGCCCGCGACGATTAAAATTCTCTTGTCGCTGAATTCCGGAAATACCTGCTCGCCCGGCACGACCGCATCGTCGCAGCCGTTGAACAAATCGTGCAGAAACGTGTTGCTCTGCGGCGTCAAATCCGGCGGATAACCGAAGCTCATATTGACAATAATCGTATTTGTCGATGAAGGATTATGCGTCGCCGCCCAAGCCATCGCCTGCTGGATGCGCCAGAGAGTTCCTTCGCCGTTGGTGTCCAGAATGCGCAGCGGCATAATTTTGGCTTCCGGCGCGGTCAGCGCGATAATTCCGGCAACGTGCGTGCCGTGACCGTAAACCGATTCCTGACGCAAAGTGCCGACCTCGCTCGGGTCGTTGTCGTTATCGACAAAATCGTAGCCGGGCACCAGTCTTCCGGCAAAAGCCGGATGATTCAAATCGATTCCCGTATCCAGAACGGCAACGACCATGTTCTGTCCTCTGGAAACGGCATGAGCCTGATTGAGCCTGATGACATCCGGAAACCACTGGCTGGTATATCCTTTAATGCTTCCGCCGATTGCCCACGAGCGTCCGATTGCCCACGAGCGCCCGAGCGTCCAGGGCAGTCCGTGCCTTTCCGACATGCTGACCGTGCGGTGAACTTCCGCTTGAAAAACGCGCGCGTCCGATTGCAGCGCGGCGACAATTTGCAAAGTCGATTGATTGGTCAGCGTCCGGTCGATTTTCATTCGATAGGTCGGCGGAACTCCGACTTGTCCGAGCGGCGTGGGAACGAGTTTATACTGCGCGGCAACC
>DASVWG010000530.1:0-25991 GCA_036389695.1 Pyrinomonadaceae bacterium
TCTCTGCTCGCTTTTTCTTTTGATAGCTAACGAGGCAGAAACGCGCGTGTGAGCAAGGGCGGAACACGATTTCTTCCGGACGGCAAAATTTATTGATGTATAATAAAAAAGCAGCGGAGAAGGCAAAAATCAATGAGCGCGGGAGCAAATCTTTTACTGACAATCGCGGGCGTCGTTTTAATCATCCTGGTTTTCTACGACATTTACGCCACAATCCTGCGCGCCACAAAACATCCGGGACCGTTCAGCGAATTTTTAAATCGCGGCACGTGGTGGCTGCTTATGCGTTTGACGCGTAGTCTTGACCGGCGTCTGCGCCACCGGCTGCTGTCGGCGGTCGGACCGCTTTTGATGCCGCTTTTGATTACGATTTTATTGTTGACGCTGATGACCGGCTTCGCGCTTATCTATCTGCCGCGTCTGGAAACCGGATTTCAAGTCGGCGAATCCGCTCACGGAAGCCAGGTTTTGCAGGCGTTTTATTTCAGCGGCATCACTTTGACGACGCTCGGTTACGGCGATATTCTGCCGATTTCCAGCCTGATGCGAATAATCGCTTTGTTTGAAGCCGCTCTGGGAATGGCGACGATTTCCATCTCGATAACTTACCTGTTGACCGTCTACAGCGCGTTGGAGCGCAAACGCGCCGTCGCGCTCAAGTTTTATCATCAGGCGCGGCAGGGCGCGGATATTTCCGGCTTTATTTCCAGCCATTTCGCGCGCGGGCGTTTTCACAGCCTGACCGAATCCCTGCGCGAAGCGACGCGCGATTTGCAGGAGCTTCTGGAATCGCATATCGAGCATCCGGTCATCCATTATTTTCATCCGGTCGAAGTTTACAAAGGCTTGCCGCGCGCGCTTTTCGTCGTGCTGGAAACGGTCGCGATTCTCAACGCGCATCTGGAAGAAAAAGAATATATCGAAGCGGGCGACCACCCGGACGTTCTTATAGCCGGCGACAACGCGCGCCACGTTTTGTTTGAGCTCGTCACCTCGCTGAAACTCGAAAACAGCGCGACCGAGCCGTTTGAGACCGAAGAAGAAACGCTGGCGAGGCGACGGAGATGTTTCAATCGCGCCGCGAAACATCTTCAGCGCCACAAAATCAAAATCCGCTCCGACATCGAACAGGCGTTTCTCGAATACACGAACGACCGCGACGCCTGGGAACGACAGCTTTATCATTTCGCCGATTTTCTCGGCTACGATTGGGACGAAGTAACCGGCGACCGCAGCCTCGAAGACGCCACCGACGACGAAGTGACCGAGCGCCACGAAATTTTAACGGTGGAGAAAGAGTAAAGGCGGAAACGCGACAGTAATGGAGCGTGTCCGAGATAAATCAGGAAACGTGCTGATTGAAATTCAGGTGTTCAATAATTAATCTTGAGACACGCTCCATCACTGTCGCGTTTCTGCCTTTGTTTAAAAGAGGAATGCGGAACGCGGAACGATGAATTGCAGATTCTACATATCGAATTCATCGTTCCGCGTTCCGCATTCATCATTCATTTTTTAAGAACTCGCTCCAGTTTCTGCTATGCTCAGGCTCATTACGCAGCCGAAGATAATCATTTCACGACCGGAGACAATCATTTCACGACTTTCACGGTCAATTCCGCAACCGTCACGCCTCATTTCGCGACCGGCAGATGCAATTCCGCGACCGACCGATACGATTCTGCGACCGACAGATATGATTCCGCGACAAACAGATAGGATTCCGCAACCATCACACCTCATTCCGCGACAAACAGATGTTATTCCGCAACCGACAGATGGCATTTCGCAATCGCGAGATGCTGTTGTGAAACTTTGAGAAGGCTTTGTGCGAGGCAAAATTTGCCTTGCGCGGCTTGAAAAGACGATTGCGGCGTTTGAAAAACGCTTTGTTTCGCCGAAAAACGGTAATTTGTTTCATTTATATGGCTTTTTGTTACCTATAAACTCTGGAAACAAAACTGCCGCTCAAAAATTCCTGCGGATTAATTTGGCTTTGCAGCACGACGCCGCGATATTTGCCGGTGAGAAGCATCATCGCCGATTCGAGCAAAGGCGCGGCGGTCGTCGTCTGAATCGCCCGCAAGGCTTGCCCGTTGATTTCCAGAGGCTCGACAAA
The DNA here is from genome assembly GCA_036389695.1 of Pyrinomonadaceae bacterium. Classification (GTDB taxonomy): domain Bacteria; phylum Acidobacteriota; class Blastocatellia; order Pyrinomonadales; family Pyrinomonadaceae; genus JALZHR01. Next base: position 2,120 of record DASVWG010000530.1, read on the forward strand.
AAAGGCTTTTTCCAGCAGGCGGCGCGTGTTTTGTTTGTCAAAGCCTTCGACCGAAGCGTGAACCAGCACGAAATCGTCTTCGACCGCCGGAACTTCCCGCAGAAAAACTTCCAGAACGTTTTTCGGTAAATCCTCGTCGTTCGGAAATTTTCTGATAACGCCTTCAACCCACGCGTAATGCCCGACGTGACGCAGCGTTTTGTAATCGAGCCGTCGAGCTTTGTCCGTAAAAAATTCCGGCAAATCCGCCGCGCCGCCCGAAGTCAAATCCGCCTCGTAATGGCGACCGCCGATAACGATTTTTTCGCGGTCGGAAAGCGCGGGCATTTCCGTGATTTTATAATCGCGGATGATGCGCGAAGGCTTGACGTATTCGGTCGCGACGCCAATCGGCGACCACGTAAAACCGTAAAAATGCGGCTGGTGCGCGTGCGCCGTCAGCGCGCCGACCTTCATCCCGATTTTTTCGACCGATTCGTTTTCAAACTGCGCGACGAATTTTTCGTAAAGCGACATCGCCAGCACGTTGATAAATCCGGGCGCGAGTCCGGTCTGCAAAATAAATCCAGTTTCAGCATCTTTCGCGAGCTTGATAATTTCGTCGGTTTCGGCGACGTATTCGGTCAGGTTCGCGTAATGCATCTTAAAATCTTTCGCAAAACGCGCCATTCGCGGCGCTTGCCCGCCGGGCGAGCAGTCGAGCAAAACGTCGCAGCCTTCAAACGCCGCGTTCATCGCCGCGCTCGCGCCTTCTTTCGTCATCACGACCGTTTCGACCTTCGACGTTTTAGCCGAATTTTGCCGCACAAAATCTTTCGCTTTGGATAAATTTTCCTCCGAGATGTCGCCTAGAATAATTTCCGTTTCAAACGAAGCCCATTCGCGCAGTAAAAGAGCCGCCGCTTCGCCGATGCCGCCCGAACCGGCAATAAATATTTTTTTGGTCATAGATTAGCTGGATAAAGGATTGATAATTAAAAATTTTACAACGAAAAAGCCGACTTTGCGAATCGGCAAAATCGGCTTTCCGGAAACGTGAATTTAATCTTCCTGTTTGCGGCTAATATTCGGAAAGTAAAGAAATCACGATTATTTACCTTCGGCAAAATGCCAGCAAACGCCCGCCATATCAATCAAATTAACCTCTCTTCCCCACGGGAAATCGGTCGGTTCCCGCAATTTTACGCCGAATTTTTCGGGCAAATTCTTTTCCGTTAGTTTTAACCAGAATGCGTCCAAATCATCGACCTTCGCGCTCATCATCAGATTCTCGGCGAAATGCTTATCGTTGTAATTTTGCAGAATAAACTTGCAGCCGTTATTTTCAAACCCGACATAATCGCCGCTCTCCCAGATTATGCCGAATCCGAGTTCGAGAAACAGCCGCTTTGCCGCTTGAAAATCGCCGCCCGAAGGGATAAACGCTGCGATAGAATTATATTTCATAATATTTTGCCGCTTATTTTTCCGGTTCGTAATGATTAACGACTTTACCGGTTGAAAAAGTATTGGACTGAACTAATTTAAGTTTCAGCCTGTCTTTCAAATTCCCGAAAATGGTCAATCCGCGACCGATTGCCGCCGGGTTGATGCAAAGATGATATTCGTCAATCAGATTTTCCTTGATTAAATTTGAAACAAAATTCGCTCCGCCGTAAACGATTATATCCTTTCCTTCTTTTTGTTTCAGTTTTTCGACTTCTTCGACCAAATCGCCGTTTGCCACAATCGTGTTCGCCCAAATCGATTCCCTGACCGTCTTGCTAAAGACGACTTTCGGAGTATCGACCATTTTCCGGGCAAACGAGTATTCCGGGCTTTCCGGTTTGTCGAGCGCGCTCGTCCAGTAGTTTACAAATCCGTCGGTCATTTTTCTGCCGAGCAGAATCGTGTCGGAGCTGTCCGTCAGGGCGTTGACGTACTGCCGCGATTCTTCATCCCAGGAAAACGTCATCCAATCCAGCTCGCCGTTCGGTCCGGCGACGAATCCGTCAACTGTAATTTGCACCTGTAATTTTAATTTTCGCATATTATTTTGCCTCCAAAAGCGGTTTGAATTTGTCCCAATTGGCATACGCTAAAAAAATATTTGCCAGGACGAGAAAAACCGCGACGGGTAAACCCGATGTATCGACAAAAGCGTGAAAGAAAAAGATGTTCACGATAACCGGCGCAATCACGACCGTCGCGAGCGGCACGAAACGACCGGCGACAAACGCGATTCCGCACACCAGCTCGGTAATTTTTATCAGCGGCAGCAAATAACCCGAAGCGTTGACGCCGTCCATAAAGATTTTGACCTTTCCGGTCAATTCCGGCTGCGGAACGAGATTGAAAAGCACGACGATTGATGCGAAAAGAAACAAGAGTCCCATTAAAACGCGGACGATAATTATTGCTATTTTCATAATTTTTTCGATTTTTTATGTTGTGTTTTTTAAGTTCAGAGTAACCTCTCCAAGCCGTTACTCTGAACTTCTGATTACCGTGATTACTTGGGCATTTTGTTGAAATCCATATAAATCTGATTCCAGCGATGCCCGTCCAAATCGGCGAAAGCGAAACCATACATCCAGCCTTGAATTTCCGCCGGTTCGCTGAAAACATTCCCGCCCGCGTCCCAAACTTTCTTTGCCGTTTCATCTACTTCCTCGCGGCTTTCGGCGTCAAACGAAATCATCATTTCCGAACCCGCTTTCGTGTCGGAAATTTCGTTTTTCATAAAACCTTTCAAGGTTTCTTCCGCAAAAAGCAGAACGGCAATGTTTTTTTCTCCGACTTTTACGCAGGTCATATCCGCCGTTTCGTGCGCTTCTTCAGGCGTAAAACCTATACGGGTGAAAAATTCCTTTGATTTTTTAACGTCCTTCACCGGCAGATTAATCCATAATTCCTTTGTCATTTTTTCTCCTTTTATTTATCAACCCGCGAAAGACGCTCGGGCGACGCGAAAATATTTAATGTAAAACTCAGAATTACGAAAAAAATAATTATTTCTTTTTTCGCGCTCATTCGCGTATTTCGCGGGCAAAAACTATTCGTTAAATGGCGACCAGAGTTTTAAATCCGCCGTAAGCCATGCGTTTAAAATCAAACGGCATCTTGTCCATATCCGCCTTCAACCGGGCGTCTTCCATCACGGCGGCATTTATCCGGTCGCGCTCTTCGCGCGATTCATAAACAATCCAGGCGAAAATTACGGTTTCGTCTTCGCCGGCGCCGGCAATCGTCTTAAACGAAAGCATATCTTTAATTTCCAAATCGTCGCCGATTGCTTCCACGTAATCCAGCGCGCCGTATTCCTTCCAAATCTCGCCCGCTTTCTGCGCTATTTTGCCGTATTCTTCGACCTTGTCTTTCGCAATCGGTATCACGAAACCGTCAACATATTTTCCCATTCTTCTGCCTCCTTAAAAAAATAAATTTATTGTTTATTATAATCGTAGCTGACCATCCAGCGAATGCCGAATTTATCCTGCGCCATTCCGAAATACGCGCCCCAGAAAGCGTCGGCGAGCGGCATAATGTTGCTTCCGCCTTCGGAAAGCGCGTTGAAAAGCCGGTCAGCTTCTTCCTTGCTTTCGGCGCTGAGCGAAAGCGAAATATTGTCGCCGACCGTGAAGTTTTGACTGTGCGATTCGAGCACGTCGGTCGCCATCAAAACGTTTCCGTTTCCTACGGGAAGCGCGATGTGCATAATTTTTTCCTGCTCGTTTTCCGCGACCGTCATGCCGTCGCAGCCTTCCTGCGCGGAAACGTCTTTAAAGCGCATCAGCGCCGCGAATTCGCCGCCGAAAACTGATTTATAAAAATTAAAAGCCTCCTCGGTATTGCCTTTGAAATTCAAGTATGGATTGATTGTCGCCATTTGTGTTTTCTCCTTTATAATTTATAATGTTTCATTGATGAAACAAAATATCATACACACTATAGCACCATAAACCTAAAATTGTAAGGTGTAAAAACGGCAATCTTCGGGGTTGATTGCGGCAATTTTTTCGACTATTTTTTACTTATGAAACACGTCTCCATTCTCGTTCCGGAATCGGCGGTGCTGGCGGCAATCGACGACCCGCGCCACGTTTTTTCGATGGTCAACAGTTTTTACGAACAGGCTGGAAAACCGGCGATTTTCGATATAAAACTGGTCGGATTAAAGAAGGAAATCAAATTGCACAACAGCTCATTTTCCGTTCACACGGACGCGCTTCTGGAGGATGTCGGCAAGACCGATTTGATTTTCATTCCCGCCTTTGACGGCGAAACGCAGGAGGTTTTAGAAAAAAATAAAAAATTTATTCCGTGGATTGTCGAGCAGTACGCGAAAGGCGCGGAAGTCGTCAGCCTGTGCGTCGGCGCGTTTTTGCTGGCGAAAACCGGACTTTTAGACGGCAGAAAATGCTCGACCCACTGGCGCGCGGCGGACGAATTCAGAAAAATGTTTCCCGCCGTCGAGCTTGTGACCGACAAAATCATCACCGAAGAACAGGGAATTTACACGAGCGGCGGCGCGACTTCTTACTGGAATCTGCTTTTATATCTGGTCGAAAAATATACGAATCGGGAAACGGCGATTCTCACTTCGAAAGTCTTCGCCATCGACATCAAGCGCGACAGCCAGTCGCCGTTTATAATCTTCAAAGGACAAAGCGAGCACGCCGACGAAGACGTCAAAAAAGCGCAGAAATTTATCGAGAATAATTTTCAGCAGCGCATCACGATAGACGCGCTTTCAACCAGATTCGCGCTCAGCCGCCGCAGCCTGGAGCGCCGCTTCAAAAAAGCCACCAACAACACCGTCAGCGAATACATCCAGCGCGTCAAAATCGAAGCCGCCAAAAAAAGCTTCGAAACCAGCCGCAAAAACATCACCGAAGTAATGTTTGACGTCGGCTATTCGGACACCAAGGCTTTTCGCGGGATTTTTAAGAAAATAACGGGAATGACGCCGTTTGATTATCGGAATAAATACAATAAAGAAGCGTAAATTAATCTGAATTTATTTGACTTGATTTCAGAAAAGAGTAAGCAAACCGATTTGTTCGTTGCTTTCCAATTGCTCAATCGCTTCAAAATTATCTCTCAGAATCTTTTCAATATCAGGGGTTTTACAATTGCCGCGACGAATCCAGATTACTTTTGGCGGGAAACCGCGCAAAATACTTAAATCGCCGAAATCGGCATCTTTGGTCACAAGCGTAAAATTATTTCGTCTGGCATATTCCCAAACTGCCGTGTCATCGGATTTGTCCAGACCGAGCGGGAATACGTGATTTGAATTCGGTTAAATGTCGTCTCAAACTTTGAGAAGACGCGGCGAGAGGTTTTGGTCTAATAAAAGCTTCATTTAGTTTACAATCAGCAAACTTTTCTCGCGGTCAGCCGCAAATGCCAGACAGGCGGCAATATCTTCGTGCGTCAGGTACGGAAAATCTTCGAGAATTTCCGCTTCGGTCATTCCGGACGCGAGATATTCCAGAACATCGTAAACCGTCATTCGCATTCCGCGAATACAAGGCTTTCCGCCTCGTTTATTCGGTTCAATCGTGATTACGTCTTTGTAATTCATAAAGGCATTTTAGCACGGAAATTCATACGGTATAGCGGAGTGTGAGATAACTCCGCTGATTTTATTGCCTGTTTTACGGCGCAAGAGATGCGACAAACTGGTGCCAGATTGATGTTTGAGCAAAAATCATTCTGAACGGCAGCGGCAGCGCGATGAGATAAAGCAGTATTGCAGCGACGAAAACGCGGTTGAATTTGCCGTGTTTCAACCTTAGCCAAACCAAACAGGAAATCGCCAACAGCGCGGGAATTCCGAAGGCAAAAAGCAGCGTGAATTCCGGCGGCACAATCGAAATTCTGAATAATGCGGCGGGCGTAAAATTTATCGCCGTCATCAGCATCAGCGTTTTATGTTCGAGCGGACGTTTGCGGTAATAAATCGCGGCGGCAAAGTATATGACGAACAAAAGCATATCGCCCGCGGGCAGAATAAAAAACTCGTGCGGGTCGGCTCCCGGCGGCGCCGATTGTCTGACGAGCTGCGCGTCATACGCCGTCGCCATTCCGACAATGACAACGAGCGCGGCGAGCGCGATGCCCGCCATGCCCATCGACATATGCAGCTTGATATTTTTTGAACGAATCAAAGCGACCTGCGCGACGAAATAAACGACCCACACCGACATCACAATGCCGTGCGCGTGAACCAGCGCGTTGGCGATTGGTCTGGCGTCAAAAAACGCGCTGAAATAATAAGATTTGAAATATCCGGCTAAAACCACCAGCGGAAATCCGATTGCCGCGATTAGAAACAAACGGCGGTCTGCCTGGCGCGGTAATAAGCTTGCATTGATTGCCATAAAATCAACCTCCAACTTATTACGCGAGAAATCGAGCCGAAAAGTATCAAAATTTTTTCTATTCTGAATAATTATTATTACGATTTCATTTGAAGCCTGCTTTTAAAAGTGATTTTAAGAATAATTCTTCCTGCCTGTAAATTTTCGAAAAGGCTTCTCTTTTTTTCGACTGCCCGTTTATCAAAATTTCAAATGAATCCGCATCGCTGCGTATCTCTGAGATGCCTTCAGTTGAAAGCTCAATAAACTGAGTTCGGTAATGGTCAGCCCCAATCGTCAAAGGCGCTTTTGGAATTAAAAGTAAATCCCGGTCAAGTAATCTTTTTCTGACGGCTTGATAATCTGTTTTTAATTCGGACAAATTTCCATAGCTTAAACATTTGCCTGAATTATTTGACGCGGCGAAGCTGCCGTCGCCAAAAATTTTTGCAACATAGCCTTCATTCCAACCCGGATTTTGAACAGTTCCGAAGACGATATAATCTGACTTCGGTTGACCTTTCGGCAATAAAAGCTTGAATTTATCAACCCTGGCGCGGTCATCAGCGGCAGAGCTTTCAAGCGCCCAATTTTGCAAAGCAACCGGCGAGCCGACTGCGTCCCGCACGAAATCTGCGTTCGCGATTTCCAATCTCCAGGGGTAAACAAAATCAACGCTCATGATGCCCGGAACTTTCGATAAAGGAAAAATATAGGTTTTGTCGTCTTTAATCTGAATCTCGCCGCACAGCGCTTCGTCCTGTTTTTTTATTTGCCGACCGCGAAAACGACTTACGTCGTAGAGAAGCACAACGCCGTCGTAGCTTCCGACCGCCAGAATACTGTCGTCGGGATTAAAGGCAAGTCCCTGAATCGGAGTTTCGCCAAACATGGCAAAGCCGAGCTCTTTTCCATCGCGACTCCAAAGACTGACGGAACCGCTGTCGTCGCCGCCGTATGTTCCGCCTGCCAGAGCAAAAAATTTTCCTGAGTTGGAAATTGATAAAGCGAAAACTCCGTTTCTGAACTCGGTAAGTTCTTTAATTTTTCGTCCTTCGGGAAAATCGCGAATCTCAACCAATTTACCGGCGAAAATGCCCCCGCCGCCGGAAATGAAATAACTGCCTTCGGGAGATAAGCGCCCGAAGAAATTGAAAGACGGATTGTTCCAGTTTTTTAATATCTTTTTATTCCCGACATCCCAAATCTGCGTTCCGTTAGTTCCGCTGATAACAACAGATTTTCCGTCGGGCGTAAACGAAATTCCGTCAAACTTTATTCCATTATTTGCTGTTCCGACGTCGATGACATCTTCCTTCCTGGAATAAATATCATAAATCAACGCCGTTTCTTCGGACGAAAAAGCCAGCTTTGAGCTGTCCGGAGAGAATGTTAAATCGGTAGTTTCGCCGCGTTTAACGAGTATTTTATTAAAAATCCGCCAATTGCCGACTTTCCAAAGTCTGACGTCGCCTTTGTCGTCGCCGGCGGCAAACAGCTTTCCGTCACCGGAAAAAGCAATGCGCTTGATTCCGCCTTTTTTTGTTTCTTTTTCAAGCAGCGTGGCGACAACTTTACGACTGGCGATGTCCCAGATAGTTATTCCGCCGTCGTCATAAAAACCATATCCTGCCGCAAGTAATTTGCCGTCCGGTGAAAAAGCAACGTCCTGGATACGGTGGTCAGGCGTTTCAAATTTGGCAAGCAGAGCGTTTTCTGCGACTTTATTTGTTTGAGCTTTCGTAATTGTGACTGACCAGAAAAGTGTTAAAAATACGATATAAAATAAAGAACGCATTTGTCTTACCTCCGAAAGCATTTTCAAAAAAACTGTTTTCTCAGTCGAATTCTATTCCACATTGAAATACTTCGCTTCCGGATGATGAACGATTATCGCCGAAGTCGATTGTTCGGGATGAAGCTGAAATTCTTCCGAAAGCTCGACGTCGATGCGTTCGGGGTGAAGCAGCTCGAAAATTTTCGTCTGGTCTTCGAGATTCGGGCACGCCGGATAGCCGAAGCTGTAGCGCGAGCCTTGATAGCCTTGATGAAAAAGCTTGACGAGCTCGGGCGCGTCTTTTCCGGCGATTCCCAATTCCTGACGAATCCGTTTGTGCCACATTTCCGCCAGAGCTTCCGCCGCTTCGACCGAAAGCCCGTGAAACAGGAGATAATCGGTGTAATTATCGGATTTGAAAAGCTCGTTGGCGTATTCGCTGGCGCGTCTGCCCATTGTGACCAAATCGAAGGCGACGACGTCCGTTTTGCCCGAATCTTTCGGCGCGAAATAATCAGCCAGCGAGAGATTTCGCCCGCCGCGCTGGTTTTCGGGCTGGCGCGGGAAGGTAAAGCGCAGGCGCTCGGTTTTTTCGTCCGTCTCGTAGATGATTAAATCGTTGCCTTCGGACTGGCACGGAAAATAGCCGTAGACGACTTTCGGCGTGAGCAGATTTTCGCGTTTCGCTTTTTCCTTGACGGCGGCGAATTTCGGATAAACCGTCTCGTGCAGAATTTTTTCGTATTCTTCCTTTGTCTTGCGCCCTTGCTTGTATTGCCATTGACCTTTGAAAAGCGCGGTTTCATTGACGAAAGCGAAAACTTCGTCCAAATCAATGTCTTCGACGACTTTTGAGCCGTAAAACGGCGCGCGCGGAATTTCGACGTCGGTTGAAACGTCGGATTTTTTCGTGTGCGTCGTGTCGCCGGAAATTCTCGACCTGACGCGCGCGGCGACTTTGCCGAGCTTTGCGTCTTCGCCGACCAAATCTTCCGCATCTTCGACGGTTTGAATAGATTCGGTTAAACCGCCCGCTACTGCAGGCGGTTCTGACCCGTTTCCAGCCGCCGCGCCTTTGGCTTTCGACTCTTCACTCTCGACTTGCGACTCCCGACTCGTTAAAGCGTCCATCGCGTGCAAGCCGTCGAAAGCGTCGCGCGCGTAGAATAATTTGCCGTTGTAGAGCGGAACCAAATCCTGGTCGACGTAGCGGCGATTTAAAGCCGCGCCGCCCAAAACGACCGGAATTTTAATTCCGCGCTCGTTCATAATTTCCAGATTGTCGCGCATAATCAAAGTCGATTTCACTAAAAGTCCGCTCATTCCGATGGCGTCGCATTTTGTTTCCTCGTAGGCTTTTAATATGTCTTCAATCGGCTGTTTAATGCCGAGATTGACGACCTTGTAGCCGTTGTTGGTCAGGATTATATCGACCAGATTTTTGCCGATGTCGTGGACGTCGCCTTTGACGGTCGCCAGAACCATCACGCCTTTGTTCGTTTCGCCCTCGACTTTGTCCATAAACGGCTCGAGAAATCTGACCGCCGCTTTCATCACTTCCGCCGACTGCAAAACGAAGGGCAGCTGCATCTGCCCCGAGCCGAACAAATCGCCGACCGTCTTCATTCCGTCGAGCAGAATATTATTGACGATATCGAGCGCCGGATATTTTTCGAGCGCGATTTTCAGATTGTCTTCCAAGCCGATTTTTTCGCCGTCGATGATATGATGTTTCAATTTTTCTTCGGTCGATAAATTGGAAACGTCGACTTTCATCGACTTCGCCGTTTTGCCCTGAAACATCGTCGTAAATTCGCCGAGCGGGTCGTATGTGCAGATGTCGCCGTCAAATTTTCGCTTGTCGTAAATGAGTTCGAGCGCCACTTCGACTTCGTGTTCGTTGAAGCGATTTAAGGGCAGAATTTTCGAGGCGTTGACGATTGCCGCGTTCATTCCGGCTTCGACGCATTCGTGCAGAAAGATTGAATTTAAAACGACGCGCGCCGCCGGATTCAAGCCGAATGAAACGTTGGAAACGCCCAGCAGAATATTCGCTTCGGGCATCTCGGCGTGCATTTGGCGAATAGCTTCGATGGTTTCGGCGGCGTTTCTTCTATCTTCTTCGATACCGGTCGAAATCGGCAGCGCGAGCGGGTCAAAGAAAATATCGTGCGCTTCGATGCCGAATTCGACGGCTTGCCGGTAAGCGCGGCGCGCAATTCTTAACTTATCTTTCGCCGTGCGCGCCATTCCTTCCTCGTCAATCGTGCCTACGACGACGCCCGCGCCATATTCCTTCGCCAGCTCGAAAACTTTCAGAAAGCGTTCTTCGCCGTCTTCGTAATTCGTTGAGTTCAAAAGACATTTTCCGCCCGCGTGCTGAAGTCCGGCTTCCATCTTCTGCCATTCCGTCGAATCGAGCATCAAAGGAATTTTGACGTTTGTCACGAGCCGCGAAACCAGTTCGTGCATATCGGCGACGCCGTCGCGCCCGACGAAATCGACGTTGACGTCCAGAATGTGCGCGCCTTCGCGTTCCTGTTCTTTGGCTAAAGAAACCAGCCCGTCCCAATCTTCGGCGTTCAAAAGGTCGCGCATTTTTTTCGAGCCGGAAGCGTTGACGCGCTCGCCGATAATCAGGAAGGAGTTGTCCTGCGTGTAAGGCTGTTGAAAGAAAATCGACGAAGCCGACGGAATCAGGCTCGCGTTTCTGATTTTGGGCGAAAGTCTTTCGACCTGTTCGACGACCAGTTTTAAATGCTTCGGCGTCGTTCCGCAGCAGCCGCCGACGATGTTCGCGCCGAAATCTTTGGCGAAATGCAGCACCTGCGCGGTAAAGCTTTCCGGTGTTTCGTCATAGTGCATCGCGCCGTCTTTCACTTCGGGAAGCCCGGCGTTCGGCAAAACGGAAACGGGAAACGGCGCGTTTTCGCACAGGTATTTGATGCTTTCGGTCATATGGCGCGGACCGGTGCCGCAGTTCATTCCGACGACGTCAATCGGGAAAGGCTCCAGCGCCGTCAGCGCGGCGGAGATTTCCGTTCCGTTCAGCATCGTGCCGAAAGTTTCGATAGTGACCTGCGCGATGACCGGAATTTTGACTTTTCGCTGCGCGAAAAATTCAAAGATGGCGGCGAGCGCGGCTTTCGTCTGCAAAATGTCCTGACACGTTTCGACGACGAACAAATCGACGCCGCCGTCATACAAGCCGTTGACCTGCACCGAATAAGCGTGTTTCAAATCGAGAAAGCCGACGTGTCCGAGCGTCGGCAATTTTCGTCCGGGTCCCATCGAACCGGCGACGAAACGCGGCTTTTCATTGGTCGAAAAATCGTCGGCGATGCGCCTCGCCAAGCGCGCGGCTTTGGCGTTCATTTCATAAGTTTGGTCTGCCATGCCGTATTCTTCAAAGTCGAACGTCGTGCCGTTAAAAGAATTCGTTTCAATCACGTCGCAGCCGACTTCGAGAAAACCGACGTGCACGTTTTCGACCGCGTCCGGTCTGGTGTTCAGCAGATTTTCGTTGCAGCCCTCAAAGCGCAGCCCGCCGAAATCCTCGAGCGTCAGATTCTGCGTTTGCAGATTCGTGCCCATCGCGCCGTCGAAAACGACGATTTTTTCTTTTAATAATTCGAGAAAATTTTTCATAAAAACTAATATTTCGGCTCGTTGTCGATGCCGTTCATATATTCCAAAAGCTTTACGTCGCCGCCCGGATAAATCTCCCAGAAAAATAATTCGTAGCGCGGCGGGCGGTTGTTTTCCTTTTCAAACTTTGAGATAAATTCGATTCTCACCTCATAAGTGGATTTTTTCTGAAAAACATTGGCTCTCGTAAAAGTCGCGCTCTGAAATTTTCCGAGGTCGGACATTATTCTGTCCATCCGCATCAGGAAAAAAGTTTCATCCTGTTTCAGTTGAGATTTATCGTCAATTAATTGAAAGAGCTCTTTCGTTTTTCCCGCGTTAAATAAATTGTGAAAGTTTTCGACCGCTTTTTTGGCTTTTTCAATATCTTCGTCTCTATTTTCAACTTTAACTTTTTCCTCGCTGCTCTGATAAACGGGCGGGCTTTTCGTTTCGATGAAACAAGCTGCCGTCAGCAATATGAAAAAACACAGAGCAGAACTTAAAATTTTATTATTTTTCGGCATACCGTCTCCAGCATTTAATAAAACAAAAACTCCGCGCCGCCAGCAGCACAGAGTTTTTTTTCAGAAACAGGTTTTGAAACTCATTAGCTGTTTAGCGATTTTTTTACGTGGTCGCAAGTCGCTGTAACTCACCACTTTTGTAAATTAAAGTTTATATTTTCAATGTTTTTAAGTCAAACACCGGGTGTTTCCGTTCGTTATTTCATCGCCTCGGCTTCGACGTAGAAGTTGCGATTGACGGCGAAAGTTTTGATTTCTTCGGGCAGGGTCAAAGTCTGCATCGTTTCGGTCGGCGTTATTTTAACTTCCTTGCCGTTAACGTCAACGCGAAGCGGCATCGCAAAGCCCGCGACGACTCTATCGTATTTGAACGACAGGTTTTTGCCGTCGGTTTTGTATTGCAGAAGCGGGATTTTCGTCGTGCGCAGATACTGGTCGAAAACTTTGCTCAAATCGATTCCGGCTTTTTGGCTGATGTAAGATTCGATTTGCTGCGTCGTGACGGTTTTGTGCCAGAAATCCTTGTTCAGACCGCGCAGAATCGAGAGCCATTTCTGGTCGTCGTTGACGATGTGGCGGATGGTGTGCAGCAAGTTGCCGCCTTTGGAATACATATCGCCCGAGCCTTCGCGGTTCGAGCCGTATGTGCCGATAACCGGCTTGTCGTTCTGGATGTTGCGGCGGCTGCCGATGACGTAATCTTCAGCGTCTTTTTTGCCGAAATAATACTCGACGAAAAGATTTTCCGAATAGTTCGTAAAGCCTTCGTGAACCCACATATCGGCGGCGTCTCGCATCGAGATATTATTGCCGAACCATTCGTGCCCCGATTCGTGAACGATTATGAAATCGAATTTAAAGCCGACGCCCGAGCCGCTGTAATCGCGCGCCCGGTAACCGTTTCTGAACCAGTTTCCGTATGTCACCGAGCTTTGATGCTCCATCCCGGGATATGAAACGCTGACGAGCTTGTAGCCGTCTTCGTAAAAAGGATATTGTCCGAACCAATGCTCGAAGGCTTTCAGCATTCGGGGAACTTCCTTGAAATGCTTCATCGCCGCTTCTTTCTGATGCGCCAGAACCCAGTATTGAAGGTCTAAATCGCCGCCCGCGCCCTGAAATTTTTCTTCCCAGTGAACATAGTTGCCGATGTTGACGTTGACGCCGTAATTATTAATCGGATTGACGACTTCCCAGTGAAAAGTTTTCGTTTTCGCGCCGGTATTTTCGTCGATTTTTTTCAGCCGACCGTTAGAGACGGCGACGAGATTTTCCGGCACGGTGACGTCAATCTGCATCCCGTGGTCAGGCTCGTCCGCGCCGTGGTCTTTATTCGCCCACCAGATGCTCGCGCCGATGCCCTGACAGGTCGTATTGATAAAATATTCGCCCAAATCATCGCGTCCCCAGGTTATGCCGCCTTCCCAGGGCGGATTTCGGCTTTCCTTCGGTCTGCCTTCGTAAAAAACTTCGATTTTATCTTCGACGCCCGCCGGAATTTCTTTTTCAAACGAAACCCAGTAAACATTGCCTTCGCGCTCGAATTTCAGCTCGGCGCTGCCGCCGTGAGTGATTTTCGTCACGGCGAGCGGCGGCTGTAAGTCAATCTGCATTTTATTTCCGGCTTTCACGGTTTTAAAGACTATCTCGTTCGAGCCTTTGATAGTTCTTTTGTCGGGAACAAACTCGACCGCCAGACGATAATGCAAAACGTCCCACCATTCGCGCTCCGGCGTGATTGAGCCGCGCAGCGTCTCCTGCCGCGTGACTTCTCCGCTCTGGGCAAAAGCGTGATTGACACAAACTTGCAGCAGCAAAAATATTCCGATTAACGCCAGAAAACAGTTACTTAATTTACGCATAAATTTTTCGAATATTTGAAAGAATTCTAATTTAAAATGAGCTGTCAAACGATTTACCAGATGGCGCGGACATTCAGCTCGAAACCGCGCAAAACATCTTCGCCCGAAACGTTTTCGGGATTTTCCAGAATTTCGGTTTCGCCGCCCGCGCGATAAACATAAACTTTCCGTTCAAGCGGGTCGATAAGCCAGCCGAGACGAACGCCGCTCGCCATATATTCCGCCATTTTATCCTGCAAATCATTGATGGAATCCGACGGCGAACGAAGCTCGATGACAAAATCGGGAACGATGCGCGAGAATTTTTGCCGTTCGGCGAGACTTAAGGCTTCGACTCTTTCTTTCAAAATCCACGAAACGTCGGGCGAACGTTTCGCGCCGCTCGGAAACGTGAACATTGTCGAAGAATCGAAGACGATTCCGGTTTTGTCTTCTCTTGCCCATAAATTTACTTCCGTTGTTAAATCCGTATTTCTCCAACCGGATTCCATACTTGTCGGCGGCATAACTATTAATTCTCCTTTGGCGGAAAGCTCGAATTTCAAGTCGGGATGATTTCGGCAAAGCTCTTCAAATTGTTCTTCGGTCAGCCGCGCCGAGTGAAAATCCAAGCTGAAAGGAAGAACAAAACCGCTCGCCGGTTCAGCCGCCTGTAAATTATTAGTCATAGATTTCACCTCGCCGACATTTTATCGCAAACGACGAAATTAAGGAAAAAAGAAAAGCGAAGCGTTCTCGAATAAAAACACTTCGCGCTTTCTTTTCTGACAAAGCCTTCTTCGCTTTTGCGATAAAGCTTTATTTTCCGATTGCGGCTTTGAACTGCTGTTCGAAGAAATTAATCGTTCCGGCAAACTGCGGCTGGTTTTTGAACTTCTCGCGCATCAAATCGAACGCCTGCTGACCGCGCGGGTCGGCGAGCTTGATAAACGCCTGCATGCCGTTGAAAATGCCTTGAAAATCGCTGCCTTCAAGCGCTTTTTTGAAGCGCTCGAAAATTATCGGGAAGGCGCGCTCGTCGCCTTTGCCGGCGTTGGCGACGACGTTTAAAGCCGCGTTGCGAACGCCCGGCGACTGGTTTTTGTCGGCGGCGTATTTGATGCCCAAATCCAAAGCGCGCTTATCGGCAAGCTCGGCGAAACCGTTCAAACCGGCGGCGCGCAGGCGTCCGTGCCACGATTCGGTATTGACCAGTTTGAGCAGGCTGTCGTAAGCTTTTTCGTTTTTGGTTCTGGCTAAAGCCGACGCCGCGTTTCCGACGACCGTGTAGCTCTGGTCGCTGAGCGCCGAAAGATAAACGTCGGCATATTTCGCGTCCTGCGTGAAGCCGAGAAGCTCAATCGCCTCGGCGCGTATCAATGATTTTTCGTCCTTTGTCGCCTTTAAAATTGTCTGCGCGGTCGCGTCGTCGAGTTTTGCCGCCGGTTTTTTCACCCAGGGCGGCGATTGCGGCACAAACATCTGACGAATTTCGTCCAGCGCGGCGCGGCGCAGTCGCCAGAAAGATTCCTTCTCGACCGCGCTGCGGAAAGCCGTCATAATTCTTTCCTTGTCGGCGGCGGACGCGTCCTTATTTTTGGCGATTTTGCTCAGCTCGCTCATCGCCCAGCGTTTGCCGAGAACGTCGCGGTCGTTTGCCGCCTGATAAAGCAGCTCGTCCGTCGATTTCTCGAATTTAAGCTCTTTAATCAGCGTGCCTTCGAAATCGAAATTAACGAGCTTCGGATTCGAAGCGGCATTGAAAGTGAAAACGTTTTCCGCCTGCGGTTTTATCCAGACTCTTTCGACGCGGTCGTCGATTTCGACATCGACGTTGGTCTGGAAAAACTCGACCTGCGGAAATTCGTCTTTCGGATTGATTTTCTGCGTCTGTTTGACGGTCAGCGTCAACTGTTTTTTCGCGTCGTCGTAAGCTTTCGTGACTTCAAAAATCGGGTGTCCCATACGATAAAGCCACTGGTCGAAAAACCAATCCATCGACTGTCCGGTCGTTTCCTCAATCGCGATGCGCAAATCTTCGGTCGAAACGGGCTGGTGCGCGTTCGAGGTCAGATAATGATTCAGCGATTTGAAAAACGCTTCGTCGCCCAGATGCTTGCGCAGCATATGCAGCACGGCGCCGCCGCGCGGGTAGGCGTAACTGTCAAACATCGCGTCCTTGTTGGCGTAGCGATTCGTCACAATCGGTCGGCGCACGCCTTCGTTCCACGCGCCGAAATACGCCTGCTGGTTCGAGCGCACGTTGGCGTAGAGAAAATCTTCGTGACCTTTGCTGTGCTCGTGATACAGCGCGTCGAAATAGGTGGCAAACGATTCGTTGAGCCAGATTTGTCCCCAGTCGCGCGTCGTCACGTAATCGCCGAACCACTGATGCGCCAGCTCGTGCGCCTGAAGTCCGTCGCTGTCGCCGTCGAGCATTTCGCGCTCGTCCAGAATCATTTCCTCAATCATCGTCGTCGCGGAAATGTTTTCCATTCCGCCGCCGAAATCTTCGACGAAAGTCTGCGCGTATTTCGGATACGCGTATTTGACGCCCGTGATTTCGGAAAAGAATTTGACCATATCGGGAAGATTCTTCACCGTTGCGGCAACTTCTTTCTTTTCATTCGGATAAGCGTAATTGATAATCGGAATTCCGCCCCATTCCTGTTTGACCTCGGCGTATTCGCCGACGACGATGGAAGTCAGATAGTTCGAATACGGAATTTCCATCTTCCAGTGAAACGTGCGCGTGCCGTCGCTGTTATCTTTAACTTTGACGAGCCTGCCGTTGGAAACGACGGTGTATTTTTTATCGACGGTGGCGCGCAGCTCCGAAGTGCGAAAATCGTTCGGCGCGTCGTAGGACGGAAACCAGTAGCGGTTAAATTCCGTCTCGCCCTGCGACCAGATTTGGCGCGGCTTGTTCGGCTTGTCGTCGGTCGGTTTGATAAATCGAAGCCCGCGCCCGAAGCTGCCGATTGCCGTGTCGGCGTCGGCGGTATTGACGTAATTGGTGCGATAATCGATTTTAACCGAAACCTCTTCGCCGCCTTTCACGACGCGGTCGAGCATAATTTCCAGATTATCGTCTTCTTTTTTGGCGTCGTAGTTAAACTTTAACGCCGTGCCGTTTGCCAGCGTCACCGCGCTTATCGTCATCGACGCCGCGTCGAGATAAATTTTATTCGTGTCTTTAAACGGCGCGAGCGTCACGACGGTCGAGCCGTAAGCCTGCTCCTTATCCCAATCGAAGCGCAAATCGATGGCGACGTGTTTGATGTCGACGACGCGGCTGCGAATGTAATTAACCGGCGGAAGCTTTCGATATTCGTTCGGGTCGGGCGGCTGCGCCAGAGCGATCGGCGCGAGCGTCAGCAGAAATGCGAAAAGTATTGCAAAAAAATGTTTGCGAAAGAATTTTGGACTCATATTTTCCCTTTAAATTTAAAGATTGTCTGAAAAAGATATATCGGATTTTGATACGCAGGAAAAAGCCGGAGAGTTTCATTGAAAAGGCAATGTCAGAACCGCCTGCGGTAGCGGGCGGTTGAACTATAAAGACTCAAGTCCCAGGACTCAAGTCCAAAACGTGCAGATTTCCGACTTGAGACCTGAGATTTGGGACTTGAGACTCTAAACTTAAACCGCCCGCTACCGCAGGCGGTTCTGACTAGCGTCGATTCGTCATATAGTTCATCGCCATCGAAGCGATGTCGTCCATCGAGCTGCCGTCGCCGTCGCGGTCGAGAATCGAGCTTAAAAATCCGCCCTGCGGCGATTGCTGAATCTGCTGCTGCTGTCCGCCGAGCCAGTTTGACAAGCCGTCGGCATCGAGTCCCTGCTGCTGTTTCTGCTTGCCGAGATAGCCCATCACAATCGGCGCGAGCATCATCAGAATCTGCGCGACCTGTCCGGAATTTAAACCGCTCTGATTGCCGATTTGCTGCGCGACCTGTCCTTGATTATTGCCGAAAACATGACCTAAAATTCCGCCTGCATCGGCTTGTCGCGGCGGAGCCGCTTGCTGCTGACCGCCGCCGAAAATCAAGCCGCCAAGCCCGCCCAAGTTATTCAGAATGCTTCCGTCGTGGTCTTGTTCGAGCGCGTTGTTCAGATTTTGCGCGCCTTCCGGCGTGGCGGCGTTATTCGCCAGCCCGCCCAGAATCGCAGGCAGAGCCATCTGAATCGCGCTGTTGACGGCGCTCGGTTCGGCGCCGACGTTCTGGCTGATTTGCTCGACGGCTTCGCTGCCTTGCTCGTGCCCGAGTAAATCCTGTAATGAAAACATTTTCTTTTTCCTCCTTGAAATTTGTTGAATATTAAAATGGTAACAGAATTTTACCAACTGGATAGGATTTGCATCTTGAATTTTTAGAATCTAGGATGGCATTGATGAATTTAAACCGATTTTCCCGTCTTTTTCTTTTAATTTTAATTTCAAATTTTTTCATCTCGTGCCAGAAAGCGGAAAACGCGCGAAAGCCCTGGACGCGCGCCGCGACTTTCGCCGGATTAAATCGCGAATTCGGCGAGCCTTTCGGACTGGCGTTTGACCAAAACGGCGTTTTGTATGTTTCGGACGGCGAAAAAGGCTCGATTTTTCGCGTTGCGGCGGACGGAAAAACGAAATTGGTGACCGATAAGCTCAAAACGCCTTCGCAAATCGCTTTCGACAAAGACGGCTTTTTGATTGTCGCCGATTCGGGCGCTCATTCAATCAGGCGCGTTGACACGGCAAGCGGAAACGTCGAAACAATCGCGGGCGTCGACGGCAAAAAAGGCTTTCAGGACGGCGAAGCGCGGCAGGCTTTATTTAACGCGCCAATCGGCGTCGCCGTTTTTGAAAATAAAATCTACGTCGCCGATACTTATAACGACAAAATCCGCGTCGTCGAAAACGGTCGGGTTTCGACGCTCGCCGGAAGTGCGCAAGGCTTTGCCGACGCTCCGGCAAATCAGGCGAAATTCGACACGCCGTGCGGCATCGCGGTTTTACGAAACGGAAATTTAATCGTCGCCGACGCGGGAAATCGTCGAATCAGGAGAATCGACGCGGGCGGAAACGTGACGACGCTGGCGGGAACGGGCGAACAGGATTTGGCGGACGGGTTTCTGCCGCAGGCGAAATTTGTCGAGCCTTTAGCCGTCGCGGTTGACGCGTTCGGCGCGATTTACGTCGCCGACGGAAACTCGATTCGCGCCGTTAATCGTCAAATTTTCCCGTCAGTCGAAACGATTTCGGGAACAGAGCGCGGATTTACCGACGGGCAGATGCGCCAGACGAGATTTAATCGCCCATCGGGTTTGGCGATTGATAAAAACGGGAATCTTTACGCCGCCGACGCCGAAAATCAAACCGTCAGAGTTTTTACCGGCGAAAATTTCGGCAGGGAAGCGAGCCGCGAAGAAATCGAAAAACTGCGCTACACGGCAGAAGAATTTCGCGCTTTGCAGCCGCCGCGCTGGACGTATAATCCGCCCGATGCGCGGCGCGAAATCGCCGGAACAATCGGCGAAATTCGCGGCGAGATTGGAGATTCAACTGTTGTGCAGAGACTAAGAGAAGCGTGGTTTCATAACGGCTTGGACATCGCGGGCGCTTACGGCGAAACGGCGCGGTTTGTTCGCACCGAGAAAGTTTTGCAGCCGGTGGCGGCGGATAATTTCGGCAATCTGCGCGAGCTTTTGCGAATGCCGACGCTCGGCTACATTCACATCCGGCTCGGACGCGATTCCGGCGAAAAGCCTTTCGGCGACGAAAGATTTCAATTCAGCCGCGACGCGAGCGGGAAAATAACGGGCGTTCGCGTTCCGCGCGGCGCGCGCTTTGAAGCGGGCGAAGCGATCGGGACTTTAAATTCTTTCAATCACGTTCACTTGATTGCGGGCAGAACCGGCGCGGAAATGAACGCTCTGGACGCGCTCGAATTCCCGAATCTGAAGGACACGGTCGCGCCCATCATCGAAAAAGTTTATTTAACGGACGAAAATTGGCAGCCCTTTGAAACCCGACGCGAAAATGAGCGTATTATGTTAAAAGGGAAAACGCGCATCGTCGTTCGCAGTTACGACCAGATGGACGGCGGCGCATCACGTCGCAGGCTCGGCGTCTACCGTCTGGGCTATCAAATCCTGCGCGAAGACAAAACGCCCGCGACCGAAGAACAAACGACCATTTCATTCGCGCGTATGCCGGACGAAGATTTTGTCACGCTGGCTTACGCGCCCGGCAGTCAATCGGGTTACACGCCCGTCACGATTTTCGACTACGTCGTGTCCAACGAAGTCGGCGGCGACACGGCGCGCTCAAATTTTCTCGACGCGGCAAATCTGGAAGCGGGAAATTACATTTTGCGGGTTTTTGCAGCGGATTTCTTTGGAAATAAAACCGTCAGAGACTTAAGCATCGAGATTGTCAAATAACTTTCACCACAAAGACGCGAAGGACACAAAGAAAAATATAATAAAGTCGCTTTTAATTCCTTCACGCGCCTTGTGATAAATCCTTTGGAGGGATTATGAAGAAAAATATCATTTCACTGATTTCTTTATGCGCTTTTTCATTAACGCTGACACCAATCGGCTTGCGGGCGGAAACGCTCGATACGCGTCAGGCGAACGCGATTCGCGTCGCGCCGCCCGCGCCCGTCTTTACCGACGCGGAGCGCCAGAACGAGCTGGCGCGGCGGCGCGCGGCGGTCGCGAAAAAAATGTCCGCCAACAGCATTTTGATGCTGTGGAGCGCCGCGCCGCGCAATTACGGCAACGACGTGGATTTTTACTATCGACAGGAAAATGACCTTTATTACCTGACGAATCTCAAGCAAATCAACGCTTCGCTGGTGCTGGTCAAGGACGGCGGCGGGAGCGTGCAGGAATATCTGTTTTTGCCGAAGCGCGACCCGGCGCGCGAGACATGGACCGGCAAAATGTATTCGCGCGAGGAAGCGACGCGGATTTCCGGTTTGAAAACCATCGTCGACGCTGCGGAACTGGAAGCCTTTAAGACGGCGCTGGGCAAAAAGCAAACGTTCACCTCGAAGGACGGTAGCGTGACCATTTCCACTTCGGCGGCGCAAAATCTTTATTTGCTGCTCCCGCGTGGCGACGCCAACACCGACCCCGCTGGAGTGGAATACGCTCGCGAAAACGATTATTCGAAAACGCTGACGGGCTATCAAATCCAGAACGCGCGCCCGATTTTCGACGCCATGCGTCAAATTAAATCGGCGTATGAGCTGAAGCTGATGCAGCACGCGATGGATATTACGACCGAAGCTCATATGCGTTCGATGGCGATAGCCGGAAGGTCGAAATGGGAATACGAGGTGCAGGCGGAAGTCGAATACACGTTTCGCCGCCGCAACGCCGATTACTGGGGCTATCCTTCAATCGTCGGCTGCGGTCCGAACGCGACGACCCTGCATTACACCGAATCGCAGAGCGAAGTTAAACCGGGCAGTTTAATTTTGATGGACGTCGGCGCGGAATACGACCATTACACGGCGGACGTGACGCGCACGTTTCCGGTCAACGGCAAATTTACGAAAGAACAAGCCGACATTTATCAAATCGTCTTTAACGCGCAGGAAGCGGCTGCCAAAGCGACCAAACCCGGCGGAAATATGGGCGCGCCGTCGAAAGCGGCGGCTGACGTCATCAAAAACGGGTTGGCAAATCTCGGCTTAATTACCGCGCCGGACGCGACCTATCAGGTCGTTCAGAACGGGCAGACAATGGAAGTTCCGCAATATCGAATCTGGTATATGCACGGCTTGGGACACTGGCTCGGAATGAACGTGCACGACGTCAGCGACCCGCAGGCGCCGTTTAAAGCGGGAATGATTTTTACGAACGAGCCGGGCATTTACCTGCGCGAAGACGCGCTGGATTATTTAGCCGATACGCCCGCCAATAAAGCCTTCGCGGCGAAAGTCACATCGGCTTTTCAGCGTTATAAAAACATCGGCGTGCGCATCGAAGACAATATGCTCGTGACCGAAAGAGGCGTGGAATGGATGACGAAAAATCTGCCGCGCAAGCTCGAAGACGTCGAAGCCTTTATGGCGCGCGCCTCGCGCGAGATTAGCTACATCGCGCCGAGCAGAGAAATCAGCCCGACGCTGGCAACATTCGATTACGGCTTTGCGACGGAAAATCAATTCGGGCTTTCGGGCAATTTCGGCTTTCCGTCAGGCATCACCGTCCGGCGCGGCTGGATTTGGAGCGGCAGGGAAACGGCTGTCTCGGGTTTAAATCACGCCGGACATTCGCACGGCGAATAAGAAAATAGTCGCGCAATAAAAATTGTAGGGGCAGGTCTTGTGCCTGCCCAATGAGCGCGCGAGCGCGAAAAAGGATTAGCCACGAAACAACACGAAAAGGACACGAAATATTTTTATGATTTATTTCGTGTTCTTTCGTGAAATTTCGTGGCTAATTTCTTAAACGCTTATTCGCTCTCGCTCATTGGACAGGCACGCGGGCGTGCCCCTACATTTCTTTCCGCGCAGCTAAAAATCATTCATAGCTGAGAGCCTCGACCGCGTCGAGTCGCGCCGCGCGCAGCGCCGGATAGAGAGCGCCGAGAGCGCCGCCGGCGAGTCCGACCACGAGCGTGATTGCCAGCACGAGCGGGCTGATTTCGACTTCCAGAGTCGTGATTCGCGTCAGCGCGAAAC
Organism: Pyrinomonadaceae bacterium; assembly: GCA_036389695.1. GTDB lineage: Bacteria > Acidobacteriota > Blastocatellia > Pyrinomonadales > Pyrinomonadaceae > JALZHR01. The sequence goes on from DASVWG010000530.1 coordinate 24,923, forward strand.
GCAGCAGAACCGTTAAAACGACGCCCGCGACGACGCCGCAGAAGCTAATCAGCATCGCTTCCTGCGCGATTGTCCAGGCGATTTGCGCGTTCGACATGCCGAGCGATTTTAAAATCCCGATTTGCCGCGTTCTTTCCGTGACGGTCGTGTACATCGTCAGCAAAATCACCAGCGCGCTGATGACGGCGGCGACGCCGATAATGACGTTCAGAAAAACGTTCATCGCCGGAAAGCCCGACATATAAAGCTCTTCGAGGTCTTTGGTGAAAATAATCTGATTGTCGGGAAATTTTTCGTGAATCGTGTCGGCAACTTGCTGCGCCGTAAAGCCTTCCTTGATGGAAATCAAAATCGCCGTGCATTGATTTTCGCCGCCGAGCTGCGCCTGCATCGTCTGAAGCGGAATTTTTATGCGCCCGCCCGCCGCCGGTTCGTATGTGCCGACGATGGTAAAATCGCGCTCCCACATATTCACCCGGTCGCCGATTTTAAATTTTTTCTGGCGCTGAAAGCCGGTGTCGATCATCGCTTCGTCGCCCGTTTCAATCGCGCGACCTTCGATGATTTTCAAACGCGCCATTTCGGCGTATTCCTTAAAATTTACGCCGTCAATCAAGCGGCTGCCCGTGTTCGTGTCGGCTTCGACCGAAGTTTGACCAAGCGGCACGGCGGCTTTGACGCCTTCGATTTTCGCCAGCGTCCCGGTCATCACGAGCGGCAGGCGAAACGATTCCGCGCCCTGCAAACCGAAAGTTCCCGACGCGCGAAACATAATTTCCGCGCCGACGTTTGCCTCGCGCGTCGCGCGCTCGCGCATCGTGCCGTTTGCCAGCCCGATGGTGAAAACGATGAGCAAAACGCCAATCGCAATGCCCAAAACGCTGACCAAAGTGCGCGCCGGTCGATGCAGCATATTTGAAAAAACGAGATTGTCCATAACGAAAGAATGTCCAAAGTCCAAAGTCTAAAGTCCAAAGTCGGAAAAAACAAATTGACCTTGGACTTTGGACTTTGGACTGATTTTATTTGAGCAGGATTGAGCGAGATTTTCAAATAGGGTTTTCTTTAT
>DASVWG010000531.1:0-9124 GCA_036389695.1 Pyrinomonadaceae bacterium
GAAGGGCGGCTTCCGCTTCCTGACCGTCATTTTGTAAGCGTGAAATCAGGTAATGGAAAAAGAATCCGCCGGAAAGACACCACAAAATCAAACAAGTCAGAAACCACAGCCAGGGCTGCTGGCGGTCGGGTGAAACAATAGTAAAAACGACTCCTTTATCTGTTCCGGCAAAACTGCGCGCGCCGGAACTGAAACAGGTTCGCCGCAGTCCGTTGTTAACAATAAAATCACAGTTTTCCTCGCTGCCGTCAGACAATTCCAGAAAAGCGTTTAAGTCTCCGATTGAGCCATTTTTCCCGACCTGCAAAACCGGAATGTAATTTTTTGAACCCGTCACTTGCAGGGTCGCGGGCTGTCTCGAAGAAGTTAAATAAATATTAGCCCGGCGAAGCGGCTCGTCCTTATTGACCTGTTCGACGGCTTCCGGCAGCGAAACGGGTTTCGGAGCAATATGCTGAATGAGAAATCGCGGCGCGGCGTCGCGCGGACTCAGTTCTATAAAAAAAGGCAGTCTGAGAGGCGCGCGTTCCGGTTTCGCATCCGCAGGCGGCGACCAGATAATTGAAAGATTGAGTGTTTCTCCCTCAACTACAATTCCTTTTCCTCCGTCCGACTGTTCGCTGCCGGTCTCGTCCTTAACAGAGATGCTGCCGCGCAGCTCCGGCGAGTTTGTCCAGGTGAGCTTGCTCGGTTCCTTGTCGGCTTTCTGTGTAAATAGAAAACTAACCTTTCCCGCGAAACAGTTATTTTCGCATCCGCGGTCTAAGATGTAATCGACCTGCTGGCTTTCATCTCCGACGGTGACGGTTTGGGTCGCCGTATCAATCGATGAGAGCGGGTAGTAGAGTCCTATTTCCAGAAACTGAGGCTTGGGCTTATAGCCGAATCCGAGAGTGCTGAAAATAAAAAACGAAGCAAAAACAAAGGATGCTCCGTAGAGAACCAGAAACCAGATTTGCCGCTCCCGTTTGGTTTTGGGATTTTTCCGGAGTACAAATAAAGACAATCCGATAAACAAGAGGAGAAAAATTCCGAAAAATAATGAAAGACTGGCAGCAAACATATAGTTTTTATTGGAGTCCTACAAGAAAATGAATTTTATTGAACATCATTAATCCAAAACGAAAAATTTCGCAAAAATATAAAATAAATTGAATTGCGTTTAGATTTCTGTTTGGAAACTTTAACAGTAACTACTCTGTAAGCAATATTTCCGTTAAGGCGCAACTATACTTTTAAACTACTCTTAAATTCTGTAACTTCGGAGAAGGTAATCCTTCGATGAGTCTGAATCGACAAGGAATCGAGATCCGACCTAAAACTCTTGAAGGAAGCTAATGTTTATTACGACTTAATCCGATTCTCTCGAACCTTGTTCGTTAGTGAAACAATTCTGTTAAGTCTGTATAACTGTAAGCGCGTCTTAATACTGCCTGGAGAATAAAAGGGTTTATTAGCTTAAATATCATTAAAGCCTAAACTGCCTATAAAGAAATTTCAGTGTTTTTCCATTACGTTTTTAATTTACCCGTCCGCCAAAACTTTTAAAAACATAAAAAAGACGACATTTTGAATTCGCAGGACGCGCTAAATTTGCGATTTGTTATTTCCCGGCTGATACACAAACCGAGAAGCACGACGAAAGCCGAAGCTTTTATCTAACTTATTTCGCAAATTTTAAAAAGTCTTTCGCAGTTAGTTTGACTGCAGGGAATTTCACCCTTCCGAATTCATTGTCGTCGGTCTTATTATTATAGAATTTAATTGCAATTAACTTGCAAGGGATTAAAAACCATTTCTTTGGTTTTGTCAACAAAGATTCAAGCGAAAGTTAATAAAACTTTACCGGGGAAATTTTTCTAATAATAATGATTTGATATGAATATTACTTTTCAGCAATGTTTCCTCTCTCCATTAATTGGTGGTTACGTAACTGCTGACCAGGTCATATAAACCATATGCGTCACGGGCGTTTCACTCAATAAATTAAAGGCTTATGCTAAATATTTGTCAGAATGCGGCGCGGACGGCTGGTTTTAATATGTTACATATTAAAACCAGCCGAAATTAAAATAAGGTCACACAAATCCACCGCAGATTTAAGACACTACCGAGCTTTTTATTTTATTGATTTACTGGAGTAAAAGAATTAGAATGGGCAAAACCGACCGCCCTCTCGGATATCGACTCAGGAGAAAAACAATGTATTCATTATTCAAATTCGCACGGGAAACCGTTTGCGCGGCGATGTTCGCGCTTTGCATCTTAATAATAATCGGCGGCGTTATCAGCGTCAGGGCGCAAAGCTCTAACGTCGACGCCGGATTTAACCCGACACTGGCAAAAGACGTCAATTTAAACGTCGAAAACGCCTCGGGAAGAATCTTCCCGCAGCCGGACGGAAAAACTATTCTGGCGACAACTTATTTCGACGGCAACGTGACGAGGAGCCTAACTTACCGCGTGAACGCCGACGGGACGCGTGACGAAACGTTTAATTGCGCCGTCTGCACCGACCTCGGGCTGCCCATTCAACAGGCGGACGGAAAACTGCTGTTCGCCACGGGCGTGCTGCTTCCCGCCGACGGCTCGCCGTTTCTTTTTTACCGTGTCAGATTCGTCCGCGTCAACACGAACGGCAGCCTGGCGAATGAAGCCGTCACGATGGTCGGCAATCCGTCCTCCGGCGGCTCTTTGTTCACAACGCTGTGGGGCGTGCAGCCGGACGGCAAATTCTATCTGGAATGGCTGCACTCTTCAGGCTCGGGCACTAATCGCGCTCTTTTCCGCATCAATCCCGACTTTACCGTGGACAACACCTTTTCGCCAATATCATTTCCGGGAACCAATAATAATATAAGTGATTTTCTGCTGCTGCCGAACGGCAACTTTTTTGTCAGCGCCGGCAGCTCTCTGTCGCGCTACAATCCGAGCGGAGCGCGTGATACGTCGTTTGAAAGCCCGACGCTGGTTTGCAACTTCTGCGGGTTCACGCCGCCTTATATCAGCGAGATTGAAATGCAATCGACCGGAAAGCTGATCATCAGCGGCGCTTTCAGCAGCGTCAACGGCGTCACGCGCGACAAGCTGGCGCGGCTGGAACCGGCGGGCAATGTCGATTTGACTTTTACGACGGGCGACAGCATCGTCCTTAAAGTCCAGCCGGACGATAAAATTATTACCATCGGCTTCAATTCGCTGCTGCGGCTCAACGCCGACGGCTCGCCGGACAACACGTTTACCGCGCCGGCAGGCGTTTTAGCCAACGTCGCCGAAATCGACAGCCTCGGGCGAATCCTGATTTTCGCGCGTTTTGCCGACAACAAATGGAAATTCGCCCGGCTCAATACGAACGGCACTCTGGAGACGGTGTTCGACCCTCCGGCAGCGAGAGGAGCGGTCACGACGCTGGCGCGCCGCCCGGACGGCAAAATCGTCATCGCGGGCGACTTCAGCAGAGTGAACAATGTCGCGCGCAACCGCATCGCGGTGCTGAACGCCGACGGGACGCCCGACCCGGTTTTTAATCCGAACGGCGGCTTTGACCAGATACCGTTCGGCATCGCGGCTCAGGCTGATAATAAAATCATCGTCGCCGGCTCTTTCACTCTTTACGACGGCGTGCCGCGGTCGATTATCGTACGACTGAACACGGACGGGACGGTGGATTCGACCTTTAACCCGATTATCAACGCGCAGCTCTCGGCAATCGCCGTGCAGGCGGACGGAAAGATTCTCATCGGCGGCTTTTTCTCGGAAGTTAACGGCGTCGCCCGAAACCGCTTCGCGCGACTTAACCCGGACGGAAGCCTCGACGTGCCGTTTAACCCGATACTTTCCGCCAACGCGGGAATTTTTTCAATCTTTGTCGAGCCGGACGGTAAAATCGACATCGGCGGCAGCTTTACCGGCGTCAACGGCTTCTCGCGGTCATATGTCGCGCGACTGAACGCGGACGGCTCGACCGACACTGCTTTCAACGCCGGAAGCGTCGGCGGAGTTAATAAAGTCTTCAGGCAGCCGGACGGAAAATATTTGATTTTATTCCCGAACTCCGGCAACCCGATACTTTCGCGGCGCAACAATGACGGCAGCGTGGACAACACATTCACGCCGCCGACGTTTACAAAAGTCGGCGCGCAGCCGAGCCTCGACGACTTCGCCGTGCTGCCGAACGGAGCGATTATCGTGGGCGGTTCGTTCGACGCGGTCAACGGCACTCCCCGGATTAACCTCGCGCGGCTTCGTCCGGATGGCACTTTGGATGCTCGCCTTTCCGGCGGCGCAACCGGCGGACGCGTCAGAGCCTTGCTCGCCGAACCGGACGGCAAAACAATAGTCGGCGGTTTCTTTTCAGCTATCGAAAACTTGAGCCGCACCGGTTTAGCCAGACTAAACAACGCGCCGTCAAACCCGCCGCTGTTTGATTTCGACGGCGACGGTCGGTCAGATTTATCGGTTTTCCGCCCGTCGACAGGCTTCTGGTATGTCATCAACAGCCAGAACAACTCTTTCAGCGGCGTGCAGTTTGGCGCCAGCGGTGATTTAACCGCCCCGGCTGACTACGACGGAGACGGAAAAACCGATTTCGCGGTTTTCCGCCCGAGTGACGGCACCTGGTATATCATGCAATCTACCGCCGGATTCCGTGCCGCACAGTTTGGAGCCAACGGCGATATTCCCGTGCCCGGAGATTTCGACGGCGACGGAAAAGCTAATCTGGCTGTTTTCCGTCCGTCAACCGGTTCGTGGTATATCGCTCGCGCGACGGGAACTCCGAATCAGAATTTCGATTCCGTCCCGTTTGGCGCGAACGGCGATAAACCGATTGCCGGAGCCGATTTCGACGGCGACGGAAAAGCTGATGTCGCTGTCTTCCGTCCAAGTGACGGAAACTGGTATCGCATCAACAGCTCGACCAATCAGTTCGTCGGCATTCATTTCGGCATCTCGGAAGACAAACCTGTCGCGGCTGATTACGACGGCGACGGCAAGACTGATTTAGCCGTTTACAGACCGAGTGACGGCGTGTGGTATCGCATCAACAGCGGAGCGGATACATTCACCGCCACGCAGTTCGGCATCAGTGCCGACCGACCGGTTCCGGCTGATTACGATGGCGACGGACGAGCCGATTTGGGCGTCTTCAGACCGAGCGAAGGCATCTGGTATCTGCTGCGCTCGACGCAGGGCTTTACCGGAGTGCAGTTCGGCGCAAACGGCGATATTCCGGCGCCGAATGCTTTCGTCAGATAGCATCCGCTTTTACTCGTCAAAAAAAAGGCTTCTCTCATTTTTGAGGGAAGCCTTTTTTGGTGGTTTTCAGTTGTCTCAAAAAGGGTCGTTTCATTGGTTTTTCTGGAAATAGCTGCGGTCAGCCGTCATCCATTGCTGCGGGTCGAATAAATTATTGTCGAGCGGCACATTCGTCCGTATGCCGTAATACTCTTCCAGAAAGACGCGTTTGCCGTTGACGATAAAAACTACTTCCGGCGAAATCCAGCCGCCGCCCTTAACTTTTTCATATTTGTTGAATTCGATTTCCTGAATGCTCGCGCCGTCTTTTCCGACAGGCTGAATCAGACGCACAAAATACAAATTCTTTTTATCAATCCAGAACTGCGGCGACCGCAAATCTCCTTGTTTGGCTCCGACGACGTAAACCGCCCTGCCTTGCCACGTGTCTTCGCGCATCGACGACAAATCAATTTTCATTTTTTTTAATTGTCCGAGCGTCGTTTCGACCGGCTGAAAATAAACGTCGAAGCCGAGGATAAGCAAAGCGTGTTCGAGCGGACGGCTGCCCACGAGCTTTCCGTCCTTAAAAGAATTGTTTATGCCATTAGCATAAATGACGCCGCTGCGGCTCGTGAGCGGGTCAAAGTCGACGCGGAGTTTGCCCGGCATTGACAGGGCTTCATACCAGACGCCGTTCTCGGTCGTGCCGTCGGGCTTGAAAGTCGTCGTTTTCTGCGCGAAAACGAGCGTTTTATACCATTTTCCGGCGTATTTTTTGTGCATCGCCGAAACTAATTCTTCGGCTGTTTTAATTTTTGCCGAAACCGGCGCAAAAGCGAGCAAAAGAAGAAATAAAATTGCAGTAAATTTCATCATAATTTTTCCTTATAATTTTGTTATCAAACGCCGGTCGAAGGCGAATGAAGAATAGGTAATACGCACGAGACGGGGATTAGTTATATTGGTTTAATAGAATAAAATAAATCAAAAAGTGCCGCTTGAAATACGTCTGTCGCCGCCATTTCCCTGCTCTAATGCATTTTGAAAGCGCCGCCGCGCGGTTCGGGCGGCAGCTCGGGGCGCGCTGAATCTTGCAGAACTTCGTGCATTTCAAGCACGTTCGGCTTGAAAAAAGCTTCTTTCGGAAGAGTGCCTGATTGGGCGTGACCTTTTGTAAACGCGTCGGAACGAACCCAATTCATAAAATCCTCGCGGCTGTTCCAGATTGTAAAAACTACATACGGGTCGCCGTCATTGACCGGGCGCAGGACCTGATTGGAAACGAATCCGGGCATTTGGTCGACCAGTTTCGCCCGCTCGCGGAAGACTTTTTCAAAAGCCTCGGCATATTCGGGGCTGACATATATGCGATTGGCGACAGTTATCATTTTTGTTTTCCTTTTTATCTCGATTTTGAAAATTTATCGCGCAGCGCGCGCTGTTCCTTCGTCCATTTCGGCTTCTTTTTGCCGTCTTTCAATTTTTTGGGTCGCGCAGCTTTCGCCTCGGTTTTCGGACGAGCATTCGTCTTTTTTTGCCTGTCGGGTTTTTCATATTGCCTGCCCGGATTTTCCCTGTCATCTGTGTTTTTTCGTCGGGGCGGTTTGTCGCCGCCGGATTTACCGGCAAAATCATCACGCGTCTTTTCAAAAGTTTTTCGAGGCTTTTCAAAACCGTCGCGCCCGCGCTCAAAACTTTTGGGTGATTTTTCGAAAGATTGGCGCGTATTTTCCGCCGCGTCGCCCGAATCAGCCACGCGCAGGTTGGCTTTTTGACTGCGGATGCGGCTGTTGCGCATTTGTTCGAGCACTTGCGCGGTAAATTCCGAAGGCACGTCAACCAGCGTAAAACGGTCGTAAATGTCGATGGCGCCGATGGCTTTTCCCGGCACGTTGCCCTCGTTGGCAATCGCGCCGACGATGTCTCCGGCGCTGACGCCGTCGCGGCGTCCGACATCGACGAAAAGCCGCGTCATATCCTGATTCCACTGCTTAACGAGCTGTTCGGCTTTCGGCTGAACCGTGACCCGCAGCGGCTTGTCGCCGACGGCGAGAAACGTCGCGGCGGCGGCGATTTCGGCGATGTCGCAGCCGCATTCTTCGGCTAATTCCTCGACCAGCGAAAGATAAAGCTCCAAATCCTGTTTCGACAGAGTATCCAGAATTCTTTCCTTCAAAATCGCCACGCGCCGCGACGCGACGTCAGCCTGCGTCGGCATCCGGAAAGGCTCGATGTGCTGTTTCGTATAATTTTCGATGTCGCGCTTCATTCGCTGCTGGCGCGGCGTGACGAACAAAATCGCTTTGCCCTCGCGTCCGGCGCGTCCCGTGCGACCGATGCGGTGAACGTAAACTTCCGTATCGCCCGGCATATCGTAATTGATGACCGACGTAATCTGCTCGACATCCAGACCGCGCGCGGCGACGTCGGTGGCGACGACTATTTCGACCTGACCGTTTTTTAGTCTTTTAATCACGGCTTCGCGCTGGTTTTGGCTCATATCGCCGTGCATCGCTTCCGCCGCGTAGCCGCGCGCCTGCAATTTTTCGGTCAATCCATCTGCGCCGATTTTTGTGCGGTGAAAAATCAGAACGGCTTCGCCCGGAGAAGAATCCGCTTCGAGAATTCTGGTCAGCGCATCGACTTTCTGCCCTTCAGAGACGTTGACGTAAAACTGCGAGACGGTCGGAACGGTTATCGTCTTGCGTTCGGTTTCGATATTGACGGGTTCGTTTAGGTATTTTTCGGCTATGCGCCGCACCTGGCGCGGCATCGTTGCCGAAAAAAGCGCCGTCTGCCTGGTTTCGGGCGTGTGCGAGAGAATCCATTCGACGTCTTCCTCGAAACCCATCCGCAGCATCTCGTCGGCTTCGTCGAGCACGACCATTTTCAGATTGGTCAGGTCAATCGTCTCGCGCCGCATATGATCCATCACGCGACCGGGCGTGCCGACAATCACCTGCACGCCCTGACGCAGATGTTTAATCTGCTGCGTAATGGACTGCCCGCCGTAAACCGGCAAAACCCTGATGCGTCCGAGATGCCTTGCATACGTATGAAAAGCCTCGGCGACCTGTATGGCAAGCTCGCGCGTCGGCGTCAGGACGAGCAGCTGAATGCGGCTGGTCGAAGTGTCGATTTTCTGTAAACCCGGCAGGGCGAATGCCGCCGTTTTTCCCGTTCCGGTCTGCGCCTGCCCGACAATATCTCTGCCTTCGAGCAGCACCGGAATGGTTTTCAGCTGAATCGGCGAAGGCGTTTCATAACCGACATCGTCGATTGCCTTCATCAGCTCGTCAATCAGCCCGAACTCTTTAAAAGTTTTTACCTCGTCCGTCTCTAAAGTCATAGATACAATTCTATACGAAAAGCGAAAATGGCACATTCAAAGCCGAAAGCATTTATTTAAGCTGGCTGGGAAGCGATTACTGTAGTTTAGGCGAAAGAGATAAAGCGAGAGATTATTACGTTCGAGCCATTACTATCCTGCAAAATATTCAATTACCCGCTCATGAATATTTTCAGAGGAATTTGTTGAAATTATAAAACAAAAGTCAATTATTTGGTTAAAATAATTGTTTTGCTTAATTGCGACTATTAAATCTTATTTTCTCCGGCTTTTTCGTCTTCTGAAACGTTCTATTTTAATTGCTCGAGTAAGATTTTTACTGCTGTTTCCAGCTGAGCATCCCGTCCCTGAAGAATTAAATCCGGTGTATTATCTACTGTAATATCAGGTTCTACTCCCTTATTTTCTACAATCAATTCGCCGGTTTTTCGATCGAAGCGCCTGTAGCCCGGAGCGGTTACGCTGCCGCCGTTCATTAAGGTTCTGTCTTCCTGAATTCCGGTCTGCGCGCCCATGGTTCTGGTGCCTATTATTTTG
>DASVWG010000532.1:0-24815 GCA_036389695.1 Pyrinomonadaceae bacterium
CAGGACGTGGTCGGAAAAAACGAATCAATAAAAGGGCGTTTCAACGTCCTTCCCGGACAATGAATTGGCTCAAGCCAAAGAAAAAGGATGTTGAAACGCCCTTTCGATATTTATCCATCATTTGACCACGCCCTGCAGGACGTGGCTATCAGCAACACTTTATTAGCACACTACCGAACGGATAAATAGCTTGACAACCGTCATCTTTATAAGTATTGTTTGCGTTCCTTAATAAAAGGGGCGGAAATAACTGGTGGATGCGAGGTAAAAATGATGACGCCTGATTTGAAACGCGAGCTGCTCAGACACTTGACAGCCGCTTTAGTGTTTCGCGCGAAAATAGCGATTTTAGATGCGCCGGACGATTTCGCCGCTTTTAGAATCGATGAAAATATCAGAACTCCCGCCGAGCTTCTGGCGCATCTCGGCGATTTACTCGAAGGCTCGCTGCATTTGATGAAAGGCAATCTCGTTTATTTGAACTCCGCGCCGCTCGCGTGGAAACAGGAAATAACGCGATTCGTCTCGGCGGCGAAAGAATTTGATGCTTACCTGGCTTCGGATGCGCCGCTCGGTCAGCCGGTAGAGAAAATCATGCAAGGTCCGGTTGCCGATGCTCTGACACACGTCGGGCAAATCGTCATGCTGCGCCGCGCGGCGAAGTCGCCGGTTCGAGTTGAAGGTTATTTCACCGCCGAGATTGTCGCGGGCGAAATAAATGAGAGTTTCTAAAAATACGCTTGTAAGATGAATGATAGTTTCGAAATCTTTATCCGCTCCGCCACCAACGAAGATTGCGCAAACGTGCAGAATCTGGTTTTCGGCGTTTTGCGCGAATACGATTTGACCATCGAAACCGGCGGGACGGACGCCGATATTGCCGACCTCGAAGCCAATTATCTGAAGCGTGGCGGCGTGTTTGAAATCGTCGAAGACGCGGCGGGAAATCTGCTCGGCACGGTCGGGCTTTACCCGCTCGACGCGGAAACCGTCGAGCTGCGGAAAATGTATTTCGATAAAAAACTGCGCGGTCGCGGCGTCGGCAAAAAGATGCTGGAAAGAATGATTGAAACAGCCCGCGAGCGAGGCTACAGACGCATCTATCTGGAAACGGCAGCCGTTCTGAAAGAAGCCGCCGCGCTTTACGAAAAATACGGTTTTCAGCCGACGACCGAAGGCATTCACAGCGCCAGATGCGACGCCGCTTATTTTCTGGAATTGGATAAATGAATCGGGGCAAGCCCGATAGAAAAACGAGGAAATTAATTTTATGGCAAATGATGTAGATTTTGACGCCTTAAACCGTAAAGCAATCGAATCCGGCGGCGCGATAGAAGACCTCAGCAATATTTACGGAAATGCTTTCGCTCTTCCGGAATGGTATTTTATCGCTCGCGGCGAATTTCCCGACGTCAGCCCGTATATCGCCTCAAACGCCAATTATGCGGACGGAGAATATATGATTCGCGCCTTTACCGACAAAGAGCGCCTGCATCGTTTTGCGAAAGAAAACAATCTGACGGGCGCGGACGGCGAAGTTTTGACGCTGGACATTCCGACCGGCAATATCATCGATTATCTCGAACAATTTATTCCAAACGGCGTTTATGGAATCTGGTTTAATTCCGACAACGGCAGCGAGGGATTTTTCGCCCCGCTTAAACAGCTTCGCCCGATAAAAGAACATCTTGAAAAAATAAATTGGAAACAAACCGCTCCGACCGATGTTGACTGATTACCAACGCCCGGATTTATTAAAGGCGATTGAATCAATTAAGATAAGATTATCGGATTTCTATGAAAGCGCTGAGATTTCTCAACAATAATTTAAGCATCGCCGAAATCTCCAAACCCGACGCCCGAAACGAAGCCGTCGTGCGTGTTTTGAAGTCTGGAATCTGCAATACCGACCTCGAAATAGTGCGCGGCTACGCCGGTTTTCAGGGCACCATCGGGCACGAATTTGTCGGCGTTGTGGAAGAATCGAAAGACGCGCCGGATTTGATTGGAAAGCGCGTAGTCGGCGAAATCAATGCGGGTTGCGGCTTTTGTGATTTGTGCTTGAAAGGCGACGCGCGGCATTGCCCGAAGCGGACGGTTCTGGGAATTGTCGGGCGCGACGGCTGCCACGCCGAATTTTTGAATCTGCCCACGCGAAATCTTTTGGAAGTGCCCGCAAACGTTTCCGACGCGGAAGCGGTTTTCGTCGAGCCGCTCGCCGCCGCTTTCGGCATCACCGAGCAAATCGAGATTTTTCCCGACACCAGAGTTGCGGTTATCGGCGACGGGAAACTCGGAACGCTCTGCGCGCTCAGTCTCGCTTTAAAATCAAATGAAGTCATCCTCGTCGGCAAGCACCGCGAAAAACTTTCCGTTGCCGAACGGCGTAATATCGAAACCGTTTTGCTCGCCGAAGCATCAAAAATGAAAAAGAGCTTTGACGTCGCGGTCGAAGCGAGCGGCTCGGAATCCGGTTTCGGATTGGCGCTTGATTTAATCAAGCCGCGCGGCAAGCTGGTTTTGAAATCCACGTTTCACGGCACGCCGCGATGGGAAGCGTGGCGTGTCGTGGTGGACGAAATCACGATTGTCGGCTCGCGCTGCGGGCGTTTCGCGCCGGCGCTGGATTTATTGAAAAATAAACAAATCGACGTCAGCGATTTGATAAGCGAAGAATTCCGTTTAAGCGACGGCTTACGCGCCGTCGAGCGCGCGGGCGAAAAAGGCGTGATGAAAGTGCTTCTTTCAATGTTTCATTGAAAGAAGTGACCTTTGATTTTTGACCTTTGACCTTTGGGAATTTTGATTACAATTCGAGCCGTCAATTAAAGAAATCAAAGGTCAAAGGTCAAAAATCAAAGGTCAAACTTTCAATTCGTAATTTTTAATGACGATTTGCTATACTCGGAAATACAAATTTTACTCGCCGAAAAGATTTAGGAGAAATACGGCTTATGGCAGGATATTCCAGAGAATTTAAAAAACAGGTTTTGCGCGGACAGCGCGTGTGGTTTGTGGTTTTGACTGGCGCGTTTTTGCTGCTCGCGGCAGGAATTGTTTTGGGGCTTCTGGCGGGCAACCGTTTCGCGGCGACTGCGGAAACGCCTGAAAATTTCCGCGTTGCGCCCGAGACGCTTTCGGCTTCGTTTGCCGAAGTTTCAAGGCGTGTCGAGCCGGCGGTCGTCAATATCGACACGAAAGGAAAAGTGCCGGAAGTCGCGCTGAAAGGCGAGCAGACCGAGCCGACGAATCCCGACGACATTCTGGAATATTTCAAACGCCAGCTGCCGCGCCGCCCGTCCTATTCGGTCGGCAGCGGTTTTATCGTCGATAAAGCGGGCTATATTCTGACGAATTTTCACGTCGTGGACGACGCTTCGCGCATTTCCGTGCGCCTGCAAAACGGCGAGGAATACGTCGCGCGGGTTATCGGCACGGACGACGAAACCGATTTAGCCGTTTTGAAAGTCGAAGCCGGAAAGGATTTGCCGACCGTCAAATTAGGCGATTCCGACGCCGTGCAGGTCGGCGATTGGGTGCTGGCAATCGGCTCGCCCTTCGGCTTGGCGCAGACCGTGACTGCCGGAATTATTTCGCAAACGCGGCGCGAAACGCCTTATACGACTTCGTTCCAAAGGTTTATTCAAACCGACGCGGCGATTAATCGCGGCAATTCCGGCGGACCGCTTGTGAATATGAACGGCGACGTCATCGGCGTCAATTCGCAGATTGCTTCGACGACCGGCGATTACAACGGCATCGGTTTCGCGCTGCCGTCGAAAGAAGCCGCTTACGTTTACCAGCAAATTCTGGCGAACGGAAAAGTGCGGCGCGGATATTTGGGCGTCAATCTCGATTCGGTCAAGCCGGAGTTTGCGAAGGTTTACAACCTCGGCGAAACGAAAGGCGCAATCGTCACCGACATCCGCGACCGCAGCGGCGCGGCGTCGAAAGCCGGTCTGCAAATTAACGACGTCATCACGGAATTTAACGGCGAGCCGGTCGGAAGCGCGCAGGATTTGATTGCCAAAGTCGCCGCGACCGAGCCGCAAAAGGAAATCAACGTCGTTTACCTGCGCGAAGCAAGCGGCGCCAATCTCGAACGCCGCACGACCGTCATCAAACTCGGCGAGCGTCCGTCAAATACTGCGAACAATGACGCTGATTCGGGCAGGAAAAAACTGAGCGTCACGCCGGTCAATGCGCCGCTCGCGCCGTTCGGCTTGACGCTGGCGGAAATTACGCCGCAGCTGGCGACGACCTACAAGCTCGAAGGACAAACCGGACTGGTCATCAAAAACATCGACCCGGCAAGCTTTATCGCCGATTTAAAGGCGACCAACGGCGCGGACGCGCTCAACGCGGGCGATTTGATTCAACGCATCAATCGCGTCAGCGTCACCGACTTGAAAACTTTCAACGACATCACCGGAAAACTGAAAACCGGCGACGCCGTCGTGCTGCACGTCGCTAGCTACAATAAATTTACGCGCGCCGTCCAGCAGAGAATAGTTCAATTTACAGTTCAATAAGGTCGTAAATCGTGAATCGTAAATCGTAAATAGATAATTTGTTTTCACGATTTACGATTCACGATTTACGATTCACGAAATTATGGCAAAAGCATCAGAAGCAAAATCGAAAAAACCGGCGAGCAAAACATCAACCAAAACTTATTACAACTACATCGGCGGCGAGTGGATAAAATCCGCTTCCGGCGAATGGTTTGAAAACATCAATCCCGCCGACACAAACGACATCGTCGGGCGTTTTCCGCTTTCAAATGAGGAAGACGTCAACGCGGCGGTCGAAGCGGCAAAATCGGCGGCGACGAAATGGCGCAGGACGCCCGCGCCGAAACGCGCCGAAATTCTTTACCGGCTGGGCGAAATCTTAGCGAAAAACAAAGACCGTTTTACGCGCGAGATGACGCGCGAGATGGGCAAGGTTTTAAAAGAAGCGGGCGGCGACGTGCAGGAAGCGATTGACTGCACGTATTACACGGCGGGCGAAGGCAGACGCCTGCACGGCTTTACGACTCCGGCGGAAATGCCGAACAAATTCGCGATGTGCGTCCGCCAGCCGGTCGGCATCTGCGGGCTGATTACGCCGTTTAATTTCCCGATGGCGATTCCTTCGTGGAAGCTGATTCCCGCTTTGATTTGCGGCAACACGGTCGTCATCAAATCCGGCGAAGACGTTCCTTTATCGGCGCTGAATTTAATAAAATCCTGCGAAGAAGCCGGAATTCCGGCGGGCGTCGTCAATCTCGTCAACGGTCACGGCGCGGACGTCGGCGCGCCGCTCGTGAATCACCGCGACATTCGCCTGATTTCGTTCACCGGCTCGACCGACACGGGCAGAATCATCGCCGAACAATGCGCGCGCGACAATAAAATCGTTTCTCTGGAAATGGGCGGCAAAAACGCGATTATCGTCATGGACGACGCCGACCTCGACAACGCCGTCGAAGGCTCGCTCTGGGGCGCGTTTGGAACAAGCGGGCAGCGATGCACCGCTTCGTCGCGCTTAGTCGTCCACAAAAAAGTCTATAAAAAATTCTGCGAAAAATTGGTCGAAAAAGTTAAAAAACTGCGCGTCGGCAACGGCTTAGACGAAAAAACCGAAGTCGGTCCCGTCATTAACCAAGCCGCGATGGAAAAAATTCTCGGCTACATCGAAATCGGTCAGAAAGAAGATAAAGCTAAATTGGCTTGCGGCGGCAATCGCCTGACGAAAGGCGAATACAAAAACGGTTATTTCATCGAGCCGACCGTTTTCACCGACGTCGCGCCGAAAATGCGCATCGGACAGGAAGAAATTTTCGGACCTGTCACGTCGGTCATTCCGTTTTCGACGCTCGACGAAGCCATCGACATCGTCAATGACGTCAAATACGGCTTATCGTCGGCGATTTACACGCAGGACGTCAACCAATCTTTCTACGCGATGCAGGAGCTTTACACCGGCATCTGCTACGTCAATTCGGCGACCATCGGCGCGGAAGTCCATCTCCCGTTCGGCGGCACGAAAGGCACCGGCAACGGGCACCGCGAAGCCGGAACGCAGGTTTTAGATATTTTCAGCGAATGGAAATCGCTCTACATCGACTATTCCGGCAAGCTGCAAAAAGCGCAGATTGATTTGGTCGAGATTTAACGTAAACGAAAACAATTTTTCTAAAAATTACAAAGGCTGTCGGTCGAACGCGTTTCGACTGGCAGCCTTTTTCAAGTAAATTAGCTTTATGAAGATTCTTTTGTTTTTGCCGGTTATGCTTCTCTTGTCAATCGTTTCGTTCGGGGAGACGATGAAATCACCGAACGGCAGATTCGCGCTCGAATTTAAATTAAACGAAGAAGGCGCGCCGATTTACAGGCTTTCGTTCAAGGACAAAGTTGTTATTAAAGAAAGCCGTCTCGGAATCGAAGTGGCAAATCAGCCGAATTTAACGAAGGATTTTCGCATCGTTAAAACCGAGACGAACGCAAAAAACGAAACATGGCGACCTGTCTGGGGCGAGGTGCGCGAGATTCGGAATAACTACCGCGAGTTAGCCGTCACGCTCGAACAAAATCTCGGAATGATGCCGAAGCGAACAATCATTTTGCGCTTCCGGCTTTTCGATGACGGCTTGGGTTTCCGCTACGAATTTCCGGCGCAGAATGATTTGCGATATTTCACCGTGAAAGAGGAAAAAACCGAATTTAATCTGACCGGCGACCACAAAGCTTTCTGGATTCCGGGCGATTACGACACGAACGAATACACTTATTCGACGACACGGCTGAGCGGGATTAATGCTTTCGAAATTAGTAGAAAGGCGACAGAAATCGGCACGCGGGCGAATTTTGCCGATAACGCCGTGCAGACGCCTTTAATGCTGAAAGCGGCGGAAAATCTTTATATCAATATTCACGAAGCCGCGCTCGTCGATTATCCGGCGATGTATTTAATGGTTAATCGCCAAACTTTTAATTTGACGACGCATCTCGCCCCTAACGCGGTCGGCTCGAAAGCGATTTTGCAAACTCCGGCGCAGACGCCCTGGCGAACAATTATCGCGAGCGATAAAGCCGCCGATATTCTCGCTTCAAAGCTAGTTTTGAATCTTAACGAACCTTCAAAAATCGCTGACACAAGCTGGATAAAACCGCAAAAATTCGTCGGCGTCTGGTGGGAGATGCACGTCAACAAATCGACCTGGAATTACTCGGACGCGAGCAATATCAAGCTCGCCGAAACCGATTGGAAGGCGCTCAAGCCGAACGGCAAACACGGCGCGGCGACGGCGAACGTCAAGCGTTACATAGATTTCGCGGCGCGAAATAATATCGACGCGGTTCTGGTCGAAGGCTGGAACGTCGGCTGGGAAGATTGGTACGGCAACTGGAAAGAGGAAGTTTTCGATTTTCTGACGCCTTATCCCGATTTCGACGTTGCCGAACTGAAAAATTACGCCGCGCGCAAACGCGTCAAACTGATAATGCATCACGAAACTTCGGCGTCGGTGACGAATTACGAGCGGCGCGTGGACGAAGCGTTTCGTTTTATGAAAGCGAACGGCTATGACGCGGTGAAAACCGGTTATGTCGGCAGAATCATCCCGCGCGGCGAATGGCACGACGGGCAATGGATGGTCAATCATTACAATCGCGTCGCCGAGCGCGCGGCGAAATATAAGATTATGATTGACGCGCACGAACCCGTGCGCCCGACCGGACTGCATCGAACGTTTCCGAACTGGTTGGCTTCGGAAGCCGCGCGCGGCAACGAATTTAACGCGTGGAGCGTCGGCAATCCGCCGGAACACGAAACGATTCTGCCTTTTACGCGTCTCGTCGGCGGTCCGATGGACTACACGCCGGGAATTTTTCAAATCAAGCTCGACGCGTATCAGCCCGAAAAAAAAGAGCAGGTTCACACGACCCTGGCGAAACAGCTCGCGCTTTACGTGACGATGTACAGCCCTTTGCAGATGGCGGCGGATTTGCCGGAAAATTACGAAAAACACGCCGACGCTTTTCAATTTATCCGCGACGTCGCCGTCGATTGGGGCGACACGCGAATTCTCGAAGCCGAGCCGGGCGATTTTCTGACGACGGCGCGCAGGGCGAAAAACAAAAACGAGTGGTTCGTGGGCGCAATCACCGACGAAAACGCGCGCAGCGCAACCGTCGCGCTCGATTTTCTCGCGCCGAATCTAACCTTTTTAGCGACCATCTACCGCGACGCCGACGACGCGCACTGGCAGCGCAATCCGCAAGCCTACAAAATCGAAAAATTTCTGGTGAATAACAAAACGACTTTGAAAATCGCCTTAGCGGAAGGCGGCGGCGCGGCGATAAGTTTGAAAGCGGCAGCGAAGGAAGATTTGAGAAAATATCGGAATTACAACCAGGAATAAAGCGGAAGCCGATGCTCTGATGCTTCCGCCTTTTTTTCGTTTGCGCGTGATTCGGAGTTATACCGATTAGGAAAAAAGCAAAAAAATTCGGCATAATGGTAGTATATTGCAGTAATACAACCACAAAAATATCTTGGAGAGCATAATGAAAATTGGATTGCCGAAGGAAATTAAGGATAACGAATATCGCGTCGGGCTGACGCCGGCGGGCGTTAACGCGCTGGTTAATGCGGGACACGAAGTTTACGTCGAAAACCGCGCGGGCGAAGGCTCGGGCTTCACCAACGAGCTTTACGAAAAAGCGGGCGGGCAGATTTTAGAGACGGCTGACGACGTCTGGCAGACGGGCGAAATGATTGTCAAAGTCAAGGAACCGATTGCGCCGGAATATCCGCGTATGCGTGAAAATCAACTGCTTTTCACCTACCTGCATCTCGCGCCGGAATTTGAATTGACGAAACAGCTTCTGGAAAGAAAAGTAACGGGCGTCGCTTACGAAACTATCACCGACAAGCGCGGAACGCTGCCGCTGCTGACGCCGATGTCGGAAGTCGCGGGCAGAATGGCGGTGCAGGTCGGCGCGACATATCTGGAAAAAATGAACGGCGGGCGCGGAATCCTGCTCGGCGGCGTGCCGGGCGTGCCGGCGGCAAACGTCGTCATTATCGGCGGCGGCGTGGTCGGCACGGAAGCCGCGAAAATGGCGGTCGGCTTGGGCGCGAAGGTGACGATTATCGACATCAATCTCGACCGCCTGCGCCAGCTCGACGACATCTTTCTGTCGAAAGTTCAAACGCTCGCGTCTTCGCGCTACGCGATTCACGAAGCGATTTCGCACGCCGATTTGGTCATCGGCGGCGTTTTGATTCCGGGCGCGGCGGCTCCGAAGCTCGTCACGCGCGATATGCTGAAAGACATTCCGAACGGCGCGGTTTTGGTTGACGTCGCGGTCGACCAGGGCGGATGTTTTGAAACGACGCACGCGACGACGCACTCGAATCCGACGTTTTATGAAGAAGGCGTGCTGCATTACTGCGTGGCGAATATGCCCGGCGCGGTTCCGCGCACTTCGACGTTTGCCCTGACCAACGCGACCTTGCCCTACGCGCTCGCGCTGGCAAACAAGGGCTTTGAAAGAGCGATTCAGGAAGATTCAGGTTTAGCCGAAGGCGTCAACACATACGCCGGAAAACTGACCTACGAAGCCGTCGCCGAATCGCAAAATCTCGAATACACGGCGCTCGACAGCCTGATTGACGGCATCGCCGCAAAAGCCACGAATTAACTGAGAACTAATAACTGATAACTGATAGTTGAAAACCAAACTATCAGTTATCAGTTATCAACTATCCACTAAATTTATGTCTGCGAGAATAAAAATTTTAGCCGCGCTTTATATTCTGGTTCTCGCGGGCATTGTCGTTTTAGCGGATATAAAGGAAACGCAGTATCTTTTTCGCCCCGTCAGGCGGCTTCCCTACGGCGATAAAATCGGGCATTTTCTGCTGATGGGAATGTTTTCGCTGGTCGTTAATCTGATTTTGAAAGCCAGAGCCGTCCGCGTCTGGAAATTAAGCTATCTGCTCGGCAGCCTGATAGTTCTGGTAATCGTCACGACGGAAGAATTTTCGCAAATCTTCGTGCGCGGGCGCTCGTTTGATTTGACGGATTTGGCGGCGGATTGGTCGGGAATTATTATTTTCGGCGAGATGGCGCGGCTCTTTTGCCGCAGATTTTTACGCGGTGAGTCTTTGCGCGAGAAGGCTTGAGAGTGTTTCGGCAAGCTGTTGTTTGAGATTTTCGCCTTTCAGCAGATAAGCGTCGGCGAGGCATTGGTCAGGGTTTTCCGCTTTGTTTTCCATGCCGCTTAAGATGACCAGAGGCACGTTTTTATACTGCGGATTATGCTTTAAAATCCGGCATAAATCGTAACCCGTCAGGTTAGGCATCACGGCGTCGGCGACGACCAAATCAAAATTTTCGGCAAGCGCCAGCTTCATCGCCGACAAGCCGTCTTCGGCAATCGTCACGTCGTAGTTTAAGCGCCCTAAAACGATTTCGAGAAAGCGTCGAATGGAAGCATCATCATCGGCGAGCAGGATTTTCGTTTTGGGAGGAACGGATTCATTGCCCGGAGGCAATTTTTCATCAAACATAAATTCTCCGTTTGTTGAACCTGGTTTTGCCCGGTTGGCATAAGCAAAACCATTTTTTAGAATAAAAGAATTGGCAACGGTTTGTCAATAAAATTACTCTAAGTTGTTCAAATTATTGAATTTTCCAAATGTACGAATTCGCCGTTACACCAGCAATTACACAGCTTCGCCGACCCGGAGTTTTAATTACCGAAGTCGCGCCCGAAAGTTTGGCGGAAGAATTGAGCCTCCAGCCGAACGATAGAATCGTGCGTGTCAACGGTCGAACGGTGCGCGATTATCTGGATTTTCGCTTTCAGACGGCGGGCGAAACCGAGCTGACATTACAAGTTAAAAAACCGGGCGGCGAAACCTGGGAACTGGAAATCGAGCGCGAAGAAGGCGAAGATTTCGGCTTGATGTTCGAGCAAATCGTGCCGCGCCAGTGCGCCAACGAGTGCATTTTTTGTTTCTGCAAAGGCAATCCCGAAGACGCGCGACCGTCGCTTTTCGTGCGCGACGAAGACATCCGGCTTTCGTTTCTCTACGGCAACTACACGACGCTTTCTTCGATAACCGAAGACGAAATGAAGCGCATCCTCGAACAGCGTCTTTCGCCGCAATACGTCTCGGTTCACGCGACGGATTTAAAAACGCGCGCATATCTTTTAGGTGTCGACGAAAAACGCGCCGACATTTCCGGTAAATTAAAACGCCTGTTGGACAACGACATCGAAATTCACGCGCAGGTCGTTCTGTGCCCGGAAATCAACGACGGAAAAATCTTAGAAAAAACCGTGCGCGATTTGGCGGCGCATTATCCGAAAATCGTCTCGACGGCGATTGTTCCGGTCGCGCTGACGCGTTACAACACGGACGAAAGATTAACGCGCGTGACGCCCGAATTCTGCCGCCGCACCATCCGCGAAATCGAAAAACTGCAAAAAGAATTTCGCCAGACGCTCGGCACGACCTTCGCATTCTTAGGCGACGAAATTTATCTGAAAGCCGGTCTGCCCATTCCCTCGCGCCGTCATTACGGCAATTACCCGCAAATCGAAGACGGCGTCGGAATGATTCGCTCGTTTCTGAATTCGTTTGACGGCTTGCTGAAAAAGGCGGAAGCCCGCGCGTCAGTAAGGGCGGAAATTAATCGCGGAGACACAGCGGCACAGAGTTTGACTGAAAACGTCAGAACTCATAAATTGGCGATTGTTCCGAAAATTCAAAATTCAAAATTCAAAATTCAAAATTCAAATTCTCTCAACGGAACAATTCTGACGGGCGAAATGTTCGCGCCGATTCTGCGCCGGAAAATTGAGGAATTAAATTCTTTAACCGGTTCAAAGCTCAATGTTTTAGCGGTTAAAAACAATTATTTCGGCGGCGATGTCGCCGTCGCCGGACTCCTGACCGGACAGGATTATCTCGCCGTGAAAAACCAAATCGAAGGCGATTTCGTCATCATTCCGCAGCACACAATCAAATCCGACGAACCCGTTCTGCTGGACGGAATGAATTTTGACGCACTCAAAGCGCAGTTCGCCGTTCCGGTTTATCCTTTGGATTTAAAGGGTTTAATGCAATTTATTTTGAACTGATTTTTATCACGGAAGAAAAGCAGTATCAGTAGCCCAAGCGTCAGCGCGGGCTTTTGTTTTAAATCAAGACTTTTTCACGCTACAGACAAAGCCCTCCCTCACGGTCGGGCTACTGACACTTATCATACTTCTTATTTTTTTGCCTTTTGCGGATTCCCACTTTTCGGCAAGCTCAAAAGATTCGCAAAAATTCGATACGCGCCGGGAACGCCCGCCGGAAGCTGCCGGAAAAAGGCGTAGGAAGTGTAAATGTATTTTCCCTTTCCGATTTCCGCAACGACTAAACCGCCTTTATTTTCCGCTTCATTGGCGTCGTGCGCTTCGAGCAGCGGTTTATAATTCGCGTCAAACGTCGTGAAACTGTAAAGATTTCTTTCCTGCACCCAATTTTCAAAATCTTCATCCGCAATTTTATTTGGAAAATTAAAAACGGGATTCTGCGGCTCTAAAATCGAAACTCGCGCATTTTCGTCTGCGACGCGCGCGCCGATTTTTGCCGGAAAAGGCAGTAAATTTTCGTATTCGGGACGCTGATACTGGACGATTAAATTTCCGCCGTTGCGAACGTATTCGAGGACTCTCTGATTATTTGAAATCAAATCCTGCCGCACTTGAAAGGCGCGAATGCCGACGACAATCACGTCGAAACGCGCCAGATTGCCGCTCGCTAAATCGTTTTCATTCAACATCTGGACGCTGAAGCCCATCTGCTGAATCGCTTCCGGCACGGCATCGCCGCTGCCCATTATGTAACCGACTTTGACAGGCGCGGATTTTAAATCAAAGACGTTGACGGCGGTTTCGGCGGGCGTGTAAAAACGATGCGTTCGGATATGCGGGTAGGCGAGCGTGTGCATTTCCTGCGTGAATTTTTCGCCGCTTGCCAGCATCGCTTCCGCGCCGATTTTATAACTTGCCAGCGTAAAAGTCACCGGTATTGTCACGTCGAAAACGATTGATGTTTTCGCGCCTTTCGTTTTCAAATCGAAATCCGCCGCTGCCGGACTTGCCTTCCAGCGTTCGGGCAGATTCAGTTTCGCCTGTCCTTTGATTTCGCCCGACGAATTATTCGTCACGCTCATCGTAATCTGCCGTTTTTTGTTTCCGCCCAGCGGGATAATCAAAAGCTTCTGGTCGAGACTCAAGGAAACTTTCGGCACGACGTTCAAATCGCGCCGCACTTCGCCGCGCACGTCGTCGGCGTAACGATATTCGAGCGTTTGACTTAAAAAAACCGGTTCGCCGTTAATCTCCAAATTCACCGCGCCATACGCCAGCGGATATTGAAAAGGCTGGTTCCGGCTCGATAAATCCTGCACGGCGTAAAGATAATTCGCGCGCGGCGCTTTAAGAAAATAAGGCTGCGTCAATTCCGTGCCATATGGCACGCTGACATTGAAATAAGCGGCTTGGACGGCTTTTTCGCGCGAGAAAGCGACAAATGCGGAAGAATCGTTTTTAGGTTCTTCCGCCGACGCAATTTTCACCCCTCGCTGAAAGTGTAATGGACGGAGATTGATTTGCTCGACCTTAATATTCGGATTTTCAGGATAAAAAACCTTGACCGACGCCGTAAAAGTTTCATTCGGCGCGACGGTTTCGCGGTCGGCTAAAGCCTCGATTTGAATTCCCGCCGCCAGCTTTATGGCTTCGGTAAATTGATTCAGTTTTTCATTTGCGATGAAAAAAATGTGGTCTTCAATCGTCCTTCTTTCGTCAAATTCTTTTCCTCTTTCGACTTTGACGGCAGAGAGGTAACCGGAAAACAATTCATCGGCGGCTTTACTGCCGCGCGCCAGAGCGGACACGATTTTTTGCGGCTCGTTCGGATTATATTCTTTGGCGGCGCGCTCGGCTGATTCCCGTATCGTTTTTAAACGCGCTTTGGTATCTTCGCCGACCGCATTGTAATCTTTGCCGAACAATCTCGGAATGTTCTCTAAAGAAGTGTCGATGCCGTCAAAAACGCTCGTTTCTTTTTCGACTTTCGGAACTTTGCTTTCAATCAGATTCAAGCCCGAAAAACGCTCGCCTTTCAGCTCCAGGACGCCTTGTTCCTGCGTTTTGTGCTGGCTTCTGCCTTCCATCGCGATTTCAAAAAAGGAACGTCCGAGCAGATAATCGTATCTGCCCGTGTTCAGACGCAAAGTCGGCACAGCCTGCGAGCGAAAGCCTTGCGAAACATAGAATTTTAAAACCTGCCACGGCGCGCCCGCGTCTTTGCATTGACCGGCATCGGCGGCGGCTTTGACGGCTAGCGGCGCGATGTAACCGGCGAATTGATGCTGCCCGTGACCGTCCGCCGGAGTTCCCGTAAAGCGCGAAATGACGACGAGCGGGCGAAAACGACGGATAGCGCTGACCGCATCGCACAAAATTATTTTTTCGTCCCATTTCGCTCGCGCTTCTTCCAGAGTTTTGGAAAAACCGTAATCGAAAGCGCGCGTGAAATACTGCTCCGCGCCGTCCAGCCGACGCGCCTGCAAAAGCTCTTCGGTGCGGATTACGCCCAGAGATTCAAACAATTCCGAGCCGATAATATTCTGCCCGCCGTCGCCGCGCGTCAAAGACAGATAAGCCGTCCGCGCATTTTCGCCGCGCGCCAGATATGCCAGCAGCGCCGAATCTTCGTCGTCCGGGTGCGCGCCGATGTGCATTACGCTGGCGGTCGTGTTTAATCTTTTGAGAAGCTGGCTTAAACCGACTGCGCCGTAATCGTAAACGGGGCGAACCTGCGCGGAAATTTCTCGCAAAGGCGCAAAGAGGCAAAGCGAAATTAACCACAGATGCACGCAGATAAACACAGATATTTTTTTAATCTGAAATCTGAAATCCGAAATCTGAAATCTTGTTTTGTATATGAGTTTATCTTTGTTCATCTGTAGACAAATCTCCATCTGCCGTTTCTCCCACAATTTTTTCGCCGAACGGAAATTCGCCGCGTTTATAAGAGCGAATGAGATAAATTATCAAGCCTAAAATAATCAAAACGGCGGCGTATTTCACTTCCTTCTGGAAATTCTGGCGCATAAATAGCACGTATAAAAATCCGACGATGGCGACTAGAGCCGGAAGCGGGTAAAGCCACATTTTAAACGGTCTGGGAAAATCTTTGCGCGTCTGGCGCAGGATTATCACGCCGACGATTTGCGCTAAGAATTGAATGATAATGCGGATGACGACGAGCGCCGCGATGACGTCAGCCAGCTTCAGAAAACAAAACAGCGCCGCGATGCCGCCCATTATCAAAAGCGAAACGTATGGAAAGCGATGTTTCGGGTGAATTTTTGAAAAAACCTTGAAATAATTTCCGTCTAAGGAAGCCGCGTAAGGCACGCGCGAATAACCGAGCAGAAGCGAAAAGACGGACGAAAACGCCGTCCACATAATCAGCAAAGTCGCAATCACGCCCGCCGTGCTGCCGTAAAGCCGCTCGATAAAAACCGAAATCACAAAACGCCGCGCGTCGGAATTAGCCGTTTCCATAAACTCGCGCCACGGGATGACGCCGAGAATGGAGATGTTCATCACGATATAAATCGCCGAGACCGCCAGAATCGAAAGGATAATCGAGCGCGGAATAGTTTTTTCCGGCTCTTTGACTTCGCCCGCAAAAAAATTGACGTTGTAATAGCCCCAGTAATCGTAAACCGCGATAAGCAAAGCCGAGCCTAAGCCGAGAAAAAATTCCGGTCGCAAAGTAAAAGCGTCGGGCGGAAAATCAAACGCCAGCGCCGCGTTGAAATTCGTCAGACCGGCAAAGATAATCCAGACAATCGTCAGCATCACGCCGAGCCAGAGAAATTTTCCGAATTTTTCGATAATCGTGATTTTCCGGTAAAGCAGAAAAACGCAGAACAGGCAGATGCCGATGGCGACAAACGTGCCGTAAGAAGCCAGCACGCTCGCGCTCAAATCGCCGAGCAGCGGAACCGGCAAAACGAAATCTTTCTGAAAAAGCGTCTGCCCCAAATCGGGGAAAATGTAGGTCGCGTAAAGCGCGAAACCGAGACAGCCCGAAGCCATCGAAAGCGGCGCGCTGAACTGCAACTGCCAGATAAACAAAAACGACATCATTCGTCCCAGACGCCGTTTGCCGTAAATTTCCTGCAAATAATTATAAGGTCCGCCGGATTTCGGCATCGCCGCGCCGAGCTCCGCCCAGACCAAACCGTCGCAAATAACCAAAAGCGCTCCCGCAATCCAGCCAATCATTGCCTGCGGTCCGCCCATCGCGGCGATAATCAGAGGCATCGTGATAAACGGTCCGACGCCAATCATATCAATCATATTCAGCGTCGTCGCGCCTGACACGCCGACGGCGCGAATCAATTCGGGTTTTTCATTTTCAGCCATTTGATTAAAGACTAATTTATCGAAACAATTTTAACTTCTTTGACCTGGCTCAGCGGCGACGTGGAGCGTTCAGCCGTAATGAATTCGTCGGCTTCAGCGATTATCGCCGCCGCGATGTGAAGCGCATCCATTCCGTTTAATCCGTATTTTTCGGCTAAGCTTTCCGCCTCGCTGACAATTTTTTTTAAATCGTCAATCCACTCGTCTACATTTTCAAAAAAGGCGGCGTAAAAAGCCGTTTCGTCAGCGTTTTTGTGAAAGACGGCTTTCGGCTTGACTTCCAGACGAACAAAAGGCGAAGAAACAAATTCGCGCTCAGCCTCGCTCAAAATTGTTAACGATTTTATTCGCAAAACCGTAATACCGCGCCAACCCGCCCGCAAAATACTTGAATCAACGAAACTTTTCGTTTTATTCATACCGGCTTCTTCCGAGTTCCGACATAATTTCTTCCGCATCCAAAACACTTACACCGCTTTCCAAGCCTTTCCGTGAAAGCTGCGAAAGAGTTTTTCCTAATTCGGTTTGAGGTTTAAGGTTTTGTATTTTCTCGCGTAACTTCTCGATTTCTTCTGTCTGTGTAGCTTTATTCGATTTTCTTTTCCCGCGAATCATAAAGCGGTTTCTCCTTTCCCTTTTAATTAAGCGTTCTGCATCTGTCGTTTCTCGCTCTGCGCCAGAATCTTTTCGTAAAACTTAATGTATTGCGGAATGATAAGCTCCGAGCCGTAGCGCGAGACGGCGGATTCGCGGGCTTTTTCGCCGAAGCTTTGGCGCAGTTCTTCGTCTTTTAAAAACCGCATCACGTCGTCCGACATTTTTTCGACGTCGCCGATGTCGCTCAAAAATCCGGTTTCGCCTTCGGTGACGACTTCCGGGATGCCGCCGATGCGCGTGGCGATGACGGGAACTTCGCAGGCTTCGGCTTCGAGCGCCGCCAAGCCGAAAGATTCCAGTTCCGAAGGCAGCAGAAAAACGTCGGCGATGCCGAGATAATCGGGAATATTCGCCTGTTTGCCGACAAAAATCGTTTCGTCTTTGACGTCGAGCTGCTCGGCGCGATAGAGGCAAGCCGAGCGTTCGGGTCCGTCGCCGACCATAATCAATTTCGCTTTTCCGCCTTTTTCCTTCACTTTCGCTAAAATTTCGACGCAATCGACCGGACGCTTGACGGCGCGAAAATTGGAAACGTGGACGAGCAGTTTTTCGCCGTTCGGCGCAAGCTCGTCGCGCAGGGGCGAGGCGGGAATATGCTTGTAATGACAGCCGCAGATAAAATTCGGAATAACCTCGATTTCGTCAAAATCGAAGGTTTCGATGGTCGCTTTTTGCAGAAATTTTGACACGGCGGTCACGCCGTCCGATTGCTGCAGCCCGTAACGCGTAATCGGCAGATAGCTGCGGTCGGCGCCGACCAAAGTGATGTCCGTTCCGTGCAAAGTCGTGATAACGGGAACATAGCGTTTTTGCTTGATTGATTCGCGCGCCAGAATCGCGCTGATGGAATGCGGAATCGCGTAATGAACGTGCAGAAGGTCGAGTTTTTCCGAGCGCGCGACGGTCGCCATTTTCGTCGCCAGCGCCAAATCATACGGCTGATGCTCGAAAAGCGAATAAGACATCATCTCGACTTCGTGAAAATGCACGCGTTCATTGAGCTCCGTCAGGCGCGTCGGCAGCATCGACGAGATAAAATGGACGTTGTGACCGCGCGCGGCAAGCTCGCGCCCGAGCTCCGAGCCGACAATTCCGCTTCCGCCGTAAGTTGGATAAACCGTGATTCCGATGTTCATAAATGCTTTATTATACCGATAGTTACTTAGTTTTATAGAGTGTATATTGTAAGCCTTAATTTACTCAAAATCACTCTCTAACAGCATATAACAGATACATTCCGAGATACAGCCTCTTGAAAACGAATCTGATTTTCTCTTGACACTGCGAGTTTAAATGTTAAACTCTTAACACCGCCACTACCGGCAGCTTTGAAAATCTTACCATTTTCAAATGCTTTATTTTTACACAAAATCATTTATTTTAGGCTTTAATCTTAGAAAGCTTTCAGCTTGCAGGCTTTCATTGCATCTATACCGGCTTGATATATTATCGGCAAATAAAAATTAATTCTCAGGAGTACATAGCGTGAAAAAATTTCTAAGTATTATGGCGCTGCTTGTTTTAGCGGTTTCCGCTTTTCTCTCGACCTCTGACACGGCGAGCGCAGGCAAAACCCTTTTCGGTAAAGGCACCCCCGACGAAATCGAAAAAGCCAAGCAAAAAAGCTTAAGCGTAATAAAAGATAAAGCCGCCCGTCGCGGCATCAGTAATGATAACGACTTTAAAGTCAAAAAAGTCGATATCGACAAGCTGAGCATGGCTCATACGCGTTTTCAGCAGACGATTAACAACGTTCCGGTCTGGGAAGGCGAGGCAATCGTTCACCTTAACGCGGACGGCGAATTAAAAAGCGTGACCGACGATTTAAAAGCAAACATAGCGGTCAGCACGCAGCCGAATTTTTCGGCAGCCGAAGCGCTGAATTTCGCTAAATCGTTTGCCGGACTTTCCAATTCCACACGTTCCAAAGGCTCAAGCGAAGTGACGAAAATCGACCTCTGGATTTATCGCGCCGAAGACCGCGACCATTTAACCTACCGCGTCGAGATGCAGAACGTGGAAAACACGGATAATCCGTCGGTTCCGGTCGTTTTCGTTGACGCGCAGACGGGCGAGAAGGTTTTCGAATACAACAATCTGCAAACCGGCACCGGCTCGTCGCTCTACAGCGGCACAATAACCATCAATACCAGCTCGGCTGGCGGCACGTTCTATATGGAAGATTTAACCCGCCGTCAGGGAACCTTAGATATGAGGACGACCGGCAACACGATGTTCGGCACGGGCGGCAAAATGTATCGCTTTACCGGCACGGACGACATCTGGAATGCGACGAATGAGCGCGCCGGAGTTGACGCCCATCTCGGCGCGGCGACAACGTATGATTATTACCTGAACGTCCACGGACGCAACGGCATCGACGGCAACGGCGGTCCGAGAACGGTTGCGGCGGGCGCGAACAGCTCGGTCAGCCTGATTGCTTCCAGAGTTCACTTCGGCAGAAATTACAACAACGCTTTCTGGCTGAACAATCAGATGTCGTATGGCGACGGCGACGGCTCGCAGTTTTCGCCGCTGGTCACGCTCGATATTGCCGGACACGAAATGACGCACGGCGTCACCGAATATACGGCGAATCTGACTTATTCAAACGAATCGGGCGCGCTGAACGAATCGATTTCCGACGTTTTCGGTGTTTTGGTTGAACTGTATGCCGACGGCGGCGTGGTTTCGGCTAACACCTGGAAAATCGGCGAAGATGCTTACACGCCTTCAGTCTCCGGCGACGCGCTTCGCTATATGGACAACCCGCACTTAGCCGGAAATTACGGTTATACGACTAACGACGACCCCGACCATTATTCCGAACGTTACACGGGAACCAGTGATTCGGGCGGCGTTCACATCAATTCCGGCATTCCCAACCACGTGTTTTATCTGGCGGCAAACGGCGGCACGCATCACCTGAGCGGCGTTACCGTTTCGGGAATGGGCGCGAATGATGCAGGAAAAATCTGGTATCGCGCTCTGACCGTCTATATGACCACGGGCACGAATTTCGCGGGCGCGAGAACGGCGATGCTGAACGCGGCAGCCGACCTCTTCGGCGCGGGCAGCGCGCAATACAACACGACTGGCAGAGCGTGGTGTGCCGTCGGCGTCGGCGCTTGTTTGTAACTAAACAATTAGTCTATTTAAAACTCGGGGCGGGTAAACCGGCTTCTTATCGCAAGAGATTTGAAGCCGGTTTACCCGCCCTGAATCGATTCTACATAAAATTTTCAAACAAAGAACCGGGAGTAATTTTTATAGCAACCGAAAGCCGGTTTTCGCCGTCTAATTAATATCTGAACGATTAACGATTTAAAAACACCGGTTTGAATAAACCCCGTGAAATTTGACCGCAATCGCCCTTAATTTCCAATTAACAACTTAACTTCGCGCCGCGCCAAACCGCTTTTTGTTTTCGCCGTCGCTTTAACTCATAAAGGAGTCTCTAATTGATGATAAAAGTCTGTCTTTCTTTCGCTTTAGCCGTTATTTTCGTCTTTTCGACCTTTGCTCAAAACAACCGGAATTTTTCTCCAAACGAACAAAGAATCAGCCCCGCAATTAATGTTGCTTCCTCTTTAGATAAGACGGAAAAGACAGGCGAGACCGTCGAAACCTCGACTTCGGTCGAGGCTGGACAGGAAGACAGAACCGAAGAAATGGACTTTCAGAAGACCAATTGGAGCGCGCTGGCGGACGCCTATTCGCTGACCTTCAAATCCACGAAGTCGGCGATGAATAAATCGCTCGGCGCTTTCACGACGGGCAACGCGGTCATCGACGGCTATATTTTAGAATCGAGCACGCGTCATAATATCGACCCGCTGCTCATCTTCGCCCAGATGAGCCAGGAATCTTCGTTTAAGAAAACAGCGACCTCGCACAAAGGCGCGAGCGGTTTGATGCAGCTGATGCCCGCCACCGCCGTTCGCTGGGGCGTAAAAAACATCTATAATCCGCAGCAGAACATCGAAGCCGGAGTAAAATATATGCGCTGGCTGCTCGATAAATTCGGCGGCGACGTCAAATTGGCGCTGGCGGCATACAACGCGGGCGAAGGCTCGGTCAAAAAATACGGCAATAAAATTCCGCCTTACACCGAAACCCAGAATTATGTGAAGCGAATCAGCGCGCATTACGAAAAAATCAAGATGTAATCCGTCTGAAATGACAAATAAAAAGCTTCGCTCTGATTTAAGCGAAGCTTTTTATTTATGAAATCAAAGCTTTTAAAGCGTCGAACTTCTAAATTCAGATTAGAAGCACGGCGCTTTATCTTTTGAAAAACGCTCGGGCGAAACGTCTCAAACCACGACGATTTTTTCATCCGATACGGGAAAATCCTTCATATCCAGAAGCTTTCGCGCATCGGCGGTTATCAATTCTCTCGGATTCGGTTCGTGTCGCCAGTAACGCTCAAAAACCTTGACACCCGCCGCGCCGGTTTCGATAAAGTTAATCAGATAGCGAAAATCGGCGTGGAAAAAACGCGTGTAAGCCACGTCCATTTCCGGCGAAAGCTCCGGCTCGACGTCCGCAATCAGCGCCCTGCCAATCTCCGCCGCCTCGCGCTCGTGGTCGTAAATCAACTGCACGTCTGCGGGCGTCAGAATTTTTCCGGTGCTCAGGACAAGCTCGTTGGCGCGGTCAACGCGCGGAGTTTTGCGCGTCAGCTGCGTCATATGACCGAACAGGTGCGCGACGGTAAACCACATCGCAAAAACCGGCGCGACGCGCGGGTATAGAATAATCGTATGCGCTTCAAAGATGCCGATAAACCGGGCGTGGTCGGGCGCGGAAAAATTTTCGTCGATATTGACGCCGAGTTCTTCGACTCGACCGGAAAGAACGTAGAACGACTGGCGCACGTCTTCGCCGTCCGGCAAACCGGCAAGACTGTTTTGATTTTCATTTTTGTTTTTCATTTCTTTCTCACGTAATAAACGACGCCGCTGAAATCGTCCGTAAAAAGAAACGAATTAGCGTCGAGCCGCATAATGTCGCACGGGCGACCGTTGACGGTTCTGCCGACCAGAAAGCCGTTGGCAAAATCCTGCAGCTTTTCGCCTTTCCGCATAATCACGATTTTATAGCCGTGCGCGACGCGCTTGTCGGTCGCGCCGTGAAGCGAAACTAAAAATGCGTTTTTGATAGTTTCGTCCGTGTCGGGCGCGTCGAAATAATCGAAGCCCATCGCCGAGCTGTGCGCGGGAAAATAAGCGTAAGATGTCGATACATTGGCGCACGACTTTAAGCGATTCGTCGGCTTCTTGATGCGATTCGGCGGCGTCGTGTCGAAAAAGATTTTGCCGTTTGCCTGATAACACGAAGCCCAGCCGTAATCGGCGCCGTCCTTTAAGGCGTAAAAAGTTTCGTCCGGTTTGTCCAAGCCGAGATGGTCTGAGCCTTGGTTCGTCGCCCAGAGCACGTTTCCAATCCATTTCAGACCGACGGCGTTGCGCAAGCCTTTCGCAAAAGTGCGCTTTTCGCTGCCGTCCGCGTTCATTTCCTGCACGGTCGCGCGTTCTTTCTCGGTCGGCTTTTCGTCGCAGGCGTTGCAGCTCGAGCCGACCGAAACGTAAAGCTTTCCGCCGGGCGAAAAAGCCAGGCTGCGCGTCAGATGCCAGCCGCCGTATTTGTAGCTCAAACCGTAATCGGGAAAGGTCGCTATCGTTTCGGCTCTCGCGGTCGGCTTCGTCTCGCCGCGCGTAAATTTCCGGCGCGTGATTTTGTCGGTTTCCGCCAGGTAAAACCAGTCCTGCCCGTTTTTGTCGGTATAAAAGGCGGCGCTGTTCGGATTTTTCAGATTCGTCAGATACGGCGTGACCTTGCGAAATTTTCCGGTCTGCAAATCGAATTCGTCGAGAATGTAAACCGCGCCCTGCGTATTGTCGGAAAGATTATACATATCGGTCACAAAAATCCTTCCGTCCGGCGCTTTGGCGAAAAAACGGACGCGCTTTAAGCCTTCGACGGCGGGCGTGATTTCGTAATCGGCGGGCAAATTCAGATTAAACGATTTGCCGTTTTTCAGAGTGATTTTATGCGGCACAAGTCTGGTTTGAGCGTAACCGGAAACCGATAAAAAAAGCGATACGACCAAGAAACAGAGAATTCTTTTCATAAAATTTCAGCGCGATGCAAACTCAAAATAAATAGCGTTCGCGTCCTTTGCGCTAAACTTTGCGTTCTTTGCGGTTAAGAAAATTTTTACCGCAAAGGACGCGAAGAGAAAGACGCAAAGAAACACAAAGTTTTTTTCCTCGCTAATTAAACGAATAAATTTTGATTTTTGCAAGATTATTTTGTCAGTTTAGCCGCGACCGCCGCCGATTGATAGACGAAGCGTATCGCCCCGCCGCTCGGCGTGGCTTGTTTGAGCGATTCTTTTTTCTCGACCGCCGCGTTAATCGTCACCGCGCCCGTCATAAATTCCTTCAGGCTTTCCGGCGCGATTGAAACGCCGGTTCGCGATTCGTCCGGGCTCGCTTCCACCGATTTGTTCAGCGGAGTTTTATCCTTAACCGCTTTTCCGGTCACGGAGACGGAAATTTGCTCGTTCGGCGCGAGGGCGCGCGAGAGTTTTATAAAAGCAGCGCGCGTGCGGCTCAGAACGATTTTCTGCACCGGAATTTCCAGCGCCGGAAGCGCGATTTCATTGCGATAAACTTTGCCCGCGCCGTCGGTAAAAACAAATTGCTGTTTCGGCACAAAGCCGCTCGCTTTGGCTTCATACGTCGTGCCGGTCGCGAAAGTCGGCGCGATTTCCGTCATCGGCTTGCCGTTCAAATCGATTTTCGCGGGCGCGTCCAAATCAATCGTTCTGCCCGTTTCGTTGTTCAAACGAAAAACCGCGTAAACGCTCGTCTGCTTTTTTGAAGCGGTAATCGAATAACTCTGATAAACGCCCGCCGCCGGAACGCGCGTCGATTCGACCGTCTCGGTCGAAGGACAAGCCGACAGAAAAACGCCGATAAAAGTGAAAACAAGAAAGCTTTTCAACATAATTTTCTCAAAATCCGTTCACGAAAATCATCGCCGGAAGCATCGTAGCGGCATAAATCATAAGCCAAAAATTGCTCGCTTAAAAACCCGCTTCACGGTTATTTCTCATAAATTTTTTACCCGACAACAATTGACCGCGCCCGCCGAAAAATTTGCGCAAATTTCCCTATCTGTAAACGCAGTTTTCCGGCGCGAAACGGCTCAAAAAAATTGCTTGTGTTTTTATCGGTAAAAAACTTAAAGTTGAATAAACCTTTTATGAAATACGAACAATTTCGCATCCGTGCGGGCAAAAAACTAAATCTGAGTAAACTCGCGACCGATTTTACGGGCGATTATCTCGCTAAAGACGAAGCCAAAGAAGATTTGAAGCGCAACGTCGAGCGTTTAGCCGAATTGCAGGAAATTCTCTACGCGCAGAACAAATACGCGCTGCTCATCGTTTTGCAGGCGATGGACGCGGGCGGCAAAGACGGCTTGATTAGTCACGTTTTGAGCGGCGTCAACCCGCAGGGCGTCCACGTCGTTTCGTTCAAACAACCTTCAAATGAAGAACTCGAACACGATTTTCTCTGGCGCATTTCCAAAAATTTGCCGGAGCGCGGAAAAATCGGCGTTTTTAATCGCTCGCATTACGAAGAC
>DASVWG010000533.1:0-3347 GCA_036389695.1 Pyrinomonadaceae bacterium
TGAATTTTTCTTATCCTGTCTATCCTGTCCATCAAGCTGCGTAGCCTACTTTGAATCATTCGCGATAGTTCTACAGTAAAAAAGTTACTGCGATTTTTCGACCATTCTCAGCAGCGTGCGAATCGCGACGCCGGTCGGACCTTTTGATTGATGCGGTTTGGTGTCGTCCGCCCAGGCGGTTCCGGCGATGTCGAGGTGCGCCCATTTGGCTTTATCGACAAACTCCTGGATGAAAACCGCGCCGATAATCGTGCCCGCCTTGCGACCGCCGCCGATGTTTTTGATGTCGGCGATGTCCGATTTGATGGCGCGGCTGTATTCCTTGCCGATTGGCAGCTGCCAGAAATTTTCGCCGACTTCCTTGCCGCAGTCGATAATTTCCTGCACTAATCCATCGTCGTTGCCGAGAACGGCGGTGTTATGGTCGCCGAGCGCGATAATTACCGCGCCGGTTAAAGTTGCCATATCGACGATGCGCGTCGCGCCCTGCTGTTCGGCGTAGGCGACGGCGTCGGCTAAAATCAGACGACCTTCGGCGTCGGTGTTTAAAATCTCGACCGTTTTGCCGTTCATCGCCGTGACGACGTCGGACGGGCGCGTGGCTTTTCCGTCAGGCATATTTTCGACCGCCGCGACGACGCCGAGAACCGGCACCGACGGCTTTAAAAGACCGATGGCGCGCATCGTTCCGATAACCGTTCCGCCGCCGGTCATATCGTATTTCATCGCGTCCATGCCTTCGGCGGGCTTGATGGAAATGCCGCCCGTGTCAAAAGTGATGCCTTTGCCGACGAAAGCCATTAATTCGCCTTTTTTGCCGGTCGATTTTTTCGGCTCGTATCTTAAAACGATTAATTTTGCAGGCTCTTCCGAACCGTAAGAAACGCTCAAAAGCGAGCCCATTCCCATTTTCTGCATTTGCTTTTCGTCCAGCACTTCGCATTTCAGACCGGTTTCTTTCGCCATCTGCTGCGCGCGTTTCGCCATTTCGGTCGGCGTCAGAATGTTCGGCGGCTCGTTCGATAAATCGCGCGTAAAGTTGATTGATTCGCCGATGATTTCGCCGCGCTGCAAACCGGCTTTAAGCTCTTTTTCGTTCGCGCCTTCGACCGCGATGGCAAAAGTGTCAATCGCTTTCTCGTTTTTCTCTTTCGTTTTGTATTTGTCCAGTTCAAATTGACTGGTTACGACGCCCTGCATCGCCTGCGCCGCCACTTCGCGCGCATCATCGTTTGTTCCGAAACGCGGAACGAGCGCGAAGCTTTTGACGTTCAGCTTGCGCAGGTAGCGCGTCGCCGTTCCCGCCAGAATCGCCACGTTCGGCATTTTGTAATCCGTTTTTTCACCAATTCCGACGAGCAAAATACGGCTCGCTTTGACTTTGCCTTTCGGCGCGACGTAGAACAGAACGGTTTCGCCTTCCTTGCCGGTAAATTCTTCGGATTTGATAACCGGCGCGATTAGCCCGCCCGTCAATTTATCCAAATCCTTTAAAAAACCGCCCGTTGCCTTTTCGTCCTTGAAAACCGCGACGGCAATCGCGTCAACGTTTGCCTCCTGATAATTGCCTGTAATTGCCTGAGATTTCATTTAGGTATTTTTCCTCGTTGTTGGTTAATTAATGTTTAAATGCCGAAAGTTAATTAATTCTTTCTACTGACTTTTAAACATCTTACTGTAATCTTGCCGTGTAAATCTATAATTTATTTCGAATTTTCTTTCAACTGCTGGCGCGTTTCGCGCTCGACCGTTCGCGCTTTGATAGTTTCGCGCTTGTCGAAAAGCTTTTTGCCTTTCGCCACGCCGATTTCAAATTTGATGCGCCCGTTTTTCCAGTAAATGCGCGTCACGACCAGAGTCATCCCTTTGACGGTCGCTTCCCTTTCCAGCTTTTCAATCTCGCGCCGGTGCAGCAATAATTTGCGCGTTCGCAAAGGCTCGTGGTTTTGCCGGTTACCGTGCGAATACGGCGAAATATGCGCGTTGAAAACCCAGATTTCGCCGTCTTTCACCGCCACGTAAGATTCCTTTAACTGAATCCGTCCGAGCATCACGCTTTTGACTTCCGTGCCCTGCAGCGCGATGCCCGCTTCATACCGGTCGAGAATATGATACTCGTGAAACGCGGCGCGGTTATTGACGATGTCTTTCCCGTCAGATGACATAAAAGGATATTTTGCCTTGCCGGTGTTTAACAAGCAAGTCCGAAAGCGTTTAAATCATTTGACGAGCGCGTTTTCAGTTTTTGCCGCCGGCTTAATTTGCGGCGCCGACAATATAAAAACAGCCACGTCATTTACGGCGTGGACAAGCGAATTGAGAATAATCAAAGGGCGTTTCAACGTCCTTTTTCTTCGGCTTGAGCCATAGAAGGACGTTAAAACGCCCTTTGATTATTTGGTCTTTTCAAACCACGCCGTAAACGACGTGGCTATTGCAAGACGTCTCTACCCAGTTGACAAGCGCGCTCTCAATCCATAAATTATTCTTATCTGGTGGGAGATCGTCTAATGGTAGGACTGCAGTCTCTGGATCTGCCTATCGGGGTTCGAATCCCTGTCTCCCAGTATCAATTTTAAGGGTAATCAGGCTTTCAAAATGAAGTTTGATTACCCTTTGATTATTTCAGTTTTAAGTATTATAAATGATTTAACCTTATGAGCGACTGGCACGAAACTCAAATCCGCGTTCGCTACGCCGAGACCGATAAAATGGGCATCGTTCATCATTCGAATTATCCGATTTGGTTTGAAATCGGGCGCAGCGAATACTGCCGCGCGCGCGGATTTTCTTATCTGGAGATGGAGGAAAAAGACAACGCGCTTTTAGTTGTCGCCGAAATTTACTGCCGCTACAAATCGCCCGCTTATTACGAAGACGAAATCACGATTCGCACCAAATGCGCCGAAATCCGCAGCCGCTCGATTCGCTTCGTCTACGAAATTTATCGCGAGACCGACGACACCGTTTTAGCCGAAGCCGAATCGCTGCACGTCATCACCGACAACAACAAAAAAGTCCGCACCTTGCCGCAAAACTACAAGGAAATGCTGCTCGCGCCGGAAATTCCCGATGCAGACGCCTTTCCCGACCAGGCGCCGAGCTAAGTAATTTTAGATTTTAGATTTTAGATTTGCGATTGGAAGCGGAATTCGGCTCACACTGAATAAATTTGAAAAAGATAATTTCCGAATCCAATCTAAAATCGGCAATCGAAAATCTAAAATCGTATCATTTTCGCTTTCCCGTGTGTTTGCGTTTGTCCTTCCGTTCGTCCAACTCCTCGTGCGCCACTTTCGCCAGTTCATAATATTCCTTGCGGATTTCGTCCAGTTCGTCGTCGTCCA
>DASVWG010000534.1:0-22957 GCA_036389695.1 Pyrinomonadaceae bacterium
CATGTTTTTGACGTAATCGGCGTGTCCCGGACAATCGACGTGCGCGTAGTGACGGTTCGCCGTTTCGTATTCGACGTGCGCGGTGGCGATTGTGATGCCGCGCGCCTTTTCTTCCGGCGCGTTGTCAATCGAATCAAAAGCACGCACCTGAATCTTCGGATTGTGTTTTGCCAAAACTTTCGTGATGGCGGCGGTCAAAGTCGTTTTGCCGTGGTCGACGTGCCCGATAGTGCCGATGTTGACGTGCGGCTTGCTTCTGTCAAATTTCTCTTTGCTCATCTTTTACTTATCCTCTTGAACGATTAATGAATTGCTAAAATAACTGTCTGGAGCCCAAGACGAGGATTGAACTCGTGACCTCATCCTTACCAAGGATGCGCTCTACCACTGAGCTACTTGGGCTGAATTCCATTTAATCCAGATAAAATTTTGGAGCGGGAGACGAGGCTCGAACTCGCTACCCTCAGCTTGGAAGGCTGATGCTCTACCAA
Source organism: Pyrinomonadaceae bacterium (assembly GCA_036389695.1). Classification (GTDB taxonomy): domain Bacteria; phylum Acidobacteriota; class Blastocatellia; order Pyrinomonadales; family Pyrinomonadaceae; genus JALZHR01. Next base: position 492 of record DASVWG010000534.1, read on the forward strand.
ATGAGCTACTCCCGCCCGCTAGGGATGAAAGATGAGGGATGAGGGATGAATAAGAAATAAACTTATTCATCCTTCATCCTTCTGACCTCATCCCTTAATTCTGGTGCAAGGGGTAGGATTTGAACCTACGTAGGATATTACTCCGCCGGGTTTACAGCCCGGTGCCATTAACCACTCGACCACCCTTGCATTTATTTAATGTTTGTCGAGTCTTGTTTGCCAGACATTTGAGTCAATAGCAAAATCAACATATTAACGAAAATTTTATCAGGTTGCAAGTTTGAGATGCGTCTTTTCGCTTTTAGGTTTTATCCTTGTTTTTGGCGCGCGGGTGAAATCGCTCGTAAGATTTTCGCAGGTGGCTGTCGCTTAAGTGCGTGTAAATCTGCGTGGTGGAAATGTCGGCGTGTCCGAGCATTTGCTGGACGGAGCGGACGTCGGCGCGGTTTTGAATCAGGTGCGTGGCAAAGCTGTGCCGGAGCGTGTGCGGCGAGATGTCTTCGCGCCCGATTTTTTCGCCGCATTCCTTGACCATTCGGAAAACTTCCTGCCGCGAAAGCGGATTTCCCGAAACGGAAACAAAAAGATTCTGAATCTCGATGTTTTCCTTCCGGCGGCGCAGAATCAGATAGCTTTTCAGCCATTCGACGGCGCTTTTGCCGATAGGAACCTTGCGCGTTTTGCTGCCTTTTCCTTTACAGGTCAAAATTCCCGCGTCGAGTTCGACATCGCCCAATTGCAGCGAGCAAACTTCCGAAACGCGCAAGCCCGCCGCGTACATCGTTTCCAGCATCGCGCGATTCCGCAGACCGATTTCGCCGGAAACGTCGGGCACTAAAAGCAGCTCCTCGATTTCCGTCTGATTCAGAAATTTCGGCAGGTAAGCGGCTTTCTGCGGCGCGTCCAAATCTTCCGCCGGATTTTTGGCGATGTGCCGGTCGAACAATAAAAATTTATAAAATCCGCGCAGCGCGCTGATGATTCGGCTGACGGAAGTCGCCGAAAGATTTTCGCGCGACAAATCAATCAGAAATTCGCGCAAATCCTGCCGGCTCAAGTTTACGATGTCGAAATCGTTTTTTTCCGACCACGCCTTCAGTTTCGCCAAATCTCTCGCGTAGCTGGCGAGCGAATTTTTCGCCAAGCCTTTTTCGACCTGCAAATACGAAAGATATTCGCGCACGAGGTCGCGTTTTTTCGTTGAATTAATCTCCACCATCGTAAAAGCTCTGCGTCGGAAGCGGGCAGCCGAGAGTATGCTGCGTCTCGGGATGTTGTGCCATTTCGCGCCGCGCCAGCCAGCGCGAAACGTTCCACGTGCGAAAATCGTTTTCCTTTTTCGCCTCTTCAAAGCGCCGCACCAGTTTATATCTGACCGGGCATTGCTGCTCAAAATTCATCGCGGGCATCGATTCCAGAAGCGCGGGAATGGCGTCGTCGCTCAGATTCGTCACGTAATTCGAATCGAAGCTGCGTCCCTGCTGCATCAATCGAACGTTGGTGCGCACGATAAATTCGTCCGGGTTGAAAACGTGCAAAGTGCCGACCATAAACAGCGCCAGCCACAAAGCGCCCCACGCAAACTGCTCGCGCGCGCCGCGCAAAACCGTCAAGCCGAACCAGATGAAAACCAGCGCCAGCCAAATCATAAACGCCATCGGGTAAAGCCGCGCCGAAGTCAAACCGTAACCGAGACTGCCCGTGTAAAGCAACAATCTCTGCGTCGCGGAAATCATGATGACAAACAGCAAAACAATCTGCGCGCCAGCCAGCACGCGATAAATTTTCTCGTTAAACGGTTTATCTTTCCGCAAAAGCCAGTGCGACAAAAGCAGAATCGGCAAAACGAGCGCGGCAACCGCCACCAGTTCGCCAAAACCGCGCCGCGCGTATTCGGCGAGCTTGAAATCGGGCGTGCTCTGCACCAAATCCATTCCGCCGAACAGATACGGCAGCTGCACGATGACAAAGCTTAGAAACAAAAGATTTATCAAGCCGAGAACGATTCCCGTCTCGATTGCGCCGAGCGTAAACACGGGCGGCAAAGCCGAATTATTCACGTCGCGCCAGTCCCAGTCTCCGGCGGGGTTCGGCGTTTCCTCGTTCTTCGTTTCATCTTTCGGCGCAGACTCTTTCGCTTCATCGTTTTTTTCTGTTGCGGTAATGCTTAACGACTGCGTTTTCACCCCGGTTTGATTTTCTTCCTTAACGTCATCGTCAAAAGATAAGCCGATTATCGAGCCGCGCAGGTAACCGGCGCTGCACCACGCGACGAAGCCGAACAAAAGAAGATGCGTAAACAAAACGTCCGGCTCAATCCGCAAAGTTTTTTCTATAATTCCTTGAAAAACCGCGTCCGCCGCCATAAAAAGCGCGCCGAAAACAAACAAAATCGGCGCGGCAATCGCCAGCCCGCGAAAAACCGCAATCAAATGCCGCGTCCAGCCCGCGCGCGGAATCGTTTTCCACTCGATGTCTTCCATAAAAAGATAAAACGGAGCGAAAGCGGCGTTTATCCCCGAAAAACACGCGGCGTAAAAGTAATGAATCAATCCGGCAACCTGCGTTTTGATTTTCAGCGCGGGCAATGTCAGAACCGTTAAAATCGTCATAATCGCCAGCGCGTTTAAAAGCTTGAGCTGAATCGCGTCGCGCCAGACAAACATCGCCGCGAAAAAAACAAGCGCGGCGTGCAACGAGGCGGTTTGAAAATTCCAGAACTCGCGCCTGCGCCGCAAAACCAGCGCCAGCATCGTCACCGCAAACGCGCCGACGAAAAGAAAAACATTCAAGCCCCAGGGCGTCGCGCGCAGAAAAGCATCGCCTAAAATTCCGAGTAAAACAGCCGCTTCGACAATCTCCAAACCGGTTTTTGTACGCTCGTTCATTGGTTGATAAACTCCCTCTAATTTGTGCCTTCGACGAAAGCTATTTTCGCTTTTTCGCCTTTTGATAAATCGACGTCCGGAAACGAGCCGCGCCCGAAAAAGACGTGCGCCGCCAGTTTTTCGAGCAGCGGCAGCCTAAGAAACGCGCAGCCGGTTTCCAGCAAAATCTGATTTGAAACGCTCGCCAGAATCCGGCGCATCCAGAGTCTGGAAACAAATCGCGCGCGGAAAAGCTCGCCGGAAAATTTCAGTAAAACCCGCGGATTTCCGCTTTCGAGCCGCTGCCAAATCACTTCCGCCGCCATCTTCGACAAGCGCAGACACGGGTCGAGCCCGCCAGCCGTGAGCGGCGAAACCGCGCCCGAAGCGTCGCCGATTAAAAGCCCTCGCTCGCTGGCGATTCGCTTTAAAACGCCGCCGACCGGAATCTTTCCGCCGCGTTTTTCCGCCAGCCGCGCCGAGCGCAAATCGACAAATTTTCCGATAACTTTCGCCTTAAAAATTTCTAACGCTTCGCGCGGGTTCAAGCCAGCGTAATAACCACCGACGCCGATGTGGATTTCCTCACCGTCGTTCGTCACCCACGCCAGATAACCCGGCGCGAGCCGCGCGTCGAGAAAACAATGCAAAATCGGCTCGCCTTCTAAAGCGGCGCCCGTCCAGACTTCTTCGACGCCGACGATAAACTCGCGGTTTTCGTCCAAACCCAAATCTTTCGCCACGCGTGAATTCGCGCCGTCCGCGCCGACTAAAACTTTTGTTTTCACCGCAAACGCTTCGCCGTTTTTTTCGAGATTGACGATTGTGTCAGAACCATCTGCGGTAGCGGATGGTTGAAGTTTGTCGATTACAGCGTTGGAATTATCATCGACGTTGGAATTATCATCGGCGTTTGAGTTATCAATGTTCAACCGCCCGCTACCGCAGGCGGTTCTGACTTGTTGCGCTGAAACATATCGAGTCGAATTGGAAAACTCGACGCCGTTTCTGACGCATTCGCCTAAAATATTTTCGTAAAGCAAGCCCATTTTGCCGACGCGGAATTCGTCGTGTTTGCTCGACAGACGCAAAGCCTTCAAGCGCGGCGAATAAAGCGCGACATTTCGCACGGGTTTGCCCAGAGTTTCGGGCGGAAAGTCGAAATCTTCCAGCGTTTTGCGAACGAAAATTCCGGTCGTGTGAATGCCTTTCGTCAAATCAGTTTTGCGGTCAACGAGCAAAATTTTTGCGCCTCGCCGCGAGAGCAGCTTGGCGCATTGCAGACCGGCTAAACCCGAGCCGACGATTACCACATCGAAACTTTTCATAAATTTTTAGTCAACCCCAACCCGTGCTTCTTCTATATCTTCGCCCGTCAGTTCCCTGTAAGCTTCGGCGACGGCAGCTCTTTTTTCCGCGTCCTGCCGCTCGGCGCCGAAAGCGTATTCTCTGGCTAAGCCTTTAAAATCGACGAGCGGCGCGACGTATTTTAAGTTTGCGGCTTGAGCGCGAACCGCTTGCGCGTCGCCGTCTCTCATCGCGTCCAAAGCTCTTTTGATTTGTATATTTAAGACCGTCGGCAAACAGACGCTGAAAACCGCGCTCAAGACGAATGAATTTATTAAAACGCCTCTTTCGAGAAACAATTTCGACGCGTGAAAAGCGCGAATCGCGTTGCGCAGAAAAACAATCGAGGTAAAGAGCGGCGTAAAGCCTAAAAGCCCGATTATGACGAACAATCCGAGCAGGCTTACCGGCAGTAAAACAATCCCGACCGCGAGCGAAATTACGCCGCCGACGGCAAAAAGTCCTGCCAGAAAACCGTTGAGCCATTTCAGCTTCGCGCCCCAGATGAGCCACGCCGCCATCGACATCACCGAAACGAAGCTCAAAACATAGGCAAACGGCTTTAAAACTCCCAAAAAAGCTTCGCCCGTAAATACGTTTCTGAAAACGACCGGGTCGCAGACAAAACAAATTACGGGCAGAACGACGCCGAAAATCCAGTCGAAATTTCTTTGCGATTCGGTCGCCTCTTTTTGAAACTGCCGCCGCCAGAAACCTTTTTGCGGCTCGACGTTTCCTTCCGCTAATCCAAGTTTTTGCATAACGCTTTAACTCCCTTTTCTCAATTCACGCCCGCCGTTTCAGTTTGTTGCGCCAGCTGAAAATAATTTCGCTTGTGCAGCAGGCTGTCTTCGTCGCCGATTAAGACCGTCTCGATAACTTTGTCGATGCCGATGCCTTCGGCAACGTCGAGACGCGGATTTTTGACGTCTGTCGGCAAATCGAAGACGATTTCCTTTTCGAAGCTTCCGCCCGCCGGAACTTTCCCGTCAAACGGCTGCCCGGTCGCCGAGGCGATTAAAACATTTTCGGCATCGCGGTCGCGCTCGAAAATCCTGCCGTCTGCGTCTATCACCTGCGCATTCGGCGCGTGCAGCCCAAGCTGCGCGCGTTTGGCGTCGCTCGAAACTTTTACCGTGACAATATAAAACTCGCCGTTCGCCGCCGCGTCGCCGATGGTTTTCGTACGTCTTACGCCCGAAACGCTCGTGTGCATATGGCAATCCAGATAAAAACCGCAAAACTCTTTCGGCTCGTTCAGCCCGAGCGTTTTTTCCTCGCTGAAAATCGAGGCGACCAGTAATAAAATTATGTAACCGGCGAGCCACGTCGTGACGCCGCCGAGAACAAAAGTTCTCAGCCAAGTCTTTTTCGTCACCAGTGAAATAACCAGTAAAACGGCGGCGACAAATAATCCGCCGATTGTCATTGCCATTAAAATCACGCCCATATTTCCTCCGTTATTCATCGCCTTTAAATTCCGAATCCAATCCTGAAACCGGCAATCCTGAAATCGAAAATCACTTGCCTTTCATCGCGTTTATCAGCGCTTCCATATGATTCAGATAGCGATTCAGCGCCTCGCGCCCCGCGCCCGTGATTCGATATTCGGTCAGCGGTACGCGACCTTTAAAAGATTTTTCGCACGTGAGATAACCGGCTTCTTCCAGCTTTCGCGCGTGAACGCTGACGTTGCCGTCAGTCGTCTGCAAGAGGTTTTTCAAATCGCCGAACGACATCGAATCGTTTGCCGCCAGCGCGCTGATAATGCCGAGCCGCAGACGCTCGTGAATCAATTTGTCCAGCTCGGTCGAAACGCTCTCCGCCGCTTTGTGAAGCGCGTTCGGCTTCGGCGTTTTCGCCGGTTCATTTTCCTTCGCTAAAGCTAAATTTCCTTTTGTTCGCATAATTTTAATCAGGCAGATTTTATTTTTAGCTTCTGCCGCTAGCCGCCGAATCTTCTGGCGATGATAATGCCGAAAATGATATGCAGAACGCCGAAGCCCGCGAGCATCAGCCAGTTGCCGTATCCGGCGGGCAGAAAAGCCGCAGCTGCGCCGAGCGCGATAAAACACCAGCCCATTACCGGCACGGCTTTCACCGAAAACGCGCCGCCCGTCACGACCGCCGCGCCGTAGAGCAGAAGCCACACCGGAATCATCATTTCAAAATTTCCGAATCGCCACAGTCCGAGCGTCAGAATGACGCCGCACAATATAGGCGGCAAAAATCCGTTCGCAAATTTTCGGGCGGGCGCTGACGTGAGCGGCAATTTCGCGATTTTCGACTTTTGCCACATCGCGAAAAGCCCGATGGCGAAAGCCAGCAGCGCTTCCGTCAGCCAGACCGAAAGCCAGGCTCTGATTGAAATCTGCTGAAAAGCAATCACGCTCGCCGCAATCGCCGTCAAGCCCATAAAAATTCCGCCGTAACCGGGAACCGCCGTGAAATGCGTCGAGCGCTCCATCGTTTCGCGGATAAACCGCAAATTGTCAAATGCTCTATCGCCGATATTTACCGGCTCGTTCGTTTCGGTTTCCTCTTTACGCAGCGCCTGAATCTTCGCCATATGTTTTGAAATGTATATTAAGTTGTTTTATTTGTCAAGAACTTTATAAGGCAAAGTAACAAAAAAAAAGAAAGGCGGAAACGCGACAGTTATGGAGCGTGTTTCTTAAACGCGAAATGATGAACGCGAAACGATGAATTCGATTCGCTGAAACTGCAATTCATCGCTCCGCGTTCATCATTTCGCGTTCCGCAGACACGCTCCATAACTGTCGCGTTTCCGCCCTTTTATTTACTTTTTCACGTTCTTTTGTTTTTCGAGAATCTCGTTTTTGTTTTCGACCGGCGGCGCGTTTTTATCGGCGACGGAAAAAGTCAGGCGCTTGCCCTGCATCCGAAAATCGTTGCCGTTCCATTTATAACTGGCGCGCGTCCAGTGCGTCGGGCAGCAGAGTTGTTCTTCGTCGCCGGTGATTTTCATCGTTTCGACGCCGCCTAAGATATACCGGTCTTGCCCGAAAATCTCGATGACGAGATTTCCGTCGTCGGCATAAATATTTTTCAAGCCGCCGTCGGCGCGGTCGCCCGTGCGAAAATGCCAGATAAGCGCGGGCTTTTCGTCTTTCCACGTAAAAACATAGACGATTTGCGGAATCGCCGAGCCTGCCGTGACGATTTTCAGAATCACGAATGCTTCGTCAATGCCGTCGTCCGTGACGTCGCCGTATCTCGTCGTCACGTAAGATAAACCGATGCGCTTTTCTTCCATCCGGCGTCCGCCGTCTTCCAGAATGGCTTCCGCGCCGTCGTCGTCCTGCCAGCCGCGCGGCAGCGGATAGATGTAATTTCTAAAATCGAAACTGCCGATTTCGGAATTAGTGGTTTTGCCGTTTTCGTCGAGAATTTCGGCTTGTGTATCGGGCGGCTGCGGCGCGGCGGAATTCGAATTTTCACGATTTGAGTTTACCGGAATCTGAATTCGGTCGTTTGGCTCGCCGGAAACCGTCGTCGAAACGTCAGCCGCGCCAGACCGATTTTCGGCACGGCTCGCGCAAGCGGAAAAAACAAATAAAACGCCGGAAAGCAAAATCGAGGCTTTCAAAGCGACGGAAAAAATTTTCATTTAGATTCGGGGAAAACCCAAGACGGATAGAAATTTGCGGTAACAGAGTAGCACGAACCGGCGCGTAAGAAAAGGATGAGGGATGAAGGATGAGGGATGAATAGAAGAAAGTTTTAAGTGTTGAATTTTGAGTTTTGAGTTAGTCGAAATCTTTCATTCATAATTCAAAACTTAAAATTCAACACTTTTTCATCCCTCATCCTTCATCCCTCATCCTTCGTCTTAGGCTCGCGTCAGACTTCTATATTTAATCCGGTGCGGCTGGTCGGCGTCGTGTCCGAGACGGCGTTTTTTGTCGGCTTCGTATTCCGAGTAATTGCCGTCGAAATACACGACTTTCGAATCGCCTTCAAACGCCAGAATGTGCGTCGCGATTCTATCCAGAAACCAGCGGTCGTGGCTGATGACGACGGCGCAGCCCGCGAAATTTTCCAGCGCTTCTTCGAGCGCGCGCATCGTGTTGACGTCCAAATCGTTGGTCGGCTCATCCAGTAAAATCACGTTTGCGCCCGATTTGAGCATTTTCGCCAGGTGCACGCGGTTTCGCTCGCCGCCGGAAAGCATCCCGACGCGCTTCTGCTGGTCGGAACCCGAAAAATTGAAACGCGAAACATAAGCCCGCGAATTCATCTCGCGCTTGCCGAGCTGGACGATGTCCAAGCCGTCGGAAATCTCGTCGAAAATAGTTTTGTCGCCGTTCAGCGAATCGCGCGACTGGTCGACGTAGCCGAGCTTGACGGTTTCGCCGACCTTGAAAGTTCCCGCGTCAGCCGTGTCCTGTCCGGTAATCAGACGGAAAAGCGTCGTTTTGCCCGCGCCGTTCGGACCGATGACGCCGACGATTCCGCCGCGCGGCAAGCTGAATTCGAGATTTTCAAACAAAAGTTTATCGCCGTAAGCCTTTGAAACATTGTGCGCTTCGATGACAATATCGCCCAGACGCTCGCCCGGCGGAATGTAAATTTCCAAGTCTTCGGCGCGCCGCTCGCTGCCTTCGGCGACCATTTTTTCGTAATCGTTGATGCGCGCTTTCGATTTCGCGTGCCGACCTTTCGGCGACATCCGAATCCATTCAAGCTCGCGCTCCAGAGTTTTTTGCCGCTTGTCCTCGGTTTTCTGCTCCTGCGCCAGACGATTCTGTTTCTGCTCCAGCCACGACGAATAATTTCCCTTCCACGGAATGCCTTCGCCTCTATCGAGTTCCAAAATCCAGCCCGCGACGTTGTCGAGAAAGTAGCGGTCGTGCGTGACGGCGATAATCGTCCCCTCGTATTTTTGCAGATGCTGTTCGAGCCACGCGACGGTTTCCGCGTCCAGATGATTCGTCGGCTCGTCCAGAAGCAAAATATCGGGCTTTTGCAATAATAAACGACACAGCGCGACGCGGCGTTTTTCGCCGCCGCTCAAGGTTTTAACCAATGTGTCCTGCGGCGGGCAGCGCAGCGCGTCCATCGCCATTTCCAGACGCGAATCCAAATCCCACGCGTCCGAAGCGTCGAGCTTTTCCTGAACTTCGCCCTGACGCTCGATAAGCGCGTTCATTTCGTCGTCGCTCATCGGCTCGGCAAATTTCATGTTGATTTCTTCAAACTCTTTTAATAAATCGACCGTTTCCTGCACGGCTTCCTCGACAATCTGGCGGACGGTTTTCGTTTCGTCCAGCTTCGGTTCCTGTTCGAGATAGCCGACCGAATAGCCTTTCGAGAAAACGACTTCGCCGTTAAATTCCTTGTCCGTTCCGGCAATTATTCGCAAAAGCGAAGATTTTCCCGACCCGTTCAAGCCGAGAACGCCGATTTTCGCGCCGTAAAAAAACGACAGATAGATGTCTTTCAGGACCGGCTTTTTGTCGTAAAACTTGCTGACCCTGACCATCGAAAAAATAATTTTATTCGGTTCGTTATTATTGCTCATTATTTTAAACTTTTAATTTTTTAAATCCTTCCACGCAGCTGACCGTAAATTGATAATTATAAGCGCCCATATGTCCAAACGTGCCGCTCGAAAATTTTCCGACAAAGACGACTTGGGCGCTATTATTAATATGCTTGGTGCTTCCCTTTTTTAACTGTGCTTTCGAGCCTTTGCACAAATCGTCCTCATCGAGCAGCTCGAGCCACGTTTTCACCCCGGCTTTTCGACAATCCGCCTCGCCGCACAGACTGCTCCACTCAAAACCGTAATTCCAGAACGCTTTCAGGCGGACGGTTTTCCCGAAATACGCCTCTTTATTTCGCATCAGCTCATCATAAGAAAGAGTCGGAACCGGCGCGGATTGATTTGTTTGCGCCTGCGCGGCTAAAATCAAAAAGAGAAAAATCGCCAAAATCGATGCAGCTTTCATATAGATTTTTTCCTTTCGTCGCAAGGTATTAAAGTTATCTTTTTCCCAAATCAAAACGCAAGCCGACGCGCGCGAAACGCGGCGCGGCGACGGTTCGATTCGGCGTTAAACCGATGTCGTAGCGACGGTTAAAAACATTTTCGATTGCCGTAAAAATCTCGATTTTTTTCGCCGCGCGATACGACGCGAAAACGTCGAGCGTGAAAAACGGGCGCAGGCGCAGGCTGTTTAAATCATCTTCAAACTGCGCGCCGGAAATCCTCGCCTGCGCCCCGAAAGAAAACCGCGCCGGCGGGCGATAAAACATTTGCAGATTTAACTGCTGACGCGCGACTTGCGGCAAAAATTTTCCGACTAAATCGGGATTATCCGGAAATCGGGCGACGCGCGAATCGACCAGCAGGCAGCTCGCCGAAAAGCGCAAATCTCGCCGCAGCAAAAATTCCGCGTCCAGTTCCAAGCCGCGCGCCCGCGTTTTGCCGACGTTCCGGCGCTGCCTCGTAATTAAATTCGGCGTCGAGCTTAAAGTCACGCTCACGACGGGACGCGAAACTTCGGCGACGAAAACGTTTCCGCGCAGATTCAAACGTCCGGAAAGACTTGTGAAATTTATTCCGCCTTCAAAATTGTCGGCGCGCTCGGATTTTAAATTTTCGTTCGCTAAAGTCAAAACGTTTCCGACGCGAAAAGCGCGATAAAGCTCGTTTAAAGTCGGCGCGCGAAACGATTTGGAAAACGCCGCGTAAAGCGAGAAATTTTCGTTCAGACGATAAAGCGCGGCAAGACGCGGGCTGAAAGCGCTTTCGCGGCGATTCGGAAAATTGACGACCGCCGTTTGATTCGTCGTCAAATTTCGCGTCGCCGAAAGCGCGTCTTTATTTTCCCAGGCGTCGAATCTCGCGCCGAAGCTTAAGTTTAATTTATCGCCCGCCCGCCAGAAATCCTGCGCCGAAACGGAAAACGCGCGTTCTTTTCCGCCCGCGCCGACTGCGGAAGTCGCGCGATTGTTTGTAAAAATAGTTTCATCGCTCGCGCCGCGCACGTCGCGAAATTCAAATGCGGAAGAAACCGCATGATTGCCGAAAGCCTTTGACCAGAAAAGATTTGCGCCGAAAGCCTGCGACGGAACGCGCTGGATGCGCGTTAGATTTTCCGTGTTTCTGTCAGCTGAAACGCCTGAAAAAATCTGGTCGTAAATTTGTTTTTCGACGAAAGCGCGAAGCTGAAAAGCGCCCGGATTCGTTTCGGGAAAATCCGCGCCGAAAACCGCTTGCCGAAAATACGTCCGGTTCGTTTGCAGGCGAGTCCCGTTGTCGCGATTTTCCGAAAATAAATTTCCGCGCAGGAAAATTCGGGAGTTATTGAAAAATCCGCCCGCTACCGCAGACGGTTCTGACAAGCGTTTTTCAATTGTGATAAAACCGTTTTGATAGCGGCTGTTGGCGTAAAAATCAGCCGCGCCGCGCTCGCCCGCGGCAATCGGAATGTAGCCGCGAGCTTTAAACGCGTCGAGCGACGCCGAAACATTCCAGCCGTTTTTGCCGGCTGCGCCGAACACGCTCGCGTCAAATGTTTTTTGCGTTCCGGCGGAAGTTTCAAAACGGAGAACGGGCGCGTCGCCGGTTGATTTGGTCTGTAGATTTATCGCGCCGGAAAGCGCCGCGTCGCCGTAGAGCGAGCTGGCGCCGCCGCGCAGGGTTTCGATTTGCTCGATGGCGGATTTCGGCACGCGCGTCCAATACGTCCAGCCGCCGAAAGCGTCGTTTATCGAAATTCCGTCGAGCAAAACCGAAGCGCGCGACGCGCCGCTTCCCGCCAGCCCGCGAAAATTCGCGCCCTGCGCGGTCGGGTTCGTCGTGCGGCTCGAACTGCGTCGAAACAAGGCGAATCCGGCGATTTGTCGAAGCGCGTCGTCGATGGTTTGCGCGGCGGTCGCGTCGAGATTTTCGCGCGTCAAAACGACGACGCTCGCCGGAGTTTCGCTCAGACGCGTTTCGGTCTGCGTGATGGAAACGGTGACGCTTTCGCGCAGATTTCGCGGCGCTAAAATGATTGTTAAAGGCGCTCCGAAATCGCTTTCGCCGACGCTTTTTTCGTAATCGTTAAAGCCATTTGCGGTGATTTTTAAAGTCGGGTTTGTTTCGTTATTGGCGGAAATGTTGAATTTCCCTTCGGCGTCCGTCGTCGTTTGAGCGAGCGTTTTATTTTGATTTTTGAGAGAAACGCTTGCGCCCGCTATCGGCGCATTTTGCGCGTCGGTGACGGTTCCCGAAATTGTTTGAGCGGAAGCTGTCTGAAAGACAAAACAGAAAAGAAAACAGAAAAGAAAAGCGAAAAATAAACGCGCGCAAATCCGAAACTTGCCCGCTCGAAACGAGTAATGAATGCCTAAAGTCTGATTTCTGACGCGGCGAAATTCCATTATTTAAAGTTTATTTATTTATCTCAAGATGTGCTTGTTCGCGGGATTTTTCTTCTATGTATTTAAGCATCTGATAGCAACTTTGCGTGAGTTCTCTAGTTTTTTCATTCAATAGTGTAACAGGCTTTCTTTCTTGAATTATATCATTGCCAAGACTATTTAATTCATTTACCAAATCTAATAAACGATCGAATTTCTCCTTTAATTCCGGTGTGTAAATATTAATTAATGTACCTATGGAGATCGCCTGATTACGCAATAATTCAAGAAATGCATTAAACTCTGTTGGTGATAGAGGTGCAAAAGTTTTCGTCACAAGTCCTACTACTTGGATTGTCGAGGAAAGAATATATTTCGACAATAGGCTGTGTAATTCCTCTAATTTGGACAATCGTAGCTTCGCGCTTTCCATCTGCTTTTGATGCTCCAGTTGCAGACGCAGATTTTTACGATTATAAAAGTTCGTAATTATAACTCCGAGAAGTGCAAGACCGCCGCCAATTAAAACACTCAATAAAGTATTATTCATAAAATTATTTTATCTCCGAGTTTTTATTTTATTCTAAGCAATCTTAAGCAATCTTATTTAGTCATCCTCCCATCTCTCTTAGATTTTTTGCGCCAAGCTGGACGCGCGGGCTTCTGCGTTGTCCGTTCTTCTTTTTATTTAATCAAAACTCTGCGGACGGCTAATTTATCAATCCTGTTTCTGTTAATTTCAAAGCCGATGCCCGGCGCTTCCGGCACGATGATGGTTCCGTTTTCCGTGACCTTGACTTCCGGCTCGATGATGTCTTCGTGCCAGTAGCGCTTCGATGCCGAAACGTCGCCGGGCAGCGTGAAACCGGCGAGCGTGGACATCGCGATATTGTGCGCTCTGCCGATGCCCGATTCCAGCATTCCGCCGCACCAGACCGGAATGTTTGCCCGGCGGCAGGTTTCTTCGACGAGTTTTGCCTGCGCGTGCCCGCCGACGCGACCGAGCTTGACGTTGACGATTTTTCCCGCGCCGAGCTCGATTGCCTTGCGCGCGTCTTCGGGCGATTTTACCGATTCGTCCAGACAAATCGGCGTGCGGATTTCGCGCTGCAATTTCGCGTGGTCGAGCATATCGTCGGGCGCGAGCGGCTGTTCAAACATCATCAAATTAAACGCGTCCATCCGCCGGAATAAATCGACGTCGCACAACGAATAAGCCGAATTCGCGTCGCCCATCAATAAAATATCGCCGAATTTTGCGCGCACGCGGCGGATGACTTCATAATCCCAATGCGGCGCGATTTTGATTTTGATTCGTTGATAACCGGCGGCGAGCTCCGTCTGCATTTTTTCAAATAACTGCTCGATTGAGTCCTGAATTCCGATGGAAACGCCGCACGCGATTTCGCGCCGGACGCCGCCCAGATGCTGCCACAAAGGCACGCCTCGTTTTTTCGCTTCCAAATCCCAGCAAGCCGTTTCGATGGCGGCTTTCGACATCCGGTTTCCGCGCACGCTGCGCATTACGTTCCAAATCTGCGAGGCAGACTCGACCTCTTTGCCGAGCGTCATCGGCGCGAGAATTTTTTCCAGCGTCACCCAGGCGGCGTCCGTCCATTCTTCGTTATACGAAGGCGTCTCGCCGCAGGTCACTTCGCCCCAGCCTTCCGCGCCGGTTTCGTCCCGGACGCGCGTTAAAATTATTCTTCGCTCGTAGGTTCTGCCGAAGCTCGTTTCAAAAAAATGGACAAGCGGCAGATTGATTTCGATAAGCTCGATTGATTTGATTTTCATTGGCGGAAAGTGCGCGGGCGCAAACAAACAGGATAAGCGTTTTCGCCTATCCTGTCTATTCCGGTTTATTTTCTCAGAAAGTGTCAGTAGCCCGACCGTCAGGGAGGGCTTGCCTGATGATAGAAAATCGTCTCAAATTTTTAAACCCCAAGCCCGCGCTCACGCTTGGGCTACTGACACTTGCTTCAATTACCTGCAGCTGCCGCAATCGCTGTTTTTCGGTCTTTGCCGGTTAAAGCTTTGCAAATCGCGCCGGTAGCCTTCGATGATGTTCAGAATGTATCGAATGTCCTTGTCTTCCATATTCGGAAAGCGCCGGTAAGCGTCTGAAACCGAAGCGTTTAAGAAACTTTCGGCTTCGCGATAATTCTGCCGCCGCGCGGCTTGCGTCATATCGAAAAGCGATTGGGCAAGCTCGGCAATCGTGTAATTTTTCTTGACTTCCGTATCGGCTAAAAGCTCGCACCAGTCTGCCCGCGTCGGAGTCAGGCTGACTTGCTCGAATTGTTCGACCATTTGCTTGCGTTTCACATCGAAATACGACAACCGGACTCGCACGGGAAGCGAATTTCTCGCTGCTGCGTTACGCGCGCGGAAACGCACCATGACAACCTGCGTCAAACCGTTGTTCATATTGTCCAGATTGATTGAAAAACCGTTGGCGCGCAGGCGCGGCGCGTAGCCGTAGATTTTTTCGACTTGCAGATTCGCATCGTAATTGACGCTGACTTCGACTCGTTTCGCGACCGACGAAACGAGGCTTTGCACTTCGGTCACAAAAACTTTTTCGATGTCCTGGTAATCGGAGACGAAATGATACAGCCCGCGCCCCGATTCGGCTAAAGTCCGCAAAAGGTCGTTGTTTAAATTCAAGCCGACGCCGATGGTCGAAAGGTCTATGCCCTGACCGTTGTATTCGGAAGATTCGGCGGCGATTTTCGTTGGCTCGACGATGCCGACGTTGGCGATGCCGTCGGTCAATAAAATCACGCGATTGGTCGCACTTTCGCGAAAATTTTTCTGCGCTTCCCTGTAGCCGAGCATCAAGCCGCCGTGCAGATTGGTCGAGCCGTCCGGCTCGATGCAGTCAATCGCGCGGCGTATTTCGTAACCGTCGCCGATGCGGCTCGCCGGAAACAAAACTCTCGCTTCGGTGTCGAAAACGACGATTGAAACGATGTCTTCGGGACGCAATTTCGCAATCATCTGGCGCAAAGATTCTTTGACGCGCGACATTTTATCGCTTTCCGCCATCGAGCCGCTTTTATCAATCACCAGCGATAGATTTACCGGGCGCAAATCGGTTCTTTCGGTCACTTCCGAGGTCGTAAAACCGATTTGCAAAACGGCTTCGCGCTGCGACGCGGAGATTTCGCTGTTTCCCCAGCGAGCGTCGAGCGCGACCGACTGCCCGGATTTCGGCAGCGGCAGACGATGCCGGTGATAATTGACGAATTCTTCGACCGCCACTTCGTCGGGCAGTTTAAAATTGATGCGCGGCGGCTCGTAATAATTTGAATTTCTTTGAATTTGATTCTGCGAATTCGAAATCGGAGTCTGCGGATTTGAAGTAGAAATCGCGTCGCTGCGCGAAACCGACGCCGTCGAAGTGCCCTGCTGCGCCGAAACGCCCGAACACAAAAACGCTCCGACCAAAGCAAACAACAGTCCGCCAAAACGAAAGACTTTCATTACCTTCTCCTTTGTTTAATAAGAATTTTTTTCAGGTTTCGGGAGAACTTATCTAAAAACTCTGCAACGCCCTTTCTTTAAAGGATTCGCTGAAAAGAAATTAAGTTGCTTCGGCGCGAGCTGGAATATTTTAACTGAAAAACAAAGGCAGAAACGCGACAGTGATGGAGCGTGTTCTTTGAATTACGAATTACGAATGATGAATAGTTTCTTCCAATTCGTAATTCGTAATTTGTAATTCGTAATTGACAAAAGACACGCTCCATCACTGTCGCGTTTCTGCCTTTCGTGTCTTAAATCGAATCAAGTATGTTTACATTTTTGCTTCTTAAACTTTTATCGAACACAATGTAGAAAATATGCGGACGGAAGATTTTGTATATCTTTACGAGGTCGAAGATAAGCTCTGGTGGTTTGTCGGCATGCGCGAGATTGCCGCCGCGCTCCTGGACGATTTTTGCCCGCAAAACATCGAAAACATTCTGGACATCGGCTGCGGCACGGGCTTGAATCTGAAATGGCTCGAACGCTACGCGAAAACCGGTAGCATAAAAGGACTCGACGTCGAAAAAACGGCGCTGGATTTTTGCCGCGCACGCGGAGAGAATTTTCTGACGCAAGGCTCGGCGACCGATTTGCCTTTTCCGGACGCGTGCTTTGATTTGGTAACGAGCTTCGACGTTCTGGTGCAGATTCCGGGCGAGAAGGCGGACGAAAAAGCGATTGCGGAAATGCATCGCGTTTTGAAGCCGAAAGGCGTGGCGTTTGTCCGCGCGGCGGCTTACGAATGGATGCGCAGCGGTCACGATAAAGCTCTCAACACACAGCGTCGCTACACCGTCGGTAAATTATCACAAAAACTTGAAAAGGCAGGCTTTACGGTTTTGCGAAAAACTTATGCGAACGCTTTACCGTTTCCGCTCGCCGTCGTCCGCCGCTTGATTTTAAAGCCTGTCGGTTTATCGGATAAAGGCTCGGACGTGAAGCCTTTTCCGCCTTCGATGGAATGGCTAAACCGCGTTTTGACGCGCGCTCTGCTTTCCGAAGCGAAATTTCTGAAACGCCCGAACGCGAGATTTCCTTTCGGTTTGTCGGCGATTTGCGTGGTCAGGAAAGACTGATGCCTTCAAAGGCAGAAAAGCGACAGTGATGGAGCGTGTCTAACTTTAGCTTCTCGAATCGCCAAACTCAAACACGCTCCATCACTGTCGCGTTTCTGCCCTTTTATTTAACGCGCCGCAGCGCCGAAAAAGCTTTAGTATTGCTTTCGTCCGCCGCGTTCCAGTAACGCTCGCGATTTTGCCGGTAAAACTCGATTGTGCGCCGCAAGCCTTCATCCAAATCGACTCGCGGACGCCAGCCGAGAACCTGCTCGATTTTTTTGTAGCTGCAATTGCAGTTGCCGACATCGGTTAACTGGCGCTCGGGCGGAAAAGGAACGCCGACGACCGCGCCGCGCCCCGTAAGATTTATCAATTTATTGGCGATTTCCGCCAAAGTCACGATTTGATGATGACCGAGATTAAAAATTTCGCCTTCGGCTTCTTCGCTCAAGCCCGCCAGCAGCAGCGCGTCAACCACATCGTCAACGTAATTCATATCGCGGCTTTGCCTGCCGTCGCCGAAAAGCTCGATGGTTTCGCCGTCCATCGCCTGCCGTATAAACCACGCGATAAAGCCCTGACGATTGTGATGCATCTGCTGGCGCGGTCCGTAAGTATTTGTCAGGCGCAGGTTTACCGTGCGCAAGCCGTAAGCTCTCTGATACAGCAGATGATACATTTCCGCCGCGTATTTGTTGATGCCGTTGATGTCCATCGGCTGGACGCGATGCTGCTCGTCAATCGGCAGATAAGCGGGTTTGCCGTAAACCTGACGCGTGCTGGTGAAGACGATTTTAACGTGCGGGTTAAACATCCGACAGGCTTCGAGCAGCGTCAGGTGAATCGCGCAATTAAGCTGCAAATCGCGCTGCGGCACGCGCATCGAGTCGAGATGGCTGATGCTGCCCGCCAGATTAAAAATATAATCGACGCCGCCGACCAGATGATTAATTACCCAACTGTCGCCCATATCGGCAACGTGCAGCTTGACGCGGTCTTTGATGTCTTCGATATTGTATAAGCTTCCGCCCTGATCTTCGCTGAGCGAATCGATAATGGTGATGTCGACGTCGCCGATTTCCGCCAGACGGCGCGCCAGATTACTGCCGATAAAGCCCAATCCGCCGGTTATCAAGACCGAGCGACCTCTGTATTTTTCGGGTAAAATACTCATAAAAACTATAAGCGTTCGCAAAGAAGCGCCGCGAATAAAATCAGACTTTCACCGTTTTTTCTGAGAACGATGAGCCTTAGCCAGAGAGAGAAAAAATCAAATAAAGTTTTCGTCACGCGCCGGACGGTAAAAAACTGCGATTTGCCGAACGGACGCTCATAATGATTAACGCCGATTTCCCGAAAACGCGCGCCGGCTCGGTTAAGTTTGTAAACGAGTTCGACGCAGATACTACCGCTTGTTGAAGATAGCGTTATTTTGTCCGAAAACGCTCTGCGAATCAAGCGAAAATCGCAATCTACGTCGCGAATCGGCAAAGAAAACAGCAAATGCGCCAGACGATTGTAAAAACCGCCGACGACTTTGCGATTCATTTTATCGCCGCGTTCCAGTTTATAGCCGTTGACGACGTCCGTTTTCTCGTCAAATAAAGCGTATAGCTTCGCTATCTCGCGCACGTCGTATTGCCCGTCGCCGTCCGTATAAAAAATCAAATCTTTCGTCACCGCGCGAAAACCGCTTTGCAGAGCGCCGCCGTATCCTTGATTCGTTTCGTGCTCGACAATACGCACTTCTTTATGTTCCGCTTCAAGCCGGCGCAAAACTTCCGCCGTTTCGTCCGTGCTGCCGTCATTGACGACAATAATCTCGAAATCGTCCGCCAGAGACGGCAAAACGTCCAGCGCATCGGCGATTAATTTTCCGATTGATTTGGCGTCATTATAAGCGGGAAAAAAAACGCTGATCCCCGGACGCGAGTTTTTATTTTGCTGCATAGAAGATTAATTCGATAAATTAAGGCGCTGCATTGGTGGGCACATAGAGATAAATGGGGAAAGACCTTTCCGGCGCGTCTTGCGACATCGGCACTAAACGATAATTCGGAAATCTCGATTGCAGCGAGTCATCATACCACAAAATCGCCGCGTAGCGACCCGTTTTCACTTCTCGCTCAAAAGCCTCGCGCAGCGGCGGCGACCAGCCGTGTTCATATTCGCTGAAATCGTCGAAATGAAAACGACAGCCGTTCCACACCACCATCTCGGCGGCAACGCTGACGCAAGTGCTGCCGGGCGGCGTGAATTTTGCCGTCCGGTCAAAAATTTCGCGATAATAACCGACCGCCTGCCAGCGAAAATATTCGCCGTGCAGAATGCGCGCGAGCTGAAACGCGCCGCCCAGCGTGAGCAAAACAATCATCGCCAGCGCCAGCTTCGGCGGAGCGTGCTGCTTAAAATATTCATAAATAAAACCGGCAAACACCGCCAGCAGAAATGAGCTTTCGATATAATAATTAACGTTCGCGCCGACCCTGCCGCCCGCTAAGACCGCCCAGCCGAGCGAGCCCAAAAAGTAAAACAAGCTCAGCCATTCCGGCGAGCGTAAACGGTCGGAAAGCTTTTCACGGCTGGTCTGAAAAGGAAATTTTCGTTTCCGGTAAATAAAAATAAACAGAAAAACCAGCGCGAAGAAAAACGCGGGCGTCTTGAGTATTCCCCAAAATTCGCGCATCACCTGCCGCCACCTGAAAGTCAGTTGCCGCGCGTGCGTCCAATGCTGCCAGAGATAATCGCCCGAAGAAGTGTAATTTAATAAAAATATTCCCGCCGCCAGCAAAACCGCAGATGCCGAAAAAACCAAAACGGCTTCACGCCGTTTTCCCAGCTGCACGAGGCGGAGAAACCCGACTCCGACGGTAAAAAAAAACGTCTGTTTGGTGAAAAAAGCGGCGGACGACAGTAAAACGATGGCGGCAAGAATCCAAACGGGCGTTTTTTCGTTTTTCTCAAGCCGCGTAAAAATCAGCCATAAAGCGCCCGCCGCGAAAGCGAAGGCAATCAAATCCGGTCGCACCGCGCCAATCCAGAATTGCGCGGGAAACATCGCCAAACCGGCTAAAAAAGTCATCCGGGCGGCTTCTTTGCTGCCCGTTATTTTCTTCGTGATTTTGGTCATCGCCCACAGGCAGAAGGCGAAGCCAAGAACGGTTAAAATTCTTCCCCACCAGAGCTGAAAGCCGAAAAGCTTCTGCCCGGCGGCAATCAAAGCGTAAAAAAGCGCGCCGTAAGGCGTCATACTGTAAGGCGGCGTCAGGGCGTACGCGTATGGATTTTTGCCTTCCAGAATGTGCTGCGCGGGCAGCCAGTTAAACGCTTCGAGAATGCCGTTATCGAAAGGAAAAACGAGCCGCGAAATTATCAGAGACAAAAATAAAACGCCCGTAATCCCGATTCCCAGCCGCGCGAAAAGCGAAAATTTATCTGCAAAAAAAATCTTTGGATTTTTTTTCGTCGAGTGCATTCTGAGTTTTTTTTGTAAGCTTCTGTCGTCTAAAAAGATTTCGGAGATTTTCCCACACGTCCGCGCATTTCACAAATACAATTCTCTAAAAAATGAAACCGCAGATTTTTGCAGATAAGCGCGGATAATTTAACAGGATGGACAGGATGAGCAGGATAAAAAAGAAACTTCAACGTTTTTAGTTTTAAATTATCCTGTATATCCTGTCCATCCTGTTTGAATCTGCGTTTATCTGCGAAAATCTGCGGTTAAATTTTATTCAGTTTTATCTCGAAATTTGCGCGCCGGGAGAATCGGATTCGTGAATTCTCTGATGCAGGCTGTGCGCAATCATTTTCGCTCGAAGCTTGGCGTTTTCCGCCGTCTCGCCCGCGAAAAATTCATCAATCGTCCGGCTGAAAATTTCCACCCAGCGGCGAAAATGCTCTAATTTGAGCGGCGATTTTTCGTTTAATTGTCGATGCACGAAAAGCGGGTTGCCGAAATAAACCTGTTTGCCGAACATCAGTTTTTCCCAGAAATCGACGATAACCGGCAGGTGCGACGCCAAATCCAATCCGGCAAAATGATGCCCGATTTCCGCGTCCGTCGTGGCGATTTTATAAAATTCCGTTAAAAGCAGTTCCAAATCTGCGCGTGTTTCAATATCTTGTTTCATTTTCGGGCTTCGCTTCGCAGATTCAGCAAAACGCTTAAGGTTAATAAAAGCAATATTTTAGCGACTTCGAAAGCGATATAAACGAAATGCGCTGACGATGCGGGCGGCGTTTGTCCGCTAGTTATCAAATCGATTCTTTCAATCAGAAGCGGAATCAGCCAGAAAGTTTGCGCCAGCAAAACAGCGGCAATCGCGCCGAAAACAATCCGCGCCCGTTTTGCGCTGAGAAAAGCGAAAAGCGCGATTGCCAGCAGAATCGCCAGCACGCATTCGACGCGATTCAGAGCCGTAAAAACGATTTTGCCGATGCCGAGTCCGAGCTCGCGCGTAATGCCCGGCGCCTGAAATTTCAGCTGCGCTTCCATCGCCATCGCGACGACCATTCCGCACCACAAAGGCGGCAAAATTCGCTGTAAAACAAAGGCGATTTTCATTATTCGGTGGAAACTACGTCTTCGTTATTCAGGGCGGCGTGAAGCGTGTGCCAGCTCAAAGAAGCGCATTTCACGCGCGCCGGAAATTCGCGCACGCCGGCAAAGATTTTGAGCCGCCCGAGATGATTTTCCTCGCTTTCTTCAACCGTTTCGCCCAGCACCATGCGGTGAAATTCGTCAAACAAAATCTCGGCTTCCTCGCGCGATTTTCCTTTGACGACCTGCGTCATCATCGACGCCGAGGCTTTGCTGATGGCGCAGCCCGAGCCTTTAAAAGCGACGTCTTTTACGCGGTCGTTTTCCATCGCGAGATACAGCTTCAACTGGTCGCCGCACAGCGGATTGTGACCTTCGGCGGTTTTGTCCGCGTTTTCAATCTCGCGAAAGTTTCGCGGATTTTTGTTGTGTTCTAAAATTACTTCCTGATATAAATCACTTAATTCCGACATAAGATATTTTTGATTTTAGATTGACGATTTTAGATTGCCGTTAAATTTTATCGCCAATCGGCGCGGTAAATTTCTCGTCAATTATATTTCCGGTATTCAACAGTTGAGCAGGCTCAAACAGCAAAACTTCGACTTCTTCGTCGGCGACCGGACGATGCTCGACGCCGCGCGGCACAATCACGAATTCGCCTTCCTTTAAATGAACCGTTTTATCGCGAAATTCGAGGCGGAAACTTCCCCTGACCGCCAGAAACATCTCGTCTTCCGTTTC
>DASVWG010000535.1:0-9327 GCA_036389695.1 Pyrinomonadaceae bacterium
CCTTGTAAGCGCCTTTCGGCAGTTTTCCGAACGCGTCGGTGATGCGTTTCTGCAAATCATCCGCGTCCAAATCGCCGACAATTACCAGCAGAAGCTGCGAGGTCTGCATCGTTTTCTGGTGATAAGCGCGCAAATCTTCGGCGGTAAACTTACTGACGGTTTCCACTGTTCCGCGCGGGTCGTTGCCGTACGGGTGATTCGCATAAATCACCTTGTTTTGCAAAACCTGCAAATAGCCGTCCGGGTCGTCAGTATCATCGCGCAGGCTCGTCAGGATTCTGTCTTTCGCCAGATTAATGTCGGCTGCGGCGAAAGCCGGATTCAGCACAATGTCGGTGAAAATGTCCCACGAGCGGTCGAAATTCTGACGCGTCGAGCCGAGACTGATGACGCTGAAATCATAACCGGCGCTCGAAGCGATTGAGCTTCCCGTGCGGGCTAATTCGCGGCGCAGCGTTTCGCGCGGAAAAGATTTGCTGCCTTCGGTCATCGCGCTCAGCATAAAATTTTCTATGCCGGCGTTTTGCGCCGAAACGTTTTTCACGCCGCCGCGAATAAACAAACCGGCAGAAACCGTCGGGCTTAAAGGACGCCGCTTGACCAAAACTTTCAAGCCGTTCACGTCAAATTCCTTAACCTGCGCGACCTGCGAAGCCAGACTCGCTCTGCCCGGATCCTGCGCAAAACCAATTGAAACAAAAGATAAAACTATAAATGCCAGCGCGAAAAATTTGCTGACCGCTGACCGCTGACTGCTGACTGCTTTCATAAATTTATTTTCCAATCAAATCCTGGGGCGTTAATTTCGCCTGGGCTTGCGCGTCTGAAGAAATCAGAGCGATGCCGACGTGCGGTTTGCCCTGAATGTAAGTTTTCACGTAGCGATTAATCTCGTCGCGATTAACGGCGCGCATATTTTTGTGATAACCGCGAAAATAATCAATGCCGGTCGAAGACCACCAGAAGCTCAAAGTGTGCGCGTATTCGCTCAGCTTTTCGCGCTCGAACAAGTCTCTGGATTCGAGCAAAGTCGTCGCGTTCGACAGTTCTTCGTCGGTGTAATAATCGGCGTTGGTAAATTTGGCAAACTCGGCGTAAGCGGCGGCGAGCGCGGGCTTGGCTTTTTCCGGCGTCGTGACCAGAGTCAGGGTAATCGGACCTGTATTGCGCTGCGTGTAATAAGTCACGTCCGCCGCGACGACTAATCCCGAATCAACCAGCGCGCGCTGAAAACGCGAATCCGGCTGCGTCAGAATGTATGAAAAAACGTCCGCCGCGTAAGTCGCCGCGTTGTCTTTGCCGATTGAAGGACCGTGCCAGCCGATTTGAATCAGAACGTTATTGACGGGCTGCTCGACGATAATTCCCTCGCTTTTCGGCAAAGGCGGATGCTCGACGAGCGGAAATTCCTTAAACGGGTCGATTTCGCGTTTTTTCCAGCTTCCGAAAGTTTCTTCGGCAAATTTAAAAACTTCTTCCGGCTTGACGTCGCCCGTGATGACCAGCGCCGAATTGTTCGGCACGTAATAGCGACCTTGAATCGTGCGCATTTTTTCGGTCGTCGCCGTGCCGACCGATTCGCGCGAGCCGAGCGCGTTTTTGCGCGTCGGGTATTTATAGAAAAGCTTGTCCATCAAATTCCGCTGCAGATAGAAATACGGATTCGATTCGTTGCGGTCGATTTCGCCGATAACGACCTGTTTCTCGCGCGAGAACTCGTCTTCGTCAAAAACCGGAAAGCGCACCGCGTCGTTAATAAATTTAATCGCGGTCGAAACATACGGGCTGGTCGTCGTGAAATAATAATTGACGACTTCTTCGCGCGTCGTGCCGTTATAAGTGATGCCGAGATTGCCGATTTCGCTTAAATAGCCGCCGTCGCCGATTTCGGATTTGTATTTCAAATGTTCTTCGCAGTTGTTCTGTTTATACAAATCGAATCTTTTGTAAGCCTGAATCTGCTCGCAGCGGAAAACCATTATCGAGCGGTTGGTTTTAAAAAACATATGCTCGTAAAGATGCGACAAGCCGTTCAATTCGGGCGGCTCGGTAAACGAACCGTTGCGCACCGCCAGTTCGACCGTCACAATCGGCACCGACGCGTCCGGCAAAACGATAACTTCCAAACCGTTCGGCAAAACTTTATTGACAAACGGAATGACGGGCGCGTCCTGCGATTTGGTCGGAAGATTTTTGGTCGTCACCGCCGTCTTCGGCGACGCGGCGGGCTTTTGTGCAAAATTTATATCGGCTAAGCTTAAAATAGCCAGAAGCGAAAACAGCAGAAATTTTTTCACGCTAGAATAACTCCAAAAAATGATGTCAGATGTCGGATGTCAGATGTTAGCGTTTGGTTGGATTCTTACTAACATCTAACATCTAACCTCTGACATCTTTTCTTGATTGATTGTTACGCAAAATTTGCGAATAAGTTTTACAATATCATAAACGAGGTAAATTTATGGAACGCGACAACTTAATGCACGGCGCCCGAACGGCGCTCAACCACAGCCCCGAAATCCGCCAGTGGTGCGAGGATTTTCTGAAACAAAAACACCGCCAGATAAACGCCGCGATGACCGACGAAGAATACGAAAAATACTGGCGCTATCACAAACCCGAAATCATGCACGAAGGCGCGACGGAAGCGATGCAGGCTTATAAAATGCGGGAGAAATAGTTAGTCAAATAATCCGAGTTTTGACCACGAAATCCGAGCTTTTAACTGCGACTCGCTATTTATTTTAAGGCGGGAAATTGTCGCTTTTCCGAATGGGGTCAAGCCATTAATTTTGCCTGTCTTTCTGTCGAGAGCGAAATGTTCTTTCCAAGCATCTATGCGCGGGTTAAAAAGTCTTACTTGAGTAAATTGAATCTCTTCATTTTCAATGACCTCATAATAACCGGAAACCGAATCGGATTTGTAGAGATTACACGAACGGCAGGAAAGCGCTAAATTATTTTCCGAATCGTCGCCGCCTTGAGAAAGCGGCTTGATATGTTCGACTTCAAAGGGAAGATTAAAGACCGCCTCGGGCGCGCGGCAATATTCGCAGATGTGTCTGGCGCGGCTCGCGACAAACGCATAATTCGGATTCATGGCTTTAATCCGTGAAGTAATTCTGTTGCTCTCTGCCGCGCGCCATTAAGCTCTGCTTCGACCAGATTTTCCAGTTCAGATTCTTCGGCGGCGGAAAGCGTCTCGGTTTTGCGTTTTTCCATTAAAGAGGTCAGGCGATTTTGTTGTGAAGCGTTAAAAAATTTATCGGAACGCCGGTTTTGAATTATGACCAGCGTTCCGGTTTCTTCTTCGTCAAGCTGCGCTGTCAGTGCGTCCAGAGCTTCACCAGCTGTGCGACCGATTGATTCTTTCTTTCCGGCGACGGCGCGAAAAATTTTTTCCTCCGGCAAAATCGTGATGGTCGTCATAACAAATACAATATTACATTTTTACAGAGATTAAATCTCAATTTTTCGGCGCTGGCGCTTCGTCAAACGTAAAATATCCGACGGGCACATCGTGGTCGGAATAACGCTCGACGCGGGCTGCGTCGCCGCGCAGGGTTTCGGGGTAATCGGCGTTGATGCGCAGGTAGCCGAAACCGGCGAGGTGTTTTTTCATCGCGTCGTTGGCGAGAAAATGGTCGAGCACCTGCGCATTGCCGTCGAAGCTGTAAGAATATTTCTGGTCGGCTTTTATCAAATCGACCAAATCGGTTAAATCAGGATTCAGAAAATCTTCAGAAGGATTTAAAACCTGGTCTTTCGGCGCTGGACTTCCTTTTATCGCGCCGATGACGTCGACGATTCCGTCGTTAAATTGATAAGCGTTAAAATCGCCGACAAGCAGGATTCGCTCAGCCGGATTCGCTTTTTGCCGCTCGTTTACCAGTTTCGCCAGAAATTCGGCTTGCAGGCGTTTTTTCAGACGCACGTTCGGCGCGTCTTTTTCGTCGTTGTAGCCGTTGAAGGATTTCAGGTGATTGACGACGACCGTGACGGCAAACGGTTTATTCGTTTTCGCGTCGTTGATTTTCGCTTCGAGCAGAAGCGGCGGGCGGTCGTTCAGGTTGGATTCGCTTTTTCTGACCGGATTTTCGTATTTTTCGTCCTTGCCGAACTGCTTGACGCTGACGACCTCGACGCGCGAGGTTTTGACCAGAAAGCCGCTGTCGATGCCGCGCGGGTCGTTGCCTTCGACCAGAAAAGCTTCGTATTTCGGATTCGGCTTTCCGGCGGCTTGCGCGTCGGCGTTGACTTTTTCGGCGAGGCGTTTCAGCGCCGAAAGATTTTCGACCTCGATGACGCCGATGATGTCGGGCATCTGCAAATATTCGCGAATGGCGGCGGAGATTTTTTTCAGACGCAGCGCGAAGGCTTCTTTCGTGACGATGTCTTCCTTCATCGAAGGGTCGTCTTCGTCGTCAAAAAAGTTTTCCAGATTGGTCGCGGCAATCGAAAACTGATTGTCTTTCGCCTGCGGCAGAATGACCGGCTTAATCGAATTTGAAATCGTGTGCCTGCTGTCGACGTCGACGTAAATCGTGTATGTGCGATAACTGTAATGCAGAACGCCCGACAGATTTTTGATTTCGGCTTTCGAATTCACGTCAATCGACGAAGCGCCGAGCTGCGCGGTGCTTTCGATACGCAGCCTTTCGGGATTGTTATCGAAAATCGGCATTTTCGGATAATCTTTTTTCAGCTTTTCCTTGTCCGGCGACATTATGTAATCGTAAATGTCCATTCCCGGCTCGCGAAACGGGCGCGGAATGCCTTTGACGACGGCAAAAAAAGTTCCGTTCGAACCGGCGGTCGCGTTTTTATCGTCGACTCTGCCGCCGGTCGGCGAGACAGCCGTTAAGGTTTCGACGTAAATACGCATTCCTTCGTATTTTTCCATCTGGTCGATTTTGTTTGAAGCAAAATCCTGCACGGTTAAAACAACCGCTTTCGGCAGCGGATTGTTTTTCGTCGAGACCTCGATGACATCTTTGCCTTTCGTAAATCTGAGTTCCGTAATCGGGAGGCTGCCCGGTTCGGATTTCGGGCGAAATTCTTCGACCGTTCCCGTCACCGCCACCGCATTTCCGATGGTTGCTTCGCTGCCCGGCTCGGTGCGCGTGAAAACGAAAATTCCTTCGGAAGTGTTCGGGTCATTGTCAACCATCTTATCGTGAGACTGCAAAAAAAAGCCCGTGCGCGTGCGCGCCGTCACAATGCCGAGGACGCGCACGGATTCGTTGACAATCGGCGAGGTGACTTTATCGCCCTGAATCTCGCTAATCGTACGCATCTTTTGCGCTGAAGCATCGACGACCAAAAACGAAACGATTAGAAATAAAACGGAAAAAAGATTTTTCATAATTTTTTACAGGCAAATCAAAAGAGAAAAATGGACGCGCGATTTACTAGGATGTCTCAGGATTATTTAAGGTTTTATCTTAATTAATCTTAAACCATCCTGAAAAAACCGGCGTCCCCATTCTTTATTGCGTGTCTCTGCGTCTTTCCAGAGCTTCCTGCGTGTTCTTTCCGAGATTTGAAAAGAAATTAAGCCCGGTCATAGCCTCGACCTGGTCGACGCTCCGGCGGAATTGTCGCCACGGCGCGTTGATATTCAGCGGCTGGAAATTCGGCACGACGATGGCGATGACGCGCGTGGTTTTGCCGACGCGCTGCAAATCGTTGCTGCCGTTCGGCAGAACGAGCACGACTTTCCAGGTGCTGCGCGGCACGACGATTCTGCCCTGCGCGATTGTTCCGATGTTGCCTTCGACGCCCGAAATGATATAAAGCTCATTTCCCGCCTGCGCGAGCTGGCGGCAATAGGTTTCAAGCTCTTCCCAGGGTCCCTGATTATTCGCCGCGATTTGCGGCACGATGTTCGTCATCAAAAACGTCGCCGAATTATCGGGAATCGAGCGCGTCCGGTCGCCCGAAGGCGTCATATGCCCGCGGTCGTAACCCGAACCGGAATAATCGGCGTCGGTCACCTGATACCAACCGGCGGGCAATTGCGGGTCGGGACGAAAATCGTCCTGTCGCGGCGCGTCGCCGATCCAGCTCGAATCCAGACGCCACGCCACCCAGTTCGCCGTCGCGCGGCTGCGATTATACGAGAGCGTATACTGCGGCTTGACCATCAGATAATTGTTTTCGTTCGCCACGTCGGTCGTCGCGTTGCTCGGATTGCCGAAAAGAAGCGGCTCGTCCGTTCCCTGAGGAACGGAAACGGTCAGAGTGATATTGGAAACCGCCGCTCTGCCTTCCGCGTCGGCGGCGACAATCGGAATAAACTTCGCGCCCGCGCCGGTGGTCGCCGGAATCGTGTATTGAAAGGAAAATATATTGTCGCCCGCCGTCACGTCGCCGTGCGTGCCGTCGTCGTAAAAAGGCTGTGAAGACGCGCCGCCGACCTGCGACAGATTGCCGACCACGGTCAGAAAAGTGCTCGGCGGAGTCGTCGCCGGAGAAACCGCCGCCGTAAATAAAGTCGTGCCGCCGGGCAGAACCGAGCCCGGATTAGCCGCGCCGCTGATGAAAATCGAATTGCCGCCGCCCGAACAAACGTTCGGCGTCGAGCCGCTGTTGCGGGGCTGCGACGGACTGATGCCCAAAAAATCGTTGGCATTGTTGTCCGTATCCTGGCAGGCGACGTTCTGGCGCGCCCGGCTGTCATTGGCGGGCGGCGCGGCGGTGACGGACGTTTCGACAAACGCGTTGGTCGCCGAGCCGTAACCGACCGAATCGATAACCGTTCCCGTGTTCAGAGCGCCCTGCCGGATGGCAATCCCGCCGCCCGTCGCCGACATCGAGCACGAACAGGTGTTCGGATTGTATGTCAGGTTCGCAGCGACCGCGCCGTCGTAATTGGTCGAGGCAATCAGGTAATAAGCGCCCGGCGCGATTATCGTGCTGGTCGTCCATTCGACAAACGCGACGTCGTTCGTTCCGGCAGCCGAGCGATAAACGACGCGGTAGCCGTTCAAATCGACGTTGTTCGCGCTGGTATTGTGCAGCTCGATAAATTCGTCGTTCGCCGCCACGGTGCCGCCGCCGGCAACCTGAAATTGGCTGATAACGATGTTCGGCGAAACCAGATTATTTTCGGTTTGCGCCTGAACGCTGGTTTTATACGAAAGTCCGAAACAGAGTGCAGACAGAATCAGACCGGCAAAAATAAAATAAAACTTCTTCATTAGAATAAAAACTTCCTTTCGATTTTACGGACGCGGCGGGCTTCTAAACGGCAAATAACCTTTGTAACACAATTTGCGGCAAAATGTAATTTCACGGGGCGCAAATAAGAAGATTTAGCCACAGAGGGCACAGAGAACACAGTGAGAAAAGAGAATGAAACTATAGATTTTAGCAGATAAACGCAGATTTTAACAGGATAAGCAGGATATTCAGGATAAATTCATTTATCTACCGGCGTTTATCTGTGTAATCTGCGGTTTCATTTTTTTTAAAATCTCCGTGTTCTCTGTGCCCTCTGTGACTAAATCTTAAAAATTAACAAAAATCGACGGCACGACCGTGTCCGTGCCCAATCCGAACTGCGCGCTCGCGAAACTGCCGTTCGAGCTTCGCAGATAAAACCAGTTGCCGGTGCTTGGACGAAAAACCGCGATGTCGCGTTTGCCGTCGCCGTCAAAATCCGCCTGCAAAGGTCTGTCTTCGCTCGCGCCGAACTGCGCGGCGGTAAATCCCGCCTGACTGCGGAGCAGATACCAGGTGCGGTCGGACGGACGGAACACGGCGAAATCGGCTTTCGCGTCGCCGTCGTAATCGCCGACGACCGGCTTGTCGCCGCTTGCGCCGAATTGCGCGGCGCGGAAACCGTTGTCGGAGCTTTGCAGATAAAACCAAGTTCCGCTTGACGGGCGAAAGACGGCGACGTCCGCTTTGCCGTCCGCGTCGAAGTCCGCCGGAACGGGCAAATCTTCCGCCGTTCCAAACTGCGTCGCGCGCAATTGTCCGTTCGTGCTTTGCGAGATATACCAGGTTCCTTCAGACGGTCGGAAAACCGCCACGTCCGCTTTGCCGTCGCCGTCGTAATCGGCAGGCGCGCGCTTGTCGCTTGCCAGACCGAAATTCTGCGTGCGAAACGCGCCCGTTTGGCTTTGCAGAATAAACCACGTATTTATCGACGGACGGAAAATGGCGTAATCGGTTTTGCCGTCGCCGTCGTAATCGGCGTTTGCCGCCGCGTCGCCCGAGCTGCCCCAAGCCGCGCCCGTAAACGAATCGTTCGCGCTCTGCTGAACATAAAAATCGGCTTCGCCGCCGTTGTCGTTCGGACGAAAAACGCTCAAATCGGTTTTTCCGTCGCCGTCGAAATCAAACGGCGCGCGATTCGGCTGCGACGATACGCAATTGCAAACGTAACCGTCCGTGACGACCAAATCATCGATATACTGACCTTCGCGAAAAGTGCCGAGGTCAGTGCCGATGCGCCAGCGAAGCCGGACGTTTTGTCCCGCCGCCGTCGCGGGCAGCTTCGCTTTCGAAGTGATAAATTCCGGCGTTTGATTAGGTCCGCTTCTGCCCGACCAGCCGCGTCTGCCCGCGAGCGGATTTTGGCAGCAGCCGTCCAGAACGCCGTCGTAACCGCCCGAAAGAAACACACCGCCCGCCGCTTCGATGTCCTGCCAGTTTGCGCTGCCGATTTTTATTTCCAAAACCGAGCCGTCGTAAAGTCTGTTGCGCAAAAACGTCGTTTCCAGCTCATACCAGTTGCGGAAACTGACTTCGGCGTTCGGCGAAACGACGGCGAAAGCGGGCGAGACGAGCTCATTGATGCCTACTTGATTCGGGTCGGGCGAAAACACGGAATTCGGCGGACTTTGGCTGCGATTGACGACCGTTTTCCAATTTTGCTGCGCTCCGGTTGCCGATGTCGTCCAGCCGTCCGGCAAATTCGGCGCGGTCACGGAATCGAAATTTTCGCGCAGAGCGACGCGCTGCGCGCCCGTGTTCAAAACTATGGAAACCGTGCCGAGATTTTCCGCGCCGTCCTGCAATTGCAGCGTTAAAGTTACCGGATTGCCGCAGTTTATCGCGCCGCTCGCCGTGAAAGTGAACGGGCGCGAAACGCTCTCGCCACTGGTCGGCAGCGCGCCGTAATTTTGCGCCGCGCCCGGATTTGTGACGCCGCCCGTCGGCAGAAGCGTCGCGGTCAGATTCGTCGTGTTCTGCGCGCCCGTATTGCGCAGCGCGATGTTTATCGTGACGGTCTCGCCCGGGTCGACGGCGTTGTTCGGCTGGCAGCTTTCCGCGGCGATTTGCGCCCCGTTATTTTCCAGAACGGCGGTCGGCTGG
>DASVWG010000536.1:0-4745 GCA_036389695.1 Pyrinomonadaceae bacterium
AAAAATCCATCTACGAAACGGGCGAGCTTTACGAAAAGCCGTCGAGCGTGACCGAAGGCACGACGCGGCATCTGGAAATCAACAACGAAGGCGAAACGATGACTCTGCCGAAAAAATAAAATGTACTCGCACCACGAAAAACGATTCGGAGAAAATTGCCGACGGCTGTTTGATAAGCCCGCACGCTTTAAATATCCGTCAGAGCCTTATTTTAAAATCAGCGCGAAAAACGCCTTTTAGTCGAAAGTTAGTTTTCACAAACTTTCGACTAAAAGGCGTTTTTAAATGAAAAGCCGCATTGTGCCAGACTTTTACGAGCACAGATTTGTACAGCAGCGAGTGCCGCCGTTACAGCCGGTGCTGGAATCGTGTATGCATTGATGGATGCAGCAATTAGTGCTGCCAGGATCGTTGGTGCAAGGACTGTCTGCCGGCTCGATACCAATATCCATCCACATCGCTCCGATTCCCAGTGCCGAAATCAACGCTACTTTTCCGACCAATGTAATTATATTCTGACCTATCATACGCTCACCTCAACTTTTTTTAGATTTAGATTTAGAAACTAAAATCAGGGGCATGGAATCTTAGTTTCGATTGTTATATATAAAAATAAGAAAAGTGTCAAGGGTTTTTTAATCATAACTTATGATATATAAGAAAATAATCCGAAACACAATAATTTTGTATCAAAACGTTTTTACACCTCAAACACAGGTTTTAACAAACTTGGTAAGTGTAAAAAACAATTTCGAATTTGAAGACGGGAAATCGGGGAAGACTATTTCGCTTTTTTCCGCAAATCGAGACGATGCCCGGCAAGTTTTTCAATTATTTTTAAATATCTTTTCGGAAAAAGGCGCGAGGCATAGTTGATTGCGTGCGCGTCTTTGCCGATTAAAATGCGGGGATTTTCTGCACGGATGCCGCGCAGAATCGTTTCGGCGGCTTGTTCGGGCGTGGTCTGCGCGACTTTATCGAAAAATTTCACGCCTTGTTTTTTATAATCTTCGGGCGTTTTCGCGCCGAGACGCGAGTTGCGGGCGATGTTGGTTTTAATTCCGCCGGGATGCACCGTCGAAACGCGGACGTTTGTGTCTTCGAGCTCGTGACGCAGGGCTTCGGTAAAACCGCGCACGGCGAATTTTGAAGAGGCGTAAGCCGTCTGCTCCGGCGGCGCTACAAGTCCGAAAACGCTGGAAATGTTGACGATATGCGCTTTTTCCTGTTCTTTCAAAACCGGCAGAAAAAATTTCGTGCCGTATACGACGCCCCAGAAATTGATGCTCATCAGCCATTCAAAATCTTCGAGCGAGATTTGCTCAAAAGTTCCCAGAAGCCCGACGCCCGCGTTATTGACCAAATGCGTCACGCGCCCGTGCGCGGCTAAAACGTCGTCGGCAAACTTTTGCATTTCGGCTTTGTCCGCGACGTTGACGATGTGTTTCGAAATTTTCACGCCGAGTTTTTCGATTGCTTCGGCAGTTTCGTTCAAGCCTTCGGCGTTGACGTCCGAAACGGCGACGCCCGCAATGTTTTCCCGCGCCAGTCGAATCGCCAGCGCCCGCCCGATGCCCGATGCCGCGCCCGTGATAACGGCGACGCTGTTTTTTGTTAAAGTCATAAATTTATTTTAGATTTTAGATTTTGGATTTTAGATTGGAAGCGGAATTTGGCTCGCGCCGAATAAATTTAGAAAAGGTAATTTCCGAATCCAATCTAAAATCTAAAATCAATAAACCCGCAAACTTTTTCCGTATATCAAGATTCTGCTGCCAGCGTTGAATGCGCCGACGAGAGGCGCGCGATGGGCACGCGAAACGGCGAACAGCTGACATAATCCAAGCCGAGCGAGTTGAAAAACTCGATGGAGCGCGGGTCGCCGCCGTGTTCGCCGCAGACGCCGATTTTCAAATTAGGATTGACTGCGCGCCCGCGTTCGATGGCGATTTTGATTAATTGCCCGACGCCTTCCGTATCCAGCGTCTGAAACGGGTCGTCAGGGTAAATTTTCTTTTCGACGTAGAGCGGCAGGAATCTGCCCGAATCGTCGCGGCTCAAGCCGTAGGTCGTCTGCGTCAAATCGTTCGTGCCGAACGAGAAAAACTCGGCGTCAGCCGCGATTTTGTCGGCGACCAAAGCGGCGCGCGGAAGCTCAATCATCGTGCCGACCAGATAACTCAATTCGCAGCCGTATTCGTTCATGACGTGCTTACCGACTTCGCGAATCAGCGCCGCCTGGTCGCGAAATTCTTCGGGCGTGGAAACGAGCGGAATCATCACTTCGGGCAGAACCGTCAAGCCTTCGCCCTGCACCTCGCAGGCGGCTTCGAAAATCGCGCGCACCTGCATCCGCGTGACTTCCGGCACCAGCAAACCGAGACGACAGCCGCGAAGTCCGAGCATCGGATTCGCCTCCGAAAGGTGCTCGACGCGCCGCAAAAGCTTGCGTTTTTCCGCGATTTCATCGAGCAGTAAATCCATTTCCTTCGGGCTGACTTTGCGCGCTTCGTATTTCAACTCGGTCAATTCGGACATCAATTCCATTTGACTCGGTAAAAATTCGTGAAGCGGCGGGTCGAGCAGGCGAATCGTCACGGGCAAGCCGTTCATCGCGCGGAAAATCTCGCAAAAATCCTGTTTCTGAAACGGCAGAAGCTTCGCCAGTGCCTTTTCGCGCTCGCCCAAACCGCCCGCCAGAATCATTTCGCGCATCACCGCCAGACGGTCTTCGCCGAAAAACATATGCTCGGTGCGGCACAAACCGATGCCTTCCGCGCCGTAATTTCTCGCCACTTCGGAATCGTGCCCGGTGTCGGAATTCGCGCGGACTTTCAGACGGCGCGTCGCATCCGCCCACGACATTACAAGATTGAAATCCTCGTCCAGTTCCGGCTGAATCGTCGGAATTTGCCCGCGAAAAACGCGTCCGGTCGAGCCGTCAACCGTAATCCATTCGCCTTTCGGAATCGTGATGTCGCCGACGCTGAATTCATTGTGGCTGTAATTAATCTCCAACGCGCCCGCGCCCGCCACGCAGGGCTTGCCCATTCCGCGCGCGACGACGGCGGCGTGCGAGTTGGAAACCAGAATCGGAGTCAAACGGTCGGAGAAGACGACGAAGTTTTTGTCCAAATCGGCTTCGGCTTCGACCTCAAAATTGTAAACCAGTGCGCTTTCGGATTCGCCCGTCCGCGCGATACGGTATGAGCGCAAGGGGGAATCGAGCAGTCTTTCGACCGCGTCAAAATCTTCATTTCGGCAAAGCGGCAAAATGTCCCGCCGAATTTTCTCCGTGCCGAACATCAGATTGCGTTTGATGGCTTCACGGACGCGACCCATAAAATTTACGTCCTCGACAATATCCGAAAACAGACCACGCATCGCAAAACATTTCGATTCGTAAAAGCGCGTCGGAATTTCCGCTTTTAATCTGTTCGTATATTTCAAAATATCCGTGACGCGTTCGGCAATTTGCACGATGTAATGCTCGCGGTTATTGCTGATTTGCGGCACGATGCCTAAACGCAGACAAGCCAGCGCGATGCCTTCAAGTAGGTTTTGTTTAGCGCGGGAAACGATAATTTGCAATCTGACCGCGCTCGATTCGACGGCGTAAGTGCCGTCGCCGTCGGAAAAGCCCGCCAGAAAATTAAGCAATGCCTTTTCGTCGAGCGACAAAATCCAGGCGCATAAATTATCTTTTATTTCAGATAAGCGCAGCGCCGGTTCGCGCCGGAAAGAAATCCGGTCTTCGACCTCGCCGCGAATCGCGCGTCCTTTTAATTCGCCCTGTGTTTCCCGTTTTCTTAAATAGGTGAAAGGAACATTAAACGATTCTTCAAATGCAAGCTCGACGGCGTTGATGAATGATTGTTTAGCGGGCGTCGGTTTTTGAATGAAGGTTACCGCGCCTTTCGTCGGTTTCAGGCGAACATTTCCGTCGGAAAAAATTGCGCCCGCGACGTAAGCCAGCGACGGCGAAACGATTTTTTCAGCTACAGCGGGCAAACAATCGACGACTAAAGCAAAGTCTTTATCCGCTAAAACCGCGTCCAGTCTTTTTTTAGCCGGACGGCGATTTTCGAGAACAAACATTTTATGGTCGGCGGTCAGCCGCAGCGTGTTGCGCCCGGCGCGTCCGGTTTGCGAAACCGAAACGCTGATGACTTCGGAAGATTTCCGTCCCGCCGCGATAATATCTCGCCAGACAGGGCGCAGCGCGACGCTATCGAAAGACAGGATTTGCAGGCGCGCGCCCCGCTCAATTAAATCAAAAGCGTCTTCGGCTTTCAGCAAGCCTCTACCGGTTAAAATTTTTGTTTCGCCCGCCACGCAGGTCATTCCGCCGCGCTGCGTTAAAATCGCTTCGGCGGCGACCATTCCGTGAAAATCGTCGGGGCTGGTTTCGCGGCGGACTAAAATTACTTTGTGACCTTGTTTCGCCATTTCTTCGGCTTCGTCGGGCGAAAAGACGGCGACGCCCTGCGCCGCGCCGGGGCTGGCGGGAAGTCCGGTTGCCAGAACCGTGACTTTCGCTTTCGGGTCAATCATCGGGTGCAGAAGCTGGTCGAGCTGTTCGGGCGAGACTCTTTCCAGCGCGGTTTTCTGGTCAATCAAGCCTTCTTTAAACATCGCGACCGCGACTTTGACCGCCGCCGCGCCGGTGCGTTTGCCGTTGCGGGTTTGGAGCATCCAGAGGCGTCCGCGCTCAATTGTAAACTCGATGTCCTGCATGTCCCGAT
>DASVWG010000537.1:0-4106 GCA_036389695.1 Pyrinomonadaceae bacterium
CTCGCTCGCGCCGGATATTCTCGCGCCGCTCGGCAGCTTTCCCGCCCACCCGTTTTTAATGGCGAATTTCGGCTTAAAATCGCTGCGCTCGGCGCGCGGCTTTGCCGAAAAATATTTTACCGGCGAGCGCGCCCGCGCCGTTTTCGCGGGCTGCGCGGCGCACTCGATGATTCCGCTCGAAGATGTGCCGGGCGCAGCGGTCGGTTTTATTTTAACCTTGACGGCGCACGCGGTCGGCTGGGGTTTCCCGCGCGGCGGGACGCAGAAGCTTTCCGATGCGCTCGCCGCTTATTTTCTCTCGCTCGGCGGCGAGATTCAAATCAATCGCCGCGTGGAAAACGTTGACGAGCTGCC
Organism: Pyrinomonadaceae bacterium; assembly: GCA_036389695.1. Lineage (GTDB taxonomy): Bacteria > Acidobacteriota > Blastocatellia > Pyrinomonadales > Pyrinomonadaceae > JALZHR01. The sequence continues at coordinate 355 of DASVWG010000537.1, forward strand.
GCCGTCGCGCGCGGTTTTATTTGATTTGTCTCCGCGTCAAATCGTGAAAATCGCCGGTCACCGGCTGCCCGCCCGGTACCGACGACGGCTGGAAAATTATCGCTACGGCGCGGGCGTCTTCAAAATGGATTTCGCTTTAAGCGAGCCGGTTCCGTGGCGGGCGAAAGAATGCGCTCTGGCGGGAACGGTTCATCTGGGCGGCACGCTCGATGAAATCGCCGCCGCCGAGCGCCGCCACGCCGACGGTCACGCGCCCGGAAAGCCGTTTGTCCTGCTCGCGCAAACCAGCCTTTTCGATTCGACGCGCGCGCCCGACGGAAAGCACACGCTGTGGGCTTATGCCCACGTTCCGAACAATTCGGCGTTTGATATGACCGAAAGCATCGAAAATCAAATCGAGCGCTTCGCGCCCGGTTTTCGCGACTGCATCCTGGCGAAAAGCATTATGTCGCCCTTCGATTTGGAAAAATACAACGCCAATTACATCGGCGGCGACATCAGCGGCGGCGCAAACATCTTAAGCCAGTTTTTCACGCGCCCGCTCGCCCGCTGGAATCCTTACTCGATGCCGGTCAAAGGATTTTACATCTGCTCCGCTTCGACGCCGCCCGGCGGAGGCGTTCACGGAATGTGCGGCTTTTACGCGGCAAAATCAGCGCTGGCGAGCGAGTTTAAAATCAATCTGAAGCGGCTCGGCTGATTACGCCGCCGACGAAGAAACGTTAACATAATTAAAAAACGAACCACCGTTGAGACACTTCTATTGAGACAGTCGAATGAAGCTGTTGGTAGCACTGAAAATTAACGGTATTATTAACGGCGTTGGAATTAATAAATAATTTGAGGCTTTCTGTATACAACTTCAAAGAAATGATATACATCACAAATTTTCCTCGATTTATTACATCATTAAGCCCTGGAAATAAATAAAGGCAATATTTTTATATGCAAATAATTAGAAAGAGTTTTATATTTTACACACTTGTTGTGTGTCTCGGCGTATTGAATTTGACCGGCAAAGTCGAGGCTCAGCAAAACGGTTTTGTAGCTCCTGATGTTAACAATCCCATTGTCGTAATCGCTCTCCAGCCCGACGGCAAAATTTTAATTGGAGGCGGTTTCACCCAGATAAATGGTCAGCCTCGCAATAGTCTTGCTCGTTTGAACGGAACCGGCACGCTCGATACCACTTTTCAGAACATCAATATGAGCGGCGGAGTTTCCGCAATCGCAGTCCAGCCGGACGGCAAAATTCTGGCGGGCGGCGATTTTAGAGTTTTCGGCGCGCAGGAGCGTAATAATTTAGCGCAATTTAATGCTGACGGCTCGCTTAATCCCGGTTTCAATCCGATTGTAAACAATGTAGTTTGGGCAATTGTTCCGCAAATCGACGGAAAGATTCTGATTGCCGGCACGTTTACAACTGTCAACGGGCAAACTCGCAATAGAATCGCGCGCCTTAACCCGGACGGCAGTCTCGATTCGACTTTTCAAGACCCGATAACAGAAAACACCGTTCCCGGAGCAAGCCCTGCCGTTTCTGCGATTGCCGTGCAGCCTGACGGAAAAATCCTCATCAGCGGTTATTTCAACATGGTCGGCGGTCAGACGCGTTCCGGGATAGCGCGACTTAATACGGACGGCTCGCTCGACACAAGTTTTCAAGATGCGAACGTCGCGGGAAACAGTGCCCCGCTGGTCGCCGTTCAGCCGGACGGGAAGATTTTGATTGGCGGCGGCTTTACTTCGGTCGGCGGTCAAACGCGAACGGCTCTGGCGCGGCTTAATTCAGACGGCTCGCTCGATACAAGCTTTCAAAATCCGAACATAAATAACGGCACTTCCGGTGGTTCTTCTTCAATCGTCGAATTTGCTTTACAGCCGGACGGGCGAATTCTGGTGGCGGGAGGTTTCATTTCAGTCGGCGGACAGACCAGAGAGAAAGCGGCGCGCCTGAATGCGGACGGAACGCTTGACCCGAGTTTTATTGACCCGCGCATCTTCGGCGGTTTTATGCAGGAATTAGCCTTACAAGCAGACGGAAAAATTCTTGTCTCCGGTTCTTTTATTTCCGTCGGCGGGCGTCCGCGGTTTAAAATAACACGCTTAAACCCGGACGGCTCTCTGGATGTTCCGCTGCCGATGGTTTTTACGGTGACCAAAACAGCCGATACGGCTGACGGCGCGTGTGATGCCGACTGTTCACTGCGTGAAGCGATTAACGCGGCAAACGCCTCCGAAAGCGACGACACTATTGAATTTGACGCGAATTTGTTCGGCGCTTCGCAAGTTATCACGCTTATTAACGGGCAATTGCCCGTTTGTAACAGCGGAAACCTGATAATTAACGGGACGCAGGCAAACCGGCTGACAATTTCAGGCAATAATCAAAGCCGCGTTTTTCGTGTATTTTCGGGAGTTACGGCAACCATTAACAATCTCACAATCGCTAATGGCAAGTCACCATCTGATGGGAGCAGCTTTAACGGCTGTTTTACCAACGGCGGCGATAGCAGTTACGGCGGCGGCGGCATTGAAAATCGCGGTACATTGTTTATCAACAACTCAATCATTCGCGACAATATTACAGCGTCTGGTTCCAGCGGCGGCGGGTTATCGAATGCGCACGGGACGATAACCATAACAAATTCGGTCATTCGCAACAATACTTCCATTTCCGGTTCCGGCGGAATTGTCAATATTGGTATATATAATATTAATGTCGGAAATTTGACGCTGGTAAATTCAACCGTGAGTGACAACAGCGCGCCTTTTGATTTGGGTAACGGCGGCGGCGGAATCGGGAATTACCAGAACGCGACATTGACGCTGACGAATTCTACGGTGAACAACAATACCACAGGGTCTTCCGGCGGCGGAATAAGAGACATCAACTCGACAATTTTCATTAAAAACTCGACCATCAGCAAAAACACGGCGGCAAACAGCGGCGGCGGAATACGTACTAACGGAGTTTTAAATCTATCAAATGCCACCGTGGCTTTTAATCAGGCGGCTTCAGGCGGCGGTATCGTTTTCGATTTTAACGTTAGTCCGGCGACCAGCGTAACGCGCGCACGTAACACCATTATCAGCAACAATTCTGCCGGTTCTTTCCCGGACTTTTCCGGCGGGCTTTTATCTCAGGGCTATAATTTAATCGGCAACACCAATGGAACAACGATAGGCGGCGAAACAATGGGCAATTTACTAAATGTCAATCCGCTGCTTGACCCCGATTTACGCAGCAGCGTCGGCTCGACTGCATTCCACGCTCTTTTATCTAACAGCCCGGCTATTGACAAAGGCGCGGCTACTGTCGGCGTAACCACCGACCAACGCGGACGGTTTCGACCGTTCGATTTTCCTTCCATCCCGAACGCGGCGGGCGGCGACGGCAGCGATATCGGCGCGTTTGAACGGCAGAATGTCGAGACTACGCGCGGCGCGCAATTCGATTTTGACGGCGACGGCAAAGCCGACCTTTCCGTTTTTCGCCCGTCAAGCGGCTATTGGTATATCAGCAACAGCTCGAACAATTCTCTGTCTGCCGTGCAGTTCGGCGCGGCGGGAGATTTAATCGCCCCGGCTGATTTCGACGGCGACGGCAAAACCGACATTTGCGTGTTTCGTCCATCTGACGGCGGTTGGTATCGTTTGAATTCATCGAATAATACTTTCAGTCCCGCACAGTTCGGAACCAACGGAGACTTGCCTGTTCCCGGAGATTTTGATGGCGATGGCAAAGCCGA
>DASVWG010000538.1:0-2637 GCA_036389695.1 Pyrinomonadaceae bacterium
GTCGTTTTGCAATGGGTTTATTCGCTGGCGGAAGAACGGAGCGAAGTTTAAAAAAGTACTGAGTACTGAGTGCTGAGTACTGAGTAAAAAAATAAAAACTCAGTACTCAGCACTCAGTACTCAGTACTAAAAAATTTATGGCTGATATTAAAAACGTAAATCGAAGCGGCAATGAGATTAATAATCTGACGCAGAATCAGATTAACGACCGCGACGTGCCGCGCGTGTCGCAGTCAAGCGTTAAAACCAATCAGACGGAATTTCCCGTCGGTCAGCCGACCGGGACGCAAGCGCCCGTCGATACGCCGAATCTGCCGCCGGGACAGAAAATTTTGCCCGACGCCGTCACGGGGCGCGACGAAACGCAGCTCGAAGCCGCGCGGCAATTGACGACGCTCGGCGGCGCTTCGGCGACCGACCGTTTATTAGGTCTGGATTTGCGCCCGACGATGACCGGCGCTCTGAGCGCGCCGCCGGGAAACAGCGAATTCCTGCGTCACCTGTCGCCGCAGATGCGCCGCACGATTATGCGCAAAATGCTGAACAAACAGCGCGAGAGAATGCGCCGGCTGGCGCGTTTCCTGCGCGAGCGCCACGACGAATCGGCAAACGGCGGAAGCGGCAGTAATAACGACGGCGACGAAGACCGCGAAAGCTTTCTGGAAGTGATTTCCGAGCCGATGGAACTGGATCGCACGCAAATCACGCGCGCCACGGGCGAGCTCGATAAAGCGGCGCGAATGCTCGACATTCTCGACGAAATGCTGACGATGCAGGATTACACCATCAGCCAAATCGGAACTTTTTCGCAAGGCTAAAACGAGTTTGCAGGTAGTTTCCAATAGTGGCGGGTAAGTTATTCTAAGAAGCAGTTTGAAAACTCGCGAAGCGCGTAGCGCCGGCATCCGTGCCGGCTGTCCTGAGAGCATCTTGCTCTCAGTTATTTTGAGAAAGTGTGAGCGAGCCGCCCACACGACAGCCGCCGGGACGGCAGCGTTACGTTTTTTCGAGTTTTCAAACAGCTTCTTAAAATCTGAAATTTGAATGAAAACCTCGGAGAGAACAATTGCAGCCGAAGGCGAAGCGGAAGAAAACCGCGCGCCGGGCGATTTGTCGCTCGACCCGTTTGCCGTCGATATTTTCGGCAAGGAAAGCGCCGTCGAAACGGAACGCGCGCCAGCCGTTTCGGTCGAAGCCGCGCCGTTTATCGATTTGCGCGTCAGCCAGCCGAAACGCGCGGCGTGGTTTGCCGCGCTGCCGAACGTTTCGCGGCGCGAAGCGGAGTTTTCCAATTCGTTTCTCGAACTGCCCGACAATCTATCCGCGTCAGCCGCGAAAAAAATCGAAGAAACAATCGCTTATTACACTTTGCGCCAGCCGCACGACGTCAAATGCGGCGTGATTTCAATCGAGGAAGTAAATCTGGCGGACGCCGTCGGCAACGCGGCAAAAGCGCCGCACGTTTTTTTGACGCTCGGCTGCCAGCCCGATAATTCGCGCGCGCTGATAGCGATTAACGGCGATTTCGCGGCTTCGATTATCAATTCGGTTTTGATTGACGACGGCACGACCGTTTTCGCCATCCGCGAGCTGTCGGCGATCGAGCGCGCGATTATCGAATTTCTCGGCATCAACATTCTCGGCGAAGTAAATAATCTGCTCGGTCAGACTTTATTCTGCCTGCAATCGGTGGCGACCGAGGCGAGCGCGCCTTTTACGGCAAACGAGCGCGGCGCGGAAGTGGTCGTCAGCTTAAATTTCGGGAGCTTCAGCGGCGCTCTGAGCCTTTTCGCCTCGCAAAGGTTTCTGAAGACTTTGAGCGCGGCGACGCGCGGCGACGCGCCGGAAAAAGCTTCAAACAAAAATCTTCTGCCGAAGCTGGAAAGATTCGTGCCGAAACTGAATCTGCACGCTTTAATCGGCACGACGCGTCTTGCCGGCGCGGATTTAAATTATCTCGAACCCGAAGACATAATCATCATCGACGAGCCGGAAATCGAATGGCAAACCGCCGCTTTTCAAGGCAATCTGCAAATTTATCTCGGCAGCGGCAGAAATTTTCGCTTAACCGGAAACGTGGTCGAGAGCGAGACGCATTTAAAATTAAAAATCGAGGAAATTTCGGTCGGCGAAGAGCGCAGCGCGATGCCGGCGGCAATTGGAATGCAAATGAACGAGACGGAAAATAACCTGGCTGAAACCGAAACGGGCGAGCCGACGCCGGACGCCGCCGAGCAGTTTGCGGGCGAAAACGCGGACGAAAATCCGGCGGCGCTGGAAAATGTACTGGTGACTTTGCGCGTCGAGCTCGGCGCGGGCAAAATCAGCCTGCGCGAAGTGCAAAATCTGCACGCGGGACAAATCATCTCGCTCGGCTCGCGACCGACCGACCCGGTGCGAATCGTGACGGACACGAGCGACCAGCCGTTGGCGACGGGCGAGCTGGTAGAAATCGAAGGTCAGCTCGGCGTGCGCCTGACGAAAATTTTTATCTGAATGGCGAGAGTTTGAAAGCTGTTTGAAAATTCGCGGAGCGTAGTAGCGCCAGCATCTTGCTGGCTGTCCTGAGTGCGTCTCGCACTCAGTTTTACAAAGATTAATTTAATTTGACGGAAAAGGGCGAGCGGGACGCTCACC
>DASVWG010000539.1:0-2723 GCA_036389695.1 Pyrinomonadaceae bacterium
TGCATTAATCTGTGTAAATATTGTGGTTTCATTCTCTCTGCGTTCTCTGTGTCCTCGGTGGCTAATTCTCTTGGTTTTTTGTTCGTGTTCTTTCGTGTTTGTTCGTGGCTGGAGATTTTTTTGTTGACAGAAGCGTTGAAATTTAGTTTCATTGCAGAAGAATTTCTGTAAAAGCGCTTCCAAATCTTTAAAAACAAAGGAAAAACAATTAAAGGCTATGCGAGAATTTGAAGCAACCGTGCCGGTGTCGGTGCAAACCGAAGGCGAAACGGCAATTGTTTATGCCAGCGACTATCTGAACAAGCTGAGCGGCGAGAAAATCGAGCGCGAATGCCGTCACCGGCTCGACGCCGGATGCACGAAGCTGGTCGTCAATTTCAAGGACACGGAAATCGTCAACAGCATCGGCGTTTCGATTCTGCTCGGCGTGATTGACGCGGCTTCGAACAAAGGCGCGAGCGTCGTTTTTTCGGAAGTCAACGCGGATACGATTCAGCTTTTTGAAGTGCTGGGTTTGACCAGACACGTAATAGTGGAGAACTGATAACTGATAACTGATAGTGAAAAACAAAACTATCAGTTATCAGTTATCAGTTATCAATTATGTCAGAAAATCCATACAAATTCGTTCACACCTTCGGCGCGCTGGCGGACATCGGGCAGGAAGTCGCGCACGGGCGGAATTTTCAGGAGATGATTCGCACGTCGCTGCATTTGCTGCTGGGAAGCCTGGCGATTATGCGCGGCGGCGTGGCGCGTTATTCGCGCTACGGGCGCGAGCTGAATTTTTTAGCCGTGCGAAATCTGGGAGACGATTTTCCTTTGAGCGTTCCGCTGGAATTTGAAGACGAGCGCGAATTCTTACGCGCCGGAATGTCGGAAATCGAAATCAGCCAGGCGAAATTTCTTTCGTTTTTTCAGGAAAATCAGGATATTCTCGACCGCAAGCGAATCGAATTAGTGATTCCTTTAATCGTCCGCGACGAGCTGGTCGGAATAGTTCTTTTGGGCGAAAAAGCGACGGGCGAATCGTTTACGGATGTTGACCGCGAAGTCGTCTGCGCGATGGCGCGGCACATCGGCGTCGGCATCCAGCAGCGCAACCTGATGGCTGAGCTGGAACGCAAAGCGGGCGAAAACCGGCAGCTTTACGACGATTTGCGGCTGACTTATAAAGACACCGTCAAAGCGTTTGCCGCCGCGATTGACTGCAAGGACAAATACACCGAAGGTCACTCGGAGCGCGTCGGGCGATATTCCGAAATCATCGCGCAGGAACTCGATTGGGACGAAAAACAAATCGAAGGCGTCGCGGTCGCCGGTTATCTGCACGACGTCGGAAAGCTCGCCGTCGACCGCACGATTATCAACGCGCCGTATCGCATCAACGCCAAAGAATCCGCTGAACTCTCGAAACATCCGGCGGTCGGTTACGAGATTCTGCTGCCGATTCATCACCCGTTCGCCGACGTTCCGCTGGCGGCGAAATATCATCACGAACGCCTTGACGGGCGCGGCTACCCGGACGGTTTATACGACCGCGAGATTCCGTATATCGCCAAAATTGTAAACTTAGCCGATTCTTTCGACGCGATGACGACCGACCGTCCGTATAAACGACGCCGCAGCGGGGAAGAAGTCATCGAAGATTTATGGCGCAACTCCGGCAAACAATTCGCGCCCGAACTGGTAACGGCTTTCTGCCGCGCGATGCTCAAAGAATTGACGGGCGAGCGCAAGGAAAAGCGTTTCCGGAAAATGCTCGGCAAAGATTATCTGGATTCGGAAAAAATGATTCCGCTTTTAAAAGACGCGCTGAACGGCATCGGCGGCACGTCGTCGCTGACGCTGGTGAGTTTGGATTAAAGGCTTGAGGAAATATTATTGTTTGTTTCTAACCCAGCGTAAAGTGACTTTACTTAAAACGCCCTGAGAATCGTCTTTTAATTCATCTAAAAAACCGTCGTGAACCGCCATCGCGATACAACCTCTGTCAAGCCTCCAATTGTTACCGTCATCGTCGGTAATATAAACAGGCAAATTCTTAGAGCCTGTCAATTGGTATAATCTGATGAGATTTTGATAAAAGTTTTCTTGTCGTGATGTAAAACTCCGCGGCAGATAAATATGCTCGGATGCCGAAGGTCTTTTTCCATCATCCGGCAAAATTGTTTGCATTATAGATTTCTTTCCGGGAACTATATGCAGTATTGGTTTAAATCCGTCAACTTTCATCTTTATAATTCAATAATCTCTTTATCCTTTCTCAAGAGCATATTGACGATTTGGCTTTGGTCAACTTTTTTTTCTGCCGCCAGTTTTTGCACAAACTCCGCTATTTCAGGCTCAAGATAAATCGGTAAATTAAATTCAGCATCCGCGTTGTAAAATTTGCCGCGTACGCCTTTTGAAAAATCATATTCCTTCTTCATAATTAGTTTTCCGCAAGCCATTTTTCGGCTTCTTTCACGTCGTTGAAAACTTTTCCGCGTAAGCCGCGATTGGTGGCGACGAGCTCGCCGAATTCGTTTAAATGCTGCTGTTCGAGGAAGCGGTCGACGAAGGCGATGGAGACGTTAATAAAGCCCATCTGCGGGATTTCGGCGGCGATTTGATACATTTCCAGCATCGAGACGGATTCTTTGATGTCTTCTTCAATCAAAACTTTTTTGGCTTGCGACCGTGCGCATTCGGCGGCGATTTCGCGCCAGAAGGCGAGCGAG
>DASVWG010000540.1:0-13198 GCA_036389695.1 Pyrinomonadaceae bacterium
CGTCGGAGACGGGCGACTTCTCTGGAAGACCAAAACGGGTTTTATCAGAAAGGGCAACGAAAGCTCCAACCTGAAAGAATTTTACTGGAGCGCGGACGAAAAATTTCTGGTCACGAAAAGCACGAACGGAACTTATCAAACCTGGAACGCGAAAACCGGCAAAATCGTTTCGCTCGACGAAACAAAGCCCGGCGTAAAATTGATTGCGGCAAATAAAAAAGAAGTTTCTTATACCAAAGATTACAGTGAAATCACCTTCAAAGACGCCGCAGGCGGCGAGACGCGGAAAATTTCCGGCTTCGGCAGAAATTCCATTTTCGACATCAGCAATAACGGCGAAATGATTGCCGAAGCCGGAAGCTGGGGCGACGCCGCGATTAAAATCACGAACATCAAAACCGGAAAATTCTTCTGGCTCGACGGGCATCCGAGCGTGGTCGGCGTCATCGCCTTTACGCCTGACGGAAAGTTTTTCGCCGTCGGCGGAAGCGATAAAATTATTTATATTTTTGACGCTGAAAATCGGGCTTTAGTTAAAAAACTAACCGGTCACGCGAGACCCGTAAATTCAATCGCTTTCAGTCCGGACGGAAAAATTTTGCTTTCGAGCGGCTATAACGAAACGATAAAAGTCTGGAACTGGCAGCAGGAAAAGTTTTTGCAAAACGTGAAAGCCGACGAAGATATTTTCGGCGTCGAAAAAGTCTCGTTCAGCGCGGACGGAAAATATTTTCTGACGAGCAGCGATAGAGCCGCATTCCGGCTCTGGGACGCGAAAACTTTCCGGCTTGCGCGCAGCTATAAAACCGCCGAGAACTATGAATCGAGAAGCGGTCAATTGACTATCGGTTACGATGCCGTTCCGGTTTCGGCGGTAAATTTTAGCGGCGACGGGCAGCGAATAATTTCCGTTCACGCGGACGATTCGGTCAGAATCTGGAACGTCGGCGACGGAAGGCAAATCAAAAAAATCAAACTTTGCGCCGATGTCTCTGACGCCGTTTTCAGCCGCGACGATAAAAAAATTCTCGCGTATTGCGAGAAGCGGGACGAAGAACAAATCAGGCTTTTCGACGCCGGGACGGGACGCGAAATTTTCAAATTCGACGACGAAGAAACAGGCTCTATCGAAACTTTTTCGCTGAGTCTGAACGGGAAATATTTTGCGACTTCCGATGTGGTCGGCGACATTTTGCTTTGGACTTTTGATAAATCAAAGCCGGTTCGTGAATTCGACATCGGTTTTTCGGGCGACGACGCCATCGCTTTTAGTCCTGACGGCAAGACTTTCGTCGTCGGCGGCAGAAATCAAAATTTGTTTCTTTTTGACGTCGAGACCGGCAGTAAAATCTGGCAGTTGATTCCGTCGTATCAACCGGGCGAGCTGGAAATTAAATTATATGAAGAAAAGGAAAAAAGACTGGCGGTCTTAAACGAAGCCAAAGCGCGCCGCGACAGCGAAGCCGCGATTGAGACGGAAAAATATAAAAAACAAATTTACCTCGCCTTCGAGCATTACGGCGAAATGCAGGATGCGGGCGAGAAAAGAATGGTGGAATCGAGCACGCCGAAAGAAAGCCTGACGAAAAAAGCGCGTCGGGACGCCAATGCCGTCTGGCTTCGCCTGCATAACGATTCGCCTTTGCCGGTTAAAATTCCGACGCAGAGTATGTATCTGCCAAACGGAAAATGTTTTTTTGAGTTTTCAAACGGCGCGAAAATTTTCGGTTTGTGCGATGACAGCGAAATCAGCGTCTGGCACGGTTTGAAAGATAAGCAGGACAAATGGATTCCGTTCGGTTTCGATTTCGGCTCAAGCGCGATTTTGCTGCCGCAAACTTCCGTTTTGTTTCCCGTTCCGCTTGAGATTTTGAAAAACGGCAACCGGATTGTTTTCAGTTTTACTTTCCAGAAAGAATTTGAAGACGGGAAATCGGGCGTTTACGGAACGGAAAAAGATTTAAGCTTCGGCGAGAAAGATTTGCCGAAAACAAAATAAATCACGCCTGATTTTCAGCAATCAGCTTTTTAATTTCATCAATCTTTTCCAGCGCGGCTTCTTCGCCCGCCTTGATAAACTCGTCCATTTTGCCGATTTCGTCCGGTCTGAGATGCGCGATTTTCGGGACAATCACGACGTCGGCGCGGTAATGGTGCGCCTGGGAAGCGCTTTTGAGAAGCATCAGCGCCGATTGGAAAAAGACGCCGAGCAGCGTGGACGGATTTCCCCAATATGTTGCGCCGGAAGAAATTACATCGACGGCGATGACGATTTCCGCGCCTAATTTTCTGACTGCCTGGGTCGGCACGGGCGCGACCACGCCGCCGTCGATGAGCTTTCGGCTGTCGGCGTCTTCGAGCGGGACGAAAACGCCGGGAATCGCGCAGCTAGCGCGGACGGCGAAGGGCAAATCGCCTTCCGTTAAAATGACTTCGTCGCCGGTTTCCAAATCGCAGGCGACCGCCGCGAAGCGAATCGGCAGTTCTTCAAAAGTTTTGTATGGAAAATTCCGCTTGATAAAATTGCCCATCGGCGCGTTCGACAGAATTCCCTTGGGCGAATAGGAAAAGCCGGTCATATTAAACCAACTGATTTTTTTGGCGAAGGCGATGATTTCGTCGATGCTCATCCCGCAAGCGAAAGCCGCGCCCGCAAAAGAACCGGCGGAAGTTCCGGCAATGCAGTCAATCGGAATATGATGCTCGGCTAAAACTTTTAAAACGCCGAGATGCGCATAACCGCGCGCCGCGCCGCCGGATAAAGCCAAGCCGATTTTTTTTCGAGCCATAAACTTTGTTAGTTGATAACTGATAACTGATAACTGATAGTTTATTTTTCCTACACTATCAGTTATCAGTTATCAGTTATCAACTATTCATTGATTTTAACTTTTGTTTATGAAAAACTTAAAGCTCAACGATGACTCCGCAGGAATCTCTACAATTTTCACGACCGACAACCAGTGCGGATATTGCGTCGGGCGCGAGCGCCTGCCCGGTTTGCTCGCGCGAGGCGCGTGACGAATACGTGCCGCTGATGGTTCTGGAAGAAGATTTGCAAAATCTGATTCGCGCCAACGCGCCCGACACCGAAGAATTTCAAGCTGTCTGCGCGCGCTGCGTCCGCCTGTTTGAACGCGCCAAAGAGCAGATTATCAAGGACGCGGCGATGCAGAAGGACGGCTCGCACGTGCTTTCGACGCCGCTTCGCCTCGACGCCGACGAGAGGTATACGGGCAAGGGAATAACCATCGCGTTTCTGGATTCGGGATTTTTCCCGCACGTCGATTTGACCGCGCCGAGCAACCGGATTCTGGCTTATCGCAATCTGTCGGCGACCGGCGACGGCGACGCGTCCCTGTTTCAAGCCGACGTCGCCAGCTGGCACGGGATGATGACTTCGGTCGTCGCGGCGGGAAACGGCAGCCTTTCAAACGGTTTTTATCGCGGCATCGCGCCGGAAGCGAACGTCGTGCTGGTCAAGCTGGCGCGCACCGGGCGCATTACCGAACAGAATATTCTGGACGGCTTGGAATGGGTTTTATCGAATCGCGAAAAATACGGCATTCGCGTGATAAACATTTCGGCGGGCGGCGATTTCGAGGCGAGTTATCTGCACGACTCGCTTTCGCAGACGGTCGAAGAATGTGTGCGCGAAGGCATCACGGTTATCTGCGCCGTCGGCAATGCCGGACATCTCGCGAATCATCCGGTTTTCCCGCCCGCGAGCGCGCCGTCGTGCATCGCCGTCGGCGGTCTGGACGATAATAATTCAATCAAGCGTTCGAGGCGCGGAATGTATCGTTCAAGCTACGGACCGACGGTTGACGGCTTGCAGAAACCGGAAATCATCGCGCCTTCAATCTGGATTCCCGCGCCGATTCTGCCGAACACGCCGACCGCGCAGCAAGCCGCGCTGCTCGACGAGCTGGACAAAGCCAAAGACGAAGAGCTGCACGAAATTATCGGGAATAATCCCGGCATCGACGCCGAGCTGGACGCCGCGCTCGACCGTCCGGCGTATATGATTCGCCAGATTATCACGCTCAAAATCCGTCGCGAAAACGTCATCACGCGCGATTACAAATACGTGGACGGAACGTCGTTTGCCGCGCCGATTGTCTCATCGGTCGTCGCGCAGATGCTCCAGGCGAATTCGAACCTGACGCCGCAGCAAATAAAAAGAATCTTGATTTCGACCGCCGAGCGCCTGCCGCATTACGAAGTCGACCGCCAGGGCTGGGGCGTGATTGACCCGCGCCGCGCGGTCGAGACGGCGGAAAATCAGTAGGCAGAAGACGGAAGACAGAAGACGGAAATCAGTAGGCAGAAAGCAGCTTGAAATTAGAAAATACAATACTGAATTTCAAACTTCTTCCGTCTTCTGGCTTCTGACTTCCGTCTTCTGTTTTTGCTATTGATTAATAAAATTATAGAGAATCGTGCCGCTCGCGCGGACGGCTTGACCATTGACGCGGACGGGATTGAATTTTGACTGGCGGGCGGCGGCTTCTGCCGGGTTGCGCAAAAGCATATGCCCGTTGACGGCTTTTGCCGACAACACGTTGCCTTCCTCGTCAAGCATCACCTGCACGGTCACTCTGCCGGAAGCGTTTGCCGCGCGCGCCGTTGCCGGATACGCCGGTTTCGGCAGGCTGACGGCGCGGCTGTTCAGCATTCCGACATTGACGTTTGCCGGGGCGGTCGGCGACGGCGTGACGCGCGGCGTCGGCGTCGGCGTCGGGCTGAGCGTCGGGCGGGTGTTTACGGCGTTGGCGTTGATATTGACGTTGGCGTTGGCGTCGGGCGTCGGCGTTTTGGTCGGCGTCGGCGTCGGTGTTTTGGTCGGCGTCGGCGTTTTCAGATTCGCGTTGGCATTGACGTTGACGTTTGTGTTGACGTTCGTGTTCGTATTGATATTAAAGTCAAAATTTGCCGGCAGAATATTCGCGTTCAGATTCGTATTTTGATTGGGAGGATTGGTATTGACATTGATGTTGCGATTGGCGTCCGACGAGTCGCGATTTTGCAGAAGATACCAGCCGCCCAAGCCGAGACCTAAAACGGCGAGCGTGCCGAGCAGCGTCAATAAAACGACCATTGCCGTATTCGATTTTCGCCGCGGCGGCGTCGCAGGCGGCACGGTTTTCGGGCGCTCCGGCTCGGATGTCGGCACGACGATGCGGTCTTGCACGGTTCGTTCGGCATCGGCGGGCGGCGCAGCGGGTATGTTGCGGCGAATAACGGTTTCTTCGCCCAGCTCGTCGTCGTCAATCGAGGTTTCGCTCGGCATTGCCGTAAAGTTCGGCTGGTCTTCATCAACCAGCGGCGTTCCATCTTTAGTGCAGAAACGCAAAATTTCTTCGTCGTAACGTGTCTGGCAGGTCGGACAAAATTTCATAGTTTCAAATTGTTTGATGCCGTTTTTCGGATTCAGGAAAGCTTCGGGCAAAATCTTCTACGGATTTTAGCACGAAAAATGCCAATCCACAGAATAAAATTAAAGATAAAATATACAATGAATATTGAGATACAGGTTTAATCTCCGGCGATTTCCCTTATAAATTTTTCGGATGAGCAAAAACGCAATCATTATCGGCGCCGGTTTGGGCGGGCTTGCCGCCGCCGTGCGGCTGGCGAAAAAAGGTTTTGCGGTGACGGTTTTGGAGAAGAACGAAACCGTCGGCGGCAAGGTGAATATCGTCGAAGCGGGCGGTTATAAATTCGACACGGGCGCGAGCCTTCTGACGATGCGCCACGTTCTGGAAGAGCTTTTTATTTTCGCCGGAAAATCGGTCGAAGATTATCTTGAGATTGTTCCGCTCGAACCGATTTGCCGCTATTTCTGGACGGACGGCACGCGCTTTGACGCTTCCCGGAATCTCGAAAAAACCGAAAATGAAATCGAAAAACTAGAGCCGGCGGACGCGAAAAATTTCCGCAAATTTTTAGCCGACGCGCGCCGTAAATACGAAGTTTCCGAAAAGACTTTTCTCGCCCACAGCTTAAACGATTTGCCGAAGCTGCTGCGCCCGAAATATTTCAGAGATTTGCTCGCGATTTCCACGCTGCGAACGCTCGACGCGCACGTCCGTAACTATTTCCGCTCGCCGAAGCTGCGCCAGCTTTTCAATCGTTTCGCCACGTATAACGGCTCGTCGCCGTTCCAAACTCCGGCGACCTTCGCGCTGATTCCGTATGTCGAATTCGGTCTGGGAGCGTGGTATGTGAAAGGCGGAATGTACGAAATCCCGAAGGCGCTGGCGCGGCTCGCGGATGAGTTAAACGTTGAAATAAGAACCGGTTGCGAGGTCGAAAAAATTCTCGTCCGGGATAAAAAAGCCGTTGGCGTGCGGCTTAAAAACGGCGACGAGCTGAAAAGCGATTTCGTCATCGCCAATTCCGACGCGGTCGAGACTTACCGGAATCTGCTGGAAGCGAAAAGCGCGAAAATCGAAAATCTCGAACCCTCATCGAGCGGTTTCGTTTTGCTGCTCGGCGCGAAAAAACGCTTTCCCGCGCTGGCGCATCACAACATTTTTTTCTCGGACGATTATTTCGCGGAATTCAAAGCGATTTTCAAAGATTTACGCCCCGCGCCGAATCCGACAATTTACGTCTGCGCCGCGACGCGAACCGATGAAACGCAAGCGCCCGACGCCTGCGAAAATCTGTTTGTTTTAGTCAACGCGCCTTACACGAGCCCGCAAACCGCCTGGGAAAAAGAAAAGCGCGATTACCGCGATTTGATAATCGGAAAACTGGAAAATTTCGGTTTGAACGGCTTGGAAAATTCGCTTGATTTCGAGCAAATCATCACGCCCGACGATTTTGAAAAAAAATATCGCGCCAATCGCGGCTCGATTTACGGCGTCTCGTCAAACGGGATTTTCAGCGCCTTTCTGCGCCCGCCGAACAAAGCCAGAAACATTGAAAATCTCTATTTCGTCGGCGGCGCGACGCATCCGGGCGGCGGCATTCCGCTGGTTTTGATTTCGGGGAAATTAACTGCCGAACTGATAACTGCCGAACTGATAACTGATAACTGATAGTTGATAACTGATAGTTGAAAACAGCTATCAGCCCTTCAGTTATCAGCTTTTAATTCTCAATTATCAACTATCAGTTCTCACTTCTCAGTTTCTTTCGCGTTGTAGGATTTCAGCAAGTCGCGAATTTTTTCGTCGGTGCTCAAATCCAGCGCGGTGTCGCCGTCCTTGTCGCGCAGGGAAACGTCGGCTCCGGCTTCGAGCAGAGCTTTGACGTTGTCATAACAATCGTTATTCGCCGCAATCATCAGCGCGGTCGTGCCTTCTTTATTTTGCGCGTTGACGCGCGCGCCGGCATCGAGCAAAACGCGCAGAACTTCGGAGTTTTCGAGTTCGGCGGCGAACTTCAGAGCCGTGTCTCCTTCCGCGTCGAAAGCGTTGACCTTCGCGCCGTGGTCGAGCAGCATTCGCACCAGCTCGGGCGTTGCGTCGTCGTCAATCGACATCAGAGGCGTGCGGCGCTTTTTATCGCGGGCATTGATTTTCGCGCCCATATCCAGCAGGTATTTGACGATTTCCGCGTTGCCGGTTTCGACGGCGGCGTGCAGCGCGGTCGAATCGCCGTAATTTTTGTCTTTCGCGTTGACGTTTGCGCCTTTGGCGATAAGGTCTTTGACCTCGTCGAAATCTTCGCTTGAGACGGCGCTTAAAAGCGGGTGCTCGTATTCCATAAAAGAAGCCCCGCCCATGACCATCGTTTGGACGTCGGAATTAGCGGGCACTTCGACGACGACCGGCGTGACCGTATTGAGGGAAATATCCTGCGTCAGCGACGAATTTCCGATTATCTCGATGCCGCTCATTTCTACTTCGGTAAAGACGTCTCCGGCGTTGGCTTTAAGTTTATAGGTTCCCGGAACTATGTTTTCAAATTCGTAAAGACCGTCTTTATCGACACTAACGTTCCGGGTTTCATTCGTTTTTTCGTTTGATAAAAAGACTATCGCGCCGGTAATCAACGCGCCAGTTTCGTCGGTGATTTTTCCTGTCAGCTTTCCCTTGACGCTTTCGCTTTTGTCTTTGTCGGTCTGGTTTTCAACGGAAGTTTCAGTTGGCGTTTTCGGCAGAGGACTGACTATTTCGCCCTGCGCGTAAGCGAGCGTCGAAAGCGTCAGCGACGCGCCCAAAACGCCCGCCGCGATTCCGGCGCGGCGCGTTATTTGATAAAGCTTTTCGGCAAAAACGGGCGCGTTTGTTTCGGGATTTTTAACATAGCGGACGCAGATTCTGCCTTCGGACTGGCGCACCAGGCGCATCGCTTCCTTGCGCCTGAGCGCCGAAAGATTGTTGACTTCGAGCGCGCAATGACTGCAAAAACGCACTTTTTCATTTCCGCTCATCGCGTCCCAATCCTGCGCGCAGGGCGATGCGATGGTTATCGAATCGAGGAAACCGTTCTTTTTCATAAATCAATTTTCCTTTTCAGATTTCAAATTTGCGCCCGGGGAAAAGCTCTTGTCTGCTATGCGGTAAAAGATGCGGCGAGATTTGGATTTGGTTGCAGCGGGCGAAAAAGAAAAAAGGCTTGAGGAATTTTCCTCAAGCCTTTCGCCCGGATTTAGCCTGTCAAAGCTAAAAGTTACGGGATGCGATACGGCGAAGTCGCGGGCTGGTCGCCTTGCTGTCCCCATTCGTATGCGGTTAAAGTGCCGCCGTTGCTGTTGCGAATATACCAGTAATTCTGCGTCGGGTCGGCATTCTGGCGGAAAACGGCAAAGTCCATTATCTTATCGCCGTCATAATCAGCCGGCTGCGGAATGTCGTTAAGCGCGCCCCATTGGGTAACGGAACTCGTCGCGCCCGGCGTATTTCCGACGGTTTTGCTGGAGCTTCTAATCCAGTACCAGTTGCCGTCGGTCGGACGCCAGACCGCCACGTCCGTGCGCGCGTCGCCGTCATAATCGCCCGGCACGACGCGGTCGGTCGTCAAGCCCCACTGCACGCCGTTCGAACAAATCGGCACGGTCGTCGGGCAGCCGAGAACAAAGCCGTAATTGAAGTTGCTTTGCAGAACCAGCCAGAGCCGGTTCGCGCCGCTGTTGCGAACAAGCCCGAAATCGGAAATCAAATCGCCGTCGTAGTCGCCCCAGACGGGCGTGTCGCCGTTTTGTCCCCATTGCTGGACGAGCAGAGTGCCGGTCGAGCTGCGCAGCGCATACCACGTTCCGTTTGAAGGTCGCCAGACGGCAACGTCCTGCTTGCCGTCGCCGTCGTAATCGCCCGGCGCGGGAATGTCGTTGGTCGCGCCGAATTGAATCGTGTCAAAATCCACGCTCGGCGCTGAATTATTTCTGCCCACATACCAGGTGTTATTGCTCGGACGGAAAACGCCGTAATCGGTCGCGTTGTTGCCTTTATAATCGCCCGCCGCGATGATGTCGTTGGTGCTGCCGAATTGAATAAAACTAAATCCGCTGTTCTGGCTGAACGTGTTCCAGGTGCCGTTTGACGGACGCCAGACGGTCAAATCGGCGCGCGAGGGGGTAATAGTGCCGTCGCGGTCAAAGCCCGCCTGACGGCAAACCGTGTTATACGTCACGCGAATCGTGTAGTTTGTGCAGCCGCCGCCCGCGACGACTTCGTGAACCGTCACGACAAACGAAGCGCCCGCCGCCACCGGAAAGCCGAGCGCGCCGGTGCCGATCGTGCTGAATCCGGGCTTGCCGACCAGCCCGCTCATCACGTTTGCCGGGTCAAAGGTCGTATAAGCGTTAATCTGCGTCGAGTTGTTGGCGGTTCCGCCGCAGCCCGTCGCGTCGAGAAAAACTTTCACGCAGGCGTCCAGTCCGGTCGGATTGGTAAAAGTATACTGGTCGAAACGGTAACTTCCGGCGACCGCTGCGGAGGTCGGCACGCCGCCCGTGCAGCTCGACGGAATGCCGTCGCGGAAAACGCGTCCGGTCTGCGTCGCGTCGCCCGCCGCAATCGAGCCGGTGCGCGTTTCCGCCGGAACCGGCACCTCGCAGTCATACTGCGCCAGCGCAATCGGCGCAGCCGTAACCAAAAGCGCGAAAAGCAAGGCAAATGCTGCCATGCCCCTGATTTTCAAAAGGGAAAACTTCATCATTTCTAAATCTCCTTAGCATTGGAGACAAAAGTCTCCATAATTTTTGACAAAAAAGACCGTTTTGGGAGCTTTTTCAGAATGAAAAAACGTTTATAGGTAACACATAAAAAATACGCCTGTTTACAAAAATTTACAATAGTTTTTTGTACCGGCGGCGACAAACTTCAGCAAACATATCGACAATTTTTTCATCCGCGATTGATAAAATGAAAAAGCGAAAAAGTGAAAGAGTGAAAAAGTTTGCCTGATTCTTCCACGCTCTTTTTCGCTTTCCCTATTTCTTAGGGCGTCGGCGGCGGGTAAATTTTTATGGCTGCTTTTTGACCTTGATTTGTCGGGCGAGCGTTTTTTCGGGAAGAATTTTCAGAGTACCTTCCATCGTGTCGCCCGCGACTTTATATTCCCAGACGCCGTGAAACCGGTTGACGGTGAATTCGCCGGTTAAGGTGTTTTGCGCGGCGTCGAAGGTGAATTCCTGTTCATACATCAGCTCGTTTGTGCCGTTGACGATTTTTTCGGCGGCGAGATGGATTTTTGCGGCGTCGGCGGTCGATTTTGAGAAATGGTAGACGACCTGTTCGTCTTTGCAGGCGGGAAACTTTTTCTTGTTGGCGCAGATGGATTCGCCCGTCCACGTGCCGTAGATTTTCGAGGCTTCATTCGTTTGCCGCGCCTGAGCGCAGGCGCTGACGGTCAAGCCGAGCAGCATCAGCATTGTCAGCATCAATGATTTTTTCAACATATTTATCGCACAAAATCTAATTTAAAAATTCCCGTCCGCCATCCTCGACGGCGAGCGGCGCGTCGAAGGCGGGCGCTTCTTCTTCGAGACTCCAAACCTCGAACAGCGCGGGCGGGACTTCCATGATAAAACGCGAAGGCTTTTGCAAAACGGTTTGACGGTTGTAATCGACAATCATTAAAGGATACGTCAGGTAAAGCTCGTCCTGCGCCCGCGTCAGCGCGACATACCACAAACGGCGCTCTTCTTCCTCGCTGTCGATTTCTTTCAAGCTGCGCGGACTGGGAAATTTGCCTTCCGCCGCCCAGATAAGAAAAACCGCTTTCCATTCCAAGCCTTTCGCCTGATGCACGCTGGTCAAAGTCAAAAGCTCGTCTTCCTCGCCGCCCTGAATCACGTCTTCGCCGATAACGTTTTGCGGCTCTTTAAAACGCTCGGTCGAAAGCAAAGCCAGTTCCGATAAAAAACTTTCGGTCGAATCGTAACGGCTCGCATACAGCGCCAATTGCCGCAAATCTTCCAGCCGCGCCTCGGCGTTCTCGAAAGTTTCCTGCAAATGCTGCTCGTAGCCGTTGGTCAAAATCAATTCGATTTGCTTGGCGGGATTGTTGCGATTTTCGTCGCGCACGAGAATCTCGATAAGATTAACAAAATTATGCCAGCCCGCTTTACTGCGGATTTTCGACGAGATGTCAGAACCGCCTGCGGTAGCGGGCGGTTTAAGTTTGGCTTTTGAGACGTTTGAATTTAAGTTTCGACTTTCAATGCTTGAATCTTCTGTTTCGCCCGAGTTTAAAGCTGGCTGCGTTAAACCGCCCGCTACCGCAGGCGGTTCTGACTTGATGAGCGCGAAAGGATTTTCCGCGTAAGCCAAGCTTTCGTAAATCTTATTTGCCGTCGCGCTGCCGACGCTCGGAATCATTTTTAAAATTCGCTTCCAGGCTAATTCGTCGCGCGGGTTGACGATGATTCTGAGGTAGGAAACAACGTCTTTGAGGTGCGCCTGCTCGAAAAATCTGACGCCCGATTGGACGCGGTAGGGAATATTTCGACGCGTCAATTCCAATTGCAATTCCAGCGAATGATAATGCGAGCGATACATCACGGCGATTTCTTCTAAGGATGTGCCTTCGTCGCGCAATTCCAGAATTCTTGAAGCGATAAACGCCGATTGCTGTTCGACATTGGAACACGGAATGAGCGCGGGCTTGAAATCCTTCGATTTTTTCACCGCTTGCAGCATTTTCGGAAACTGTTTTTTATTGCAGGCAATCGAGGTGTTCGCCAAGCCGAGAATTTCCGGCGTGCTTCGATAATTCGTTTCCAGTTTATAAGTTACGGCTTCGGGATAACGGTCGGGAAATTCGTATATGTTCGTAAATTCCGCGCCGCGCCAGGCGAAAATCGATTGCGCGTCGTCGCCGACGACCATCACGTTTCGATGTTTGACCGCCAAAAGGTCGATAATCTCGGCTTGCAGCTTGTTTGTGTCCTGATATTCATCGACGAGAATGTGCTGAAATTGTTCGGCGTAAACGTCCGCGATTTCGGGTTTTTCAATCAATAATTTTTTCCAGTTCAAGAGCAAATCGTCGTAATCCATTACGTTTCGCGCGCGTTTGCGTTCCTGAAAAATATAATCGACGCGCTTGATTTGCTGCGCGAGCATTTCAAAATACGGGTAGCGGCGAATGATTACGTCTTCAATCGGCGTATCGGTGTTGTTGGCGTAGGAAATGATGTCCTGGATGACTTCGGCTTTCGGAAAACGCTTCGCCTTCGTGTCGATTCCGGCTTCGTCGATGCAGACGTTGACGAAATCCTTCGCGTCTTCCGCATCGAGAATCGAGTAATTCGAATCGTAGCCGATGGAAACGGCGTGGCGGCGCAAAATAAGATTTGCAATGCGATGAAACGTGCCGCCCCAGACGCGATGCACGTTTTGCGAGCCGGTGAGCATTTCGACGCGCCGCAGCATTTCCCGCGCCGCGCGATTCGTAAAAGTCGCCAGCAGAATTCTCTGCGGCGAAACGCCCTGCTCAATCAGGTAAGCGACGCGATAAGTTATCGTGCGGGTTTTGCCCGTTCCCGCGCCCGCGACGACCAGCGCGGCGTGCGGTTTAGCGGTGACGACGCGAAACTGCTCGGCGTTCAGCTCCTCGCGATAGCGCGTGAGCTTTTCCGGCAGCGAGCCTTCATCGCGTTTGATAACATATTTTTTCATCTGTTCGAAACCACAGATTAGCACAGATAAACGCGGATAAAAATTCTCTGCCGGGCGGCTGATTAACTCTGTTCTTTCTTTGCGCCCTTTGCGCGAAAAACTTTGCGTCCTTTGCG
>DASVWG010000541.1:0-5472 GCA_036389695.1 Pyrinomonadaceae bacterium
CGGACTGCTGACTATCGTTATACTCCCGGTCAGAATGCGACCGTCGGGTCTGACGGTTATAACCTTTGCATTCTGCCCCAGAGGATTTGCCGCCGCGCTGAATCCCGCGTCCGGCGAGCCGTCCGCATTGAGCCGAACGATGCCGTTTGCCACGCCTCCGGCAAGCAAAATTTTTCCGTCCGGCTGTAAAAAGATGTCGGAAACCTCGCCGCCCCCGCCGAAAGTGCCCCCGCCGAAACCGGCATCGTTCGTGCCGTCCGCGTTCAGCCGCGTGATGCCGGGGCGATTCGCTCCGTTAAAAACCGAGAAAGTGCCGCCGACTAAAATTTTTCCGTCCGGCTGCGGCACAATGACAAGCGGAACGGAAGATTGTTCAGCCAAAGTAGTAAAAGAGCCGTCGAGCGAGCCGTCGGCATTGAGCCGCGCGAAGTTATTACGCTGAACGCCGTTAACGGCGCGGAAAACGCCGCCGGCGAGAATTTTGCCGTCCGCTTGAACCGCTATTGTTTTGATTGAAGCCGTAAATCCCGACGTCGTAAAATCCGCGCTGAAAGAGCCGTCGCTTGAGCCGTCCGCGTTCAGCCTCCGAATAACCGTTTGATTGCCGAAGGGCAAAAAGACGCTAAAGCTATCAAACAGAATTTTGCCGTCGG
The DNA here is from genome assembly GCA_036389695.1 of Pyrinomonadaceae bacterium. Taxonomy (GTDB): domain Bacteria; phylum Acidobacteriota; class Blastocatellia; order Pyrinomonadales; family Pyrinomonadaceae; genus JALZHR01. Next base: position 654 of record DASVWG010000541.1, read on the forward strand.
GCTGCAGCGCCATCGCCCTGACGCCCTGGTTTGCGAATGAAGAAAATACCGGGACGAAGCTCGCATCGAGCGAGCCGTCAGCATTCAAGCGCGCCAAGCCCACACGGTTCACGCCGTTGACGCGAAAAAAACTGCCGCCGATTAAAATTTTGCCGTCCGGCTGGACGAGCACGGCGAAGACGGCTCCTTCTATGAAGGGTTTGAAGGCGTTATCGACTGTGCCGTCCGGGTTGAGGCGGGCGAGACCCGTCCGATTCTTGTCGCCAAGGACGCCGAACAGCCCGCCGACCAGAATTTTTCCGTCCGGCTGGACGGCGAAATCATTGGTTATCGACGAGTCGACTTCATAATCGGCGAGCGCCGGCGCGAAAGAAGTATCCAATTCGCCCGCCGCCTGCGCCATCGCGTTTGAAATGAACGCCGTCATAAAAACGCCGCAAAGCAGAGCGAATAAAGCTGATTTCTGATTAAATAAAATTTTTAGTTTCAGATATTTATCGTCAGATTGTGTTTGTTTCATTTTTCGTTTCTTTCGCTTTACGGCGCAGGCAAAACCGGCTCGCTCCTCAAAAAGTTAATAACCGATTAATTCATATTGATATTTAAAAAGGGAAGTCTGCCCGGACGCGGACGCCCGCCGTCGCTTGCGACTTGCCGGTTATGCAGCGGAAAAGAGATGCGGGCGATTTCGTGGGGATAAAAAAACAAAAAGTATTTTCGGAATCTCTTTTTCAGGCAGATAAAAAATTATATGCCAGAAAAGGACGAATGTTAAGTGATTTTCGTCAGACTTTACGCTCGGGCGCTCAATTTAAAAACGCCCTGTTGATTTTTATCCGCATCGGCACAGCCGCTCAAGACGAATCTTTGCCTCATTGTTTTAATGGCGTAAAATAAAATTTCCAGCTTGAAAGCCGTGAATAATCAAAAAACACAATCCGAAGACCGCACGCCGCAGGAATCTTCATCGGTCGCCCGCGTGCGGCGGCTCGTCTTAGCGCACGGCTGGAATTCGACTTCATATCAAATTATCAATCCGGGCATCAGTCATTGGTTTTCGTCAGCGGGCGACGCGGTCGTCGGCTTCGTCTCGTCCGGCGGCGTGCGCGTGGTCGCCGGCGCGCCGGTCTGCGCCAAAGAGCGTCTGGCGGAAGTTGCCGGAGAATTTGAGCGAGATGCCGCGCGGGCGGGCAAACGCGTCTGTTACTTTTGCGCCGAAGCACGACTCGAATCGGTTTATATAGATTCGACGACGCACTCAAAAGTTCTGCTGGGCGCGCAGCCTGTCTGGGAGCCTGAAAAATGGGCTGGCTTAATTGCCGGACACAAATCCCTGCGCGCGCAGCTGAATCGCGCGCGGAACAAGCGCGTCGCCGTCACGGAATGGTCGACCGAGAAGGCTTGGAACAATCCCGTTCTGCTCGAATGTCTGCGCGAATGGCTAGAGGCGAAAGGCTTGCCGCCGCTGCACTTTCTGGTCGAGCCGAACACTCTGGCGCGATTGTTTGACCGCCGCGTTTTTGTCGCCGAACGCGACGGCGAGACGGTCGGATTCGTGCTGCTGTCGCCGGTCGCGAAACGTAACGGCTGGTTGTTTGAGCAATTTATTCACCAACCGAACGCGCCGAACGGCACGGTCGAATTGATGATTGATGCGGGAATGACGGCGCTCGCCGCCGAAGGCTACGGTTACGCCACGCTCGGACTTGCGCCGCTCTCGACCAGAGCGCCGGTCGAGCCATTTCAAAATCCGCTCTGGCTACGCTTTCTGCTCGCCTGGATACGAAAACACGGCGAACGCTTTTACAACTTCAACGGCTTGGACGCTTTCAAAGCAAAATTCCGCCCCGAAAGATGGGAACCCGTTTTAGCCATCGTCAATGAACCGAGCGTATCCGTCGGAACGCTTTACGCCATCGCCTCAGCCTTCAGCAAAAACGCGCCCGTCAAACTGGTTTTAGGCGGCTTGGGGCGCGCAGTTAAAACGGAAATAAAATGGCTCAGACAAAGTATCGAAAAAAGCTTCGCGGGAAAAAATTCCTGACTCGCCGTTAACACGCTAAACTAAAAGCCGCTGAGCTGATAATTAAGCTTGAAGCCCGGATTTTTTTCGTCTGGATATTCGTCCGTTACCCTTATTCAGGTTTCTGAAGTTTTCGGTTAAGGAATGACAATTCGGACAAATTAATTGCAGGTTCGATTCAGTATTATTAAATGAATTTCCGTCTATGTGATTGATTTCGAGCGGAACTTTTTTAGTTGTCGGGTGTTGTTTGTTCCAGCTGCAGAGACAACATTTTTCTCCGAATTTTTCCGAAAGAAAACGTTTTAAGTGGTTTGAAATCTGCGGAAATTGTTTGCCTTTATTTCCGTCTATCAGACCGGCTTTCCATTTCTCGATAAATTTTTTGTATTGATAATCGGTTTGACACTTATTGGAGCAATATTTGTAGCTTTTTCGGCGAGTCGGAGCGGAGCAATTAAGGCACGACATAACGAAAGCCTTTCTGATTTTGTGGAGCCGGTGACCAGATTTGAACTGGTGACCTACGGTTTACAAGACCGTTGCTCTACCAACTGAGCTACACCGGCATAGACCAGGCAGCGAAAGATTTCGCTGCCGCAAACGAAAATACTACAAAAACGGAATATTTTTCGCAAGCACGAAAAAGAAGATTTCCGTTTTGTTTAACTATTAAAATAACTGTTGACGATTGTTTTACAAAACGGTTACGATAGAATATGCCCGCTTGTGGGTGGTCAGATAATCTTTTCCAAAAGACCTCTTTGCTTGTTATCAAATAATAAATCTCGGACAAATAAAAGGAGAAATTCCAGTGAAAGCTTTGCAGATTAATGCGAAAAGTCTTGCGATAACGTTTTTGGCGGTGCTGGCTTTGGCGTCGGGCGCCTTTGCTCAGGAGCCGTTTCGTCAGCCGCCGCCCAGAGCGACGCCGACGCCGAAATTGGTGATAAATCAAATCCAGAGAGATTTGCCGGTCGCGTCGAGAAATAATCTCTATTGCGCCGGATATATACAGAATGCGCCGGTGAATACTGATTTTGAAGTGGTCGGCGCGAGCGACGAAAGAGAACAGAACATTTATGCCGAAAACGATTACGTCTATATCAGTCGCGGCGCGAACGGCGGCGTCAAAGTCGGCGATATGTTTGCGGTGACGCGCCCGCGCGGAAAATTTAAAACGCGTTTTTCCAGAAAGGGAACTCTGGGAATTTACGTCCAGGAAGTCGGCGCGGTCGAAGTCGTCAACGTCAAATCGGAAGTTTCGGTGGCGCGCGTGGTGACTTCGTGCGACAACTTTTTGCTCGGCGATTTGCTCCAGCCGATTCCGGCGCGCACGAGTCCCGTTTTCCAGCAGCGTCCGATGTTTGACCTTTTCGCCGAGCCGAGCGGAAAAGCGCAGGGCAGAATCGTGCTGGCGCGTGACGGTCTCGAAGTTTTGTCCGCCGAGCAGATTGTTTATATCGATTTGGGCGCGGAAGACAGCGTGCGGGTCGGAGATTATCTGACGATTTATCGCCCATTGGGAACCGGCGGCGTTTTAAATTCCGACCAGCACATCGCTCTGAGCGCGCGCGACGACGGATTTCAAAGCAAGACGTATCGCGGCGGAAAATTCTCGAACCAGGCGCCGCGCAAAGCGGGAAGCGAAGCCGAAGGCGACCTTGTTTCGCGCCGCGAGGCGAAAAGCCGTCGCCCGCGCGGTTTGCGCAAAATCGTCGGCGAGATGGTTATCTTAAACGTCAAAGAACGCACCGCCACCGCTTTGATTACGCGCAACGCGCAGGAAATCCACACCGGCGATATGGTCGAGCTTCAGTAAAAGGGATGAAGGATGAAGGATGAGGGATGAAATAATTTTGAATTTTAAGTGTTGAGTTTTGAATGATTCGTTTAATTACGAATTCAAAATTCAAAACTTAAAATTCAAAACTTTCTTTCGTTCATCCCTCATCCTTCATCCTTCATCCCTCAAACATTATGAGCACTATCAGATGTCCGCAATGCAATCTAACTAATTTTGCCACGGCGGTTGCCTGCAAGCGCTGCGGTTATTTTTTTCAGCCTCCGGCGGAAGGCGCAGCCGTGCCTGAAATGGAGCCGGCGCAAGCTTCTTTCGGCGGCGAGCAGCAGGCTTTTAATGAATTTCCGAACGCGGCGCAGCCCGTCAATTATTCGCCGCAGCCGCAGTTTCCGCCGCCGCCGCGCCAGAATTATTACCAGCAGCAGCAACAATACCAGTCTTACCAATCGAGCAAGCAGAAAAGCGGTCTGGCGATTGCCTCGATGGTCATCGGCATCCTCAGCGTCGTCTTAGGCTGTCTCGGCGGTTTTATTATCGCGCCGATTGGTTTGATTCTTGGCATTGTCGCGCTGGTTAAATCCAATCGTCGTCCGTCCGAATACGGCGGTAAAGGCTTTGCGATTGCGGGCATCGTAACCTGTGGTTTGTTGACTATTACCCTACCGGTAATTCTGGCGATTGTCATTCCTAATCTGCTTGCGGCGCGCCGCGCGGCAAACGAAGGCAGCGCGATTGCGACCATTCGGACGCTTGCCGACGCCGAGCAGAAATATATGGCTTCGACATACGGCAAATGCGGCGATATTCAGGTGCTGATTGCCGGAAAGTTAGTCAATGACCTAAGCCTGGCGAAAAACGAAAAGAACGGCTATCGCTTTATGGTCGTCAATCTTCCGACGGGCGGCTGCGAGATTCTCGCCACGCCTTTGACGACTTCGCACGGAACACGCTCGTTTTATTATTCGACCGAAGACCGGGTAATTCGCGCGGCG
>DASVWG010000542.1:0-8830 GCA_036389695.1 Pyrinomonadaceae bacterium
TCACTATTCACTATTTACTATTCACTATTTACTATTCACTATTCACTATTTACTATTCACTATTTACTATTCACTATTCACTATTTACTATTCACTATTTACTATTCACTATTCACTATTTTGACAAACCCGTCTGTTAAAGCTACTTTTGAAATGGTTTAGAAAGAAGTTTTGCGCCAACCGCAGAGGCTTTCCGAACATCGAATCTACTTGAATTATGTTCGATTTCTCCAAAAAAAAACAATACGAGTTCGGCACCGTGGCGATTGACGACGACCGCGACATCGAAGTTCACCGCCTCCGGCGGGAATCGCGTCACGGCTTGTATTCCGAAGGCTTAAAGCTCGTGCGCGACATCGTTCTGGTTTTGACGGTTTTTATCCTGCTCGGCGTTTTCGTCGCGCAGCCGGTCGTCGTCGAAGGCACTTCGATGCTGCCGGAGCTTCACGACGGCGAGCGCCTTCTGGTCAATAAACTGGTTTATTATAAATTCAAGAGCGTCAGCTGGGGACACATCGAGCGCGGCGACATCGTCGTTTTCTGGTATCCGAAAGAGCCGGATAAAAGCTATGTCAAACGCATCATCGGGCTGCCGGGCGAAACGGTCGAAGTGCGCAACGGCGTGGTTTACATCGACGGCGAAGAAATGCGCGAGCCTTATCTCAGCGCGGAACACAACCAGACTTTAGGCAGTTTCCGCCCGACCAAAGTCGATGAACATTATTATTTCGTGATGGGCGACAACCGCGATAATTCTTCGGATTCGCGCTACTGGGGCTTGGTGCCCGAAAAATACGTCTACGGCAAAGCCTTTTTCCGCTACTGGAAACCGTCGAATATAGGTTTTCTCGAAAAAGGACATTACGAACTGGACGAAACCGACAAAAACGACACGCGCGCGGCGAGCGAAACGGAAGAATAGACAAAAATTTTCAATACAAAGGCACAAAGAGCACAAAGGAAAATTCAAACAGGATGGACAGGATACACAGGATAAAAAGAAAGCTCAATGTTTTGAGTTTTAAATTATCCTGTTCATCCTGTTCATCCTGTTTCTATCTGCGTTTATCTGTGTAAATCTGCGGTTTCATTCTCTTAGTGTGCTTTGTGTCTTTGTGGTAAAAAAATCTTTATGAATTTATCAAAAACAGCGCTTCTGGTTCTCGAAGACGGCAGAACCTTTCGCGGCTACGCTTTCGGCGCGGAAGGCGAGGCTTTCGGCGAGATGGTTTTCAATACCTCGATGACCGGCTATCAGGAAATTCTGACTGACCCTTCCTACGCCGGGCAAATCGTCTGTATGACGTATCCGCTGATTGGAAACTACGGCGTCAACGAGGAAGACACCGAATCGCGCCGCCCGTGGGTGGAAGGCTTCGTCGTCCGCGAAGCGAGCCGCATCGCTTCGAACTGGCGCTCGCAGGAAACGCTGGATTCTTATCTGAAACGCTATAAAATCGTCGGCATCGAACATCTCGACACGCGCGCTCTGGTTCGACACATCCGCGACAAAGGCGCGATGCGCGCCGTCATTTCAACCGTCGACGCGGACGAAGCGAGCCTTCTGGAAAAAGTAAAAAATTCGCCGTCGATGAAAAACCGCGAGCTTGCCAGCGTCGTCACGATTGACGAAACCTACGATTTTCCCGCCGCACGCGAAGAAAAATTCCACGTCGTCTGCTACGATTTCGGCGTCAAGACAAATTCTCTGCGCGAGTTTTCCAGATACGGCTGCCGTCTGACAATCGTTCCGGCGGAAACGCCCGCGCGTGAAGTTCTGGAAATGAAGCCCGACGGGATTTTTCTCTCCAACGGTCCGGGCGACCCGGCTTCGATGCAAAAAGTCGTCGAAGAAATCAAAAAACTAACCGAATCGGAAGTGCCGATGTTCGGCATCTGTCTCGGACATCAAATCTTAGGTCAGGTTTTCGGCGGCGAAACTTACAAATTAAAATTCGGGCATCGCGGCGGCAACCAGCCGATTAAAGATTTATCGACCGGCAAAGTCGAAATCACCTCGCACAATCACGGCTTCGCCGTCGATGCCGAGAGCTTGCCCGCCGAAGTCGAAGTCACGCACGTCAATCTCAACGACAACACGGTCGCCGGTTTGAAACACAAAACTCTGCCCGTTTTCAGCGTCCAGTATCATCCCGAATCCGCGCCCGGTCCGCACGATTCCGAATATTTGTTCAGACGTTTTATCGAGCTGATGGAAAAAAATTAACGCAAAGAAAAATTCACAGGGATAACAGGATAAACAGGGATAATTAAAATAAAAGCCTTTCAAATCCCTGTTTATCCTGTTATCCCTGTATTTTCTTTTTCTTAATCTGCGTAACAGCTAAATTTATCTTTTTGCCATACAAATTTGTGTTAATCTGTTTTCGCTATGGAACTTTCCGTCATCATTCCGACTTTTAACGAGGAGCTTTCGATTACAAAAACGCTCGACGCTCTTTCGCGTCTGGTCAATGTGGACGAAGTTATCATCGTCGACGGCGGAAGCGCGGACAAAACCATCGAAATTATCGAAGGCTACGACCGTCTGAAAAAAATCAAATTAGTGAAAATCGACGAGCCGAATCGCGGGCGGCAGCTTCACGAAGGCACGAAACACGCGGGCGGCGACGTTTTCTGGTTTATTCACGCCGACACGCGTCCCGTGCAGGGCGCGGGCAGGCAGATTAAAGCCAATATGCGTTATCGCGAAGTCGTCGGCGGAAATTTCGAGATTGCTTTCGGCGGCGAAAGCCGCTGGGCGCGATTTCTGACGCGGCTTTATCCATATTTGCGCTCAATCGGTCTGGTTTACGGCGATTCGGCGATTTTCGTGCGCCGCGAAATTTACGAAAAAATCGGCGGTTTTCGCTTTCTGCCGCTGTTCGAAGATTTGGATTTATTCAAGCGCCTGCAAAAGCGCGGTCGCTTCGTGCATATCAACCTGACGGTCACGACATCTTCCCGCCGCTTTGAAAATAAATCTTTTCCGCTCACTTTCCTGCGCTGGTCGTTTTTTCAAGGTCTCTACTGGATTGGCTTTCCGCCGCGCGTGCTGGCGAAATTTTACCGACCGATTAGATAAACGATGAACGCGGAACGATGAACGCGGAACGAAAATAAGAAATATAGAAATTACAATTCATCGTTCATCGTTCCGCGTTCATCGTTTCCCTCAACTTTCCTGTCACAAAACGAAATCTTCCGGTGTTTATATGATTAGAGTCTATTTTAAATCAAGGAGAAAATTTTATGTTTCACGTTTTGGTTCTAATCGTCTTTATAATCTGCGGTTTTGTTTCGGCGGGCAATACTTACGCGCAGACGTCCGGCTCGCAGAGAGCGCAGGAAGTCGCCGCGTCGCTCGACAAAACGAAATATAAGCACAAGGAAAAAAAGAATTTTCGGTTTGAGCGCTACATCGACATTAAAAACGAAGCGGTCATTAAAAACGCGTCCGAATACGCGGGCGTTTACGAATCTCCCGACGCGAACTATCGCATCGAGCTTCGCGTCAGCGGCGGCAAGGTCGAAGGCAGCGGCTACGAGACCGGTTTTAACGATTCGTCGCGCGTAAATTTCACTTTGCGCGATGCGCGTATCGAAGGCGCTCTGCTGACGGCATCCCGCGTTTATGCTGACGGAAGCACGAAAAGACTCGAAGCCGTTTTCGTCAATCGCACCATCACTGAAGGTGCAAACCCGAACAAAATTGAAAGCCGCGAAACGAAATTCGGTCTGGGATTTGTCGAAAATTTTGGCGAACAGTGGCAAAACAGAATTTTCTGCGAATACAAGTAAAAAAAACGCAAAACGTTTATTAATGCAAAATGCGTTAATTAATGCAAAATGCAAAATGCAAAGTGCAAAATATTAGGATTTAAGATTTAGGATTTTAGATTAAATCTATTCTTCCATTTTGCACTTTGCATTTTGCATTTTCGCCGTTTTGCGTTTTGCATTAATTACGCTTTGTGTTGAAATTTCTTTTTGCTGATGGAAACTTTAACGCGGATTTTATCGGTGGCAATCGGCGGCGCTTTCGGCGCGACGGCGCGATACGGCTTGAATCTTTTATTTGCCAAAACTCTCGTCCCGTTTCCTTTCGCCACGTTTTTCATCAACGTCACCGGCTCGTTTCTGATAGGCTTTCTGCTGATTCTTTTCGCCGATAAACTCAGCGCGGGCGAAAACCTGCGCTTCGCCGTCATCGTCGGATTTTTAGGCGCATACACGACGTTTTCGACTTTTGAAATGGAGATTTTTGAACTGGTTCGCCAGCGCGAATTCGTGACGGCGTTTCTTTATCTTTTTTTGAGCGTTGTAATTGGCTTCATCGGCGTTTGCGGCGGCGTCTGGCTGGCGAAGAAGTTTTGAATCAAACAAGGCAGAAGCCCGCGCGTCAGCAAGGGCGCAGAGCTGCTAACCAAATGCGCCCTTGCTTACGCGCGGGCTTCTGCCTTTAAGAGAGAATCCAATTCATCAACATTCGGCAGAGCCGTCCGCGCGCCGAGCTGGCGGCATTTTAAGGCGGCGACGGCGTTTGCCATTCGCGCCGCGGTTTCGACGCTTTCGCCCGTCAGAAGCCCGTAGAGAAGCCCGACGCGAAAGGCGTCGCCCGCGCCGGTCGTGTCTTTGCAGCCGCCGGGCACGGCGTAGCCGCGCGTTTCGATAAACGCGTCTTCGCACAAAAGCAGAGAGCCTTTTTCGCCCAGCGTCATCCCAACGATTTTATAGCCGTAGCGCGATTTTATCTCGCGCAGAGATTCGCGCCGGTCACGCACGCCGACCAGTCTTTCTGGAAATTCTTCGGATGAAATAAAAATATCAATCAGCGGCAGAAGCTGCTCGATGCCTTCGAAAAGATTGTCGATGTCAATCGAGACAATCGCGCCCGCCTCCCGCGCCGCTCGCGCCATTCGGGCGCAGGCGAGCGCGTCGTGCGGCGTCGCGTGAAAAACTTTCGCGCGCTTTGCAATCTCCAGCGGCGCTTCTTCCGGCGCGTAGGAAAGTTTACCGTCGCGTTTCCAAATCACCGTTCGCTCGCCGTTTCGCTCGTCGATTATGATAAACGCGATTTGCGTGCGCGCGCCTTTGATTTGCTCGGCGTGCGTCGTCTCGACGCCTTCCGCGATTAATGTTTGCAAGCCGAAATCGCCCGCGCCGTCGTCGCCGAAACGCCCGACGTATGCGGTTTTTAAGCCCAGACGACGCAGACCCGCCATCGTCGAAGCGATTTCGCCGCCCGCGAGCTGGACGTAATCGAGAAGCTCGATTTTCGAATTAAACTGCGGATATTCGGGCGTGACAATCAAAAAATCGACGGCGTTCGTGCCGAATCCGACGGCGTCGAATTCTTTGTTTCGAGCGAGCGCGAAAGGGAATTTCATTGTGGCAAAAGTATAAAACAAAAAGGCTTTTCTTGTCAGTCGGCGCGATATTTGATGACAAATGAAAAAAAGTCCTTTATACTATGCGAAGTTTGCTTGGAGTTTCGGTTGAAACGCTTTTTGATTGATAACAGCAAACTTAAAAGGATTGAACAACAGCAAATAAGCTTTGTTAAAAGAAAACCAGCGGGTCGAGCATTGAGGAATTTTAGATTTTCGATTGCCGATTTTAGATTGGATAAGGATACGGCTCAAAAGCCGTAATTTATTAAGAAAATTTTATTCTCTTCCCAATCGTAAATCCAAAATCTAAAATCCAAAATCTAAAATAATCAATCGCTCCCTGCTACGGAAAAGCGAAAAGTCGCTTTTGTAAAAACACGGATTCCTGCGTGAAAACTCAAATTGTTTCGGCGATGCCCGCATTATGCCGGAAACTAAAAAAGTCTAAGTTCCGAAGCGCGAAATCTGCTTTCTAAAACGAGCGGTTAAGTAAAACTGTATCTCCAATCCGAAGTTTTCTTCAAAACGAATCTCCAAGCCTGAAAATTTAAGTCCGGAGAGTCTAGAGAGTCTAGAGAGTCCGGAGAGTCGCGGGTCAAATTGAAAGATATTTCTTTTGACTCTCCGGACTCTCCGGACTCTCCGGACTCTCCGGACTCTCCAAACTATTAGGAAAAATATGTCGAAAGAAATGATTATCAGCGTCAACGGGCGCGAAAAAAGAATTGCCATCGTGGAAAACGGGCAAGTCACGGAATTTTATATCGAGCGCGGTGACGAGGAAAATTCGGGCGTCGTCGGAAACATTTATAAAGGTCGCGTGCAGCGCGTCCTTCCCGGCATGCAGTCGGCTTTTGTCGGCATCGGTCTGGAGCGCGACGCGTTTCTATACGTCTCCGATTTCTTTGACGAGGAAGAAGAATTCGAGCGGATTATGATAGAAAAAGGCAAGAAAGCGCCGCCCGAAGTCGCCGCCCGCGACGCCGCCGAACAGATTAAAAAAGCGCGGCTCGAACGCGAGCACCAGATTGAAGAAATTCAGGAAAAAGTCGAGCCTTTAATCGCCGCGCCAATCGAAACGGAAGAGGAAATCTTCCCCGAATTTGAAGCAATCGAAGATTTGCCGTTTGAAGAAGAAGCAGCGCCGCCGCAGGCGGTCGAAGAATTTGAAGAGCCGCGCGGCAGACGCGATAGAGGCAAACGCGATAAAGGCAAACGCGGCGGCAAACAAAAAGAAACGATTGAAGCGGCGCGGGAAACACCGGCGGAAGAAGAATCTTTACCGTTTTTTGAAGCGCCGGCGGAAGAAGAATCCGCGCCGCTTTTTGAAATGGAAGATTCGGGTTTCGAGCGCGTTATCGACGACGAGGAAACGACCGGCGAAATATTCAAAGACGCCTATATGCAGGAAGCGATTGTCGATAAAGTGCGCGCCGTCGAGTTTGATATGGAAAGCACCTCGACCGCCGAAGTCGGCTCGCTTTTAGATTCGGTTTCCGATATGTCGAACGGTTTCCAGCGCATCGCCGACGAGGACGAAGCCGCGCCCGAACCCGCCGGAGAAGAAGAAAAACGCGGCAAATCAAAACGCGGCGGACGCGGCGGCAGGAAATCGAAAACCGACGAGCAGCCGCAAGCATCTGAAACCGCCGCGCCATCGACTGAAACCGTTATCGAACCCGCGCCTTTCGCCGTCGAAGAAACGGCAAACGAAGAAGCCGTCGAAGATTCGCAAAAAGGGCGCGGCGGAAAATCGAAAAGGGGAAATCAAAAATCGAAACAGCAAAAGACCGAAGGCAGAGAAAAATCGGGCAGAGGCAGAAAATCTTCGAAGAATAAAAACGAAGGCGAGACGCTCGCCGACGCCGAAGCCAGCGTAACCGCGCCCGCGGCTGACATCGCGGAAATGGCGGTTCGTCGCGGCGGGCGGCGGCGCGGCGGCAATGGCGGCGGAAATCGCGGTAATCGCCCGCCGCAGCAGGCGCGCAGCGGACCGACCGAAGACCGTTACGAAACTTCGAAAATGGACGACACCATTTCGTCAGCCGAAAACGAATTTGCCGGAGCCGAAATGGTTGAAAACACCGGCAGCGGCAATGGCGGCGGCGGTTATCAGCAGGGCGGCAGACGCGAAACGCGCCGCGAGCGCGAGCGCAACCAGCCGACGATTACCGACCTTCTGCGCGAAGGTCAGGAAATTCTCGTCCAGATTGCGAAAGAGCCGATTGCCCGCAAAGGCGCGCGCATCACGTCGCACATCGCTCTGCCCGGACGCTATCTCGTCTATATGCCGACCATTGAACACGTCGGCGTTTCGCGCAAAATCGAATCGGGCGGCGAGCGCAATCGCCTCAGAACTCTGATTCAAAACATCCGCAACGAAGAAGACGTTCCGTCAGGCGGCTTTATCGTGCGCACCGCCGGAATCGGCGTGCCGGAAGCGAATCTGCGCGAAGACGCGCGTTATCTCGTCCGCACGTGGAAAGACATCAAGAAAACGGCGGAAAAATCGAAATCGCCCGCGCTCGTGCATCAGGATTTGGACATTATCCAGAGAATTTTGCGCGACCAGCTTTCCGACGATTTCACGGCGATTCGCGTCGATTCCGAAGAAGAATATCTGCGCATCGTCGAATTCATCAATCGCATTCAGCCGCGAATGGTCAATCGCGTCAAGCTCTACACGCGCGACGAGCCGATTATGGAAGCCTACAACGTGCAGGAAGAAATCGACAAAGCTCTGAAACCGCGCGTCTGGCTGCGTTCGGGCGGCTATCTCGTCATCAATCAAACCGAAGCACTGGTCGCCATTGACGTCAATACCGGAAAATTTGTCGGCAAAGGCAACGCGCGTCTGGAAGACACGATTACGAAGACGAATATGGAAGCCGTCGAAGAAATTTCCAGGCAGATTCGCCTGCGGGATTTGGGCGGAATCATCGTTCTGGATTTGATTGATATGGAAGACCGGCGCAATCGCCAGAAGGTTTTGCAGGCATTGCAGGAGCATCTTTCGTATGACAAATCGCCGACGAAAGTTTTGTCGTTTAACGATTTCGGCTTAATTATCATGACCAGAAAGCGCGTCAAGCAGTCTCTGGAAAGAACGCTCTGCGCGCCGTGCGCCCATTGTCAAGGCGCGGGCTGGGTGAAATCGCCGCAAACCGTCTGTTACAGCATTCTGGAAGAAGCGCGCCGTTTGGCGAAACACGCCGACGATGCGCGTTTGGTGACTCTCAGAGTTCACCCGGATGTCGTTAAGGCTCTGCGCGGCGATGAAAAAGTCGTGATGGAAGAAATCGAAGCCTATCTCGGACCTATCGACGTGACCAGCGACCCGACCGTTCACGAAGAACAATTCGATTTCGCGTTTATTTAAAAGGCAGAAGCCCGCGCGTCAGCAAGGGCGGAATCGAATGCCAAACGAAAAGTGCAAA
>DASVWG010000543.1:0-3206 GCA_036389695.1 Pyrinomonadaceae bacterium
CAGCGAAGACGAAGTCAAAGCCTTTTACGGCGAAGCGGGCAACGAAGCGAAATTTAAAACCTTTATCGACAAGAAAATCGAGCAGGCGAAAGAAGACGGGCGCATTCCGAAAGACCGCGAGCCGACCGAAGAACAGCTTGCCTCGGCAAAAGATTTTTACGCCAAAGCCAGAATTTACGAAAAAGAAGCCGACGCGAAAAAAGGCGAGCTCGGCGAAGAATACAACAAAAAAGTCGAGCTTCAGGTCAAGCTTCAGCAGGAACAGTTTCTGGCGCGTCGCTACGCCGATAAAGTTTTGAAAGATAAGGTCAAAGTGACCGACGCCGATGTCGCGGAATATTTAAAAGCGCATCCGGAAATGGATACGAAAAAGGACAAGCGGGCGAAAGCCGAAGAGCTTCTGGCGCGCGCGCAGAAAGGCGAAGATTTTGCGACCTTAGCCAGAGAAAATTCCGAAGACCCGGGCAGCAAAGATAAAGGCGGGCTTTACGAAAACGTGCGCAAAGGTCAATTCGTTCCCGAATTTGAAACCGCCGCGCTGGCGCTCGAACCGGGACAAATCGCTCCGCAATTAATCGAAACCAAATACGGTTTTCACATCATCAAGCTCGAAAAGAAAGGCACGGCAAAAGACCCGGCGGGCGGCGAAGAAGCGCCGACTTTCGACGCGCGTCACATCCTGATTTCGACGATGATTACCGACCCGGAAAATCCGCGTATGCCGCCGATGTCTCCGGAAGACAAGATTCGCGCGCAGCTTGAAGAAGAAAAAGAGAAAAAGGCGATGGACGAGCTTCTGGCGAAAAATCCGATTGAGATTCCCGACGATTTTCAGGTTCCCGAGCCTTCCGCCGAACAGCTCGAACAGATGAAGAAAATGCAGGAAATGCAGATGCAGCAGCAATTGCAGCAAATGCAGCAATCGGGACCGGAAGGCAATGAAACCGACGCGCCGAAAGGCAAGTCGGATAAAAAGCCTGTCGAACCGAAGAAGAAATAGTTGCGGATAGTTGCAGAAAGTTGCAGGAAGTTGCAGATAGTTATTGAAGATTAGAATTCAGAAACTGTTTTTAACTTTCTGCAACTATCTGCAACTTCCTGTCAACTTTCTGCAAACTATGCAGTTTGGCGATTACCGAATCGAAATAATTCCGGATACGGAATTCAGACTGGACGGCGGGGCGATGTTCGGAGTCGTCCCGCGCGTCGTTTGGGAGCGCGTCGCGCCGCCCGACGAATTGAACCGGATTTCGTTGAATATGAATTGCCTTTTCGTCGAAACGCCGCACGAAAAAATTCTCATCGAAACCGGCATCGGCGAAAAATGGACGGAAAAGCAGATGCAGATTTACGGCATTTTTCGCGCCAAGCCATTTGCCGAAACGCTGTTTGAAAAGACGGGCTGCCAGCCGCAAGACATCTCGATTGTCGTCAACACGCACCTGCATTTCGACCACGCGGGCGGAAATACGATTTTCGATTGCGGAATGCGGAATGCGGAACGCGGAACGGAAAGCGAAGAGCGAAGCCCGAAGACTGAAAACCTTTCTTCAAATTCCGCACTTCGCACTCCGCATTCCGCAATCGCCCAGTTTCCGAACGCGCGATATTTCGTTTCCAAATCCGAATTTGAACACGCCGAAAATCCGCACGAGCGCGACCGCGCCAGCTATCTGACGGAAAACTGGCGACCTTTGCGCGAAAGCGGTCAGCTTGAATTAAAGCCCGACTTTTACGAAGTCGTCGAAGGCTTGACGATAGAAAACGCGCGCGGGCATTCCGAGACGATGCAGACCGTTCGCCTCAGGCGCGGCGGCGAAACGCTCTACGGTTTTGCCGATTTGATTCCGACGCGTCATCATCTGGCTCTGCCCTGGATTATGGGTTACGATTTGTACCCGACCGAAACGCTGGAATTTAAAAAACAGATTTTGCCGAAAGCTGTGAAGGAGAACTGGATTTGTCTTTTCTATCACGACACGGACGCGCCGCTTTGCCGTCTGACGGAAATTGACGGAAAATTGAAAGCGATTGAAGTTTAAGAGGTGAAAATATGTCAGCATTAATCGCCACATTGCCGCATCGCAAATTTACGGTGGACGAATATCATTACTTCATCGAACAGGGCGTTTTTAAGCCGGAAGAACGTCTTGAGCTGATAGAAGGAGAATTAATCGAAATGTCGCCCATTGGAAAACGTCACGCTTCACGCGTTAATTTTTTGATTGAACTTTTAAGAGATTTTCTCGGTAAAAATGTAATTATCAGTCCGCAAAACCCGATTGTCCTGGACGATTTCAGCGAACCGCAGCCCGATATTTCTCTGCTGCGTCGGCGTGAAGATTTTTACCGCAATACAGATGCGTCTGCGAAAGACGCTTTGCTCGTTATAGAAGTTGCCGACACGACCGTTAAATACGACCGCGACGTAAAGTTTCCGCGCTATGCCGCCAACGGAATTCAGGAGGCGTGGCTGATTGATTTGGAAAACGACCGCGTGGAAATTCATTCGGAGCCGACCGCGTTCGGCTATTCGCTGGTCAAAATTCTGCATCGCGGGCAAACGGCGGAATCGACGGTTCTAACGGAAATTAAAATTCCGGTCGAAGAGATTCTGGGATAAAATCCACAAAAAAAATTTAGGAGAAAATTTTAAATGAAAAAACTATCAATTATATTTGCCCTTTTGATTGTCGCTTTGACCGCGCAAGCCGCGTTTGCCCAATCGCAGGCAGACAAAGACCGCGCTGCTTTTATCAGCAACACTCGCCTGCTGGAAAAAAAACCTTTTGACCCGAATGCGGACGCGGCGCGCAAATGGGGATTTAAGTGGGTCGCCGATACAGACCAGGTCTCGGTCGTGCTGTGCAGCGATACGCTGAAGTTGCTTCCTGATAAGAAAAACAAATTCAAAGGCGAGCTTTTGATGCAGTTTATGTTTGGAATCGCGGCTTTCAAACTGGAAAATCCCGACAAAAAAGACGACGAAAAAGCCGCCCAGCTCGCCGGTTTGGAAAGCATGCTGCGGGCTTACGAAGCGATGGTCTCCGCAAATGAAAAAGCCAAAAACGCGGAACTCGACGCGCTGCTCGTCAAACGCGGCAACGGCGAGCTGAAAGCAATGGTTGACGCGGCGAATTGCGAAAAAAAAGGGAAATAAATAATTTCAGCCGGAATCTTTATTAAAAAAAGCGGCGGTTTATTTT
>DASVWG010000544.1:0-5198 GCA_036389695.1 Pyrinomonadaceae bacterium
GAAATATGCGCGATGTGAATTTTCGCTCCCGTCGTCTCGGCTAAAAGAACGTCGCGCACGGCGTCCAAATCTTCGGCGAGCGCGGGCATTCCTTTTAAACCCAGAAGCAGAGACATTCTGCCTTCGTGCATCACGCCGCCCGCCGAAAGAGATTTGTCCTCGCAATGGTCGACGACCGTCAAATCAAAATCTTTCGCGTATTCGAGCGCGCGGCGCATCATTCCCGCGTTCGGAACAGGTCTGCCGTCGTCGGAAACGGCGACGATTCCGGCGGTTTTCATCTCGCCCATTTCCGCCAGCTCCGAGCCGTCCGAAGCTTTCGTAATCGCGCCGATGGGAAAAACGTTGGCGAATCCGGCGCGGTTCGCCTGCTCGATAATAAAGCGCGTAATCGCGGCGTTGTCGTTAATCGGCGCGGTGTTCGGCATACAGCAGACGCTCGTAAAACCGCCGACCGCCGCGCACTCGGCGCCCGTCGCAATCGTTTCCTTGTATTCCTGT
This sequence comes from Pyrinomonadaceae bacterium, assembly GCA_036389695.1. Lineage (GTDB taxonomy): Bacteria > Acidobacteriota > Blastocatellia > Pyrinomonadales > Pyrinomonadaceae > JALZHR01. The sequence goes on from DASVWG010000544.1 coordinate 502, forward strand.
CCCGGCTCGCGCAAATGGACGTGCAAATCGATAAATCCGGGCGCGACCAGAAGTCCGGTCGCGTCGAAAACTTCCGCGTCTGCGGGCGCAGCTTCGTCGTGTCTCAACCACGCGGCGACTTTTCCGTCTTCGATTAAAACATTCATTCCGGTATTTTCCGGCGCGGCGGGGTCGATTAAATGACCGTTGGCGATTAAAAGTTTCATTCTAATAAACTAAATCTCTTACATCTTTGAAAGAATTACGAATATCTTTTAAAAGTTTTTCATCTTTTGTTTCAATGTCAAATTCGTATCCGCGAATCGAACGAATTAAAATCCAGCTTTCAGTTTCATTCAGCTTATAAGCCTCGAAATATCCTTCTATAATTTGATAGACGCCTGACACAATGTTGTAAAAATCTTCGCCGGAAATTTTCTCTGTTTCGTCGGAAATCTGGTGCAGAACTTCCGAAGCTTCTCCGAAACAATCGACATCCGAAATCTTCCACATTGATTGTTTTCCGGCTTCGCCGATAACGTTCAGGATTTCTTTGAAGTCGGTTTTATCTTCATTACTTAAGTAATTGGTCACGCCGCGAGTTTGCAAAACTATTTACCTCTAAACCCCAACATAAATTAAATAGAAAATTATTTCGGCGCGGTCGGCAACTAAAAAACGAGTTGGATTATCAAAATAAACAACAGGTTAAGTATAAAGACCGCTTATTGCAAATTTTATATAGAAAAATTTAATTTATCGTAATTTTATCCAAAAATTTCAATAAATTTCAGTAGGTTCCGGTCTTGCGGCTCAAGCTCTGCCCGCGCTCGCCATTTAAACATAATTTTTCAATGATTTACAACGCATTTTCGCTCTGGCTTTTCGTTTGCTAGGGAAATAATCGAACGGCTGAAGAAACAGCTTTTCGAGATTTCCTTAAATTCGGGGAAGTCTTTGCAAATAAGATTTTACAGAGGAAAATAAAGGGTATGTAAGCACTTAAAGCCATCAATTAACGGCGCGCTATCTGGAAAATATAACGCCGCTTTCGATGGCTTCAAGCATTCTATGAGTCCAAGTCAAGGCTCACAAGCCGCCTGCATTTTTACGTGCGGCAGCACCGCTATTATACCACTTTTCAAAACCTTTGTATTTGTAAAGGAGTTGAAAATGAAAAAAATACATAATTTGTTCTTTGTCATTTTATGTTTTGTAACTTTGCCGGTTTTGGCGCAGGAGCCTTTCGGTTCAATCGAAGGCACGGTCAGCGACCCGCAGGGCGCGATTATTCAAAACGCGACGGTGACGGTGCGCAACATCGCCACCAATGCCACGCGAACCGCGCAGACCAATGAAAACGGTCAATATCGCGTTCCGCAATTGCAGCCCGGTTTTTATGAAGTTCGCGCCACCGCGGCGAGCTTCAAGCAGACGGTGCTGGAACGAGTGCAGGTGCAGGTCGGTCAAAGCGCCGCCGTCGACATCAGCTTGCAGGTCGGCGGCGCGAGCGAGACGATAACCGTGACCGACACCAGCGAAGCGCAAATCGAGCGCTCGGACAATACGGTTTCGGGCGTCGTGGGTACGATTCAAATCGAGAATCTGCCGCTCAACGGGCGCAATTTTCTCGATTTAGCGCAATTGCAGCCGGGCACCGAAAAGATTGACGCCGGAGCTTTCGACCCGACGAAAGCGAATTTCACGGGCATTTCCATCGGCGGGCAAGCCGGACGCTCGACGCAGATTACGGTTGACGGCGGTTCGGTCGTCGATAACGTGGTCGGCACGACCGTGCAGAATTTCTCGCAGGAAATCGTGCAGGAATTTCAAATCGGTCTTTCCAACTACAGTCTTTCGACCGGCGCTTCGGCTTCCGGCTCGGTCAACGTCGTTTCGCGTTCGGGCACGAACCAGTTTCGCGGCAACGCTTTCGGCTATTTCCGCGACGACAAATTTGCGGCGTTTCCAGCGCTGAATCGCCTGGACGCGGCAAACAATATTCCGCTCGCCGCGCGTTCCGACCGCATTCCGTTTGACCGCCAGCAATTCGGCGGCACGTTCGGCGGTCCGATTCGGAAAGACAAATTGTTTTTCTTTACCAGTTACGAGCGCAATAATCAGGACGGCTCGGCGCTGCGCAACCCGTTTTCGTCGCCGAGCTTTGCCGGTTTTACGCCGAACCCGTTTGACGAAACTTTATTTACCGCGAAAATCGACTGGTCTGTAAACGACCGCGCCGGCGCGTTTTTCCGTTATTCGTTTAACGGCAACAAGCAGCAAGGTCCGTATCCGCTCGGCACAGGGATAGTTCCGCGCCAGAGCGCGAGCGGCATCTTTCAGTCAAACGACCAGATTGTGACGAATCGCTCGCACAATTTTACGAGCGGTCTGGCGTATGCCCTGTCGTCGCGCCTGAGCAACAATCTCGTCTTTAACTTCAGCGATTTTAATAACGCCATCGATCCGGTCGTCGCGGGCGTGCCGGAAATCCAGCTTTCCTTCGACCCGGCTTTCAAATCGGGCACCAACGTGATTACGCCGCAGACGACTTTGCAGCGTCGTTACCAGGTGCGCGACGATTTGACGTGGGTCAAAGGCAATCACACGATGAATTTCGGCGCGAATTACGAGCGCACGATAATCGGCGGATTATTTACTTTCGCCAATCCCGTTCGGATACGTCTTTTCACGCCGCCTTCGACCGAGACGGAAAGCGATTTTCTGAACGCTTTTGTCCGCGACATCTCGATGGGCGTCGGCAATCCGCAATTGCCGTTTAACGACTTGAGCGACACGACGAACAACCGCATACAGGTTTACGCGGGCGACGCGTGGAAAATCAATCCGCGTTTGACGGTCAATTACGGTCTGGCGTATCGCTGGGATTCGAACCTCTGGAATCACGATTTGCCGCGTCCGGCGCTCATCGCCGGTTTGTTTGACGGCGGAACTTCGCCCGCCAAACGCGACAACAATAATTTCGCGCCGCGCGTCGGTTTCGCGTGGGACGTTTTGGGCGACGGAAAAACCGTGATTCGCGGCGGCTTCGGCATCTACTACGACAACACGATTGACAATCTGCGCCTTTTTGAACGCGCCGATTTGGGACCGGCTGGAGCGCAGCAATTTCTCATCGGCGCCGGTTTGACCAGTCCCGTTCTCGCGCCTTTGGGCGGCGACGGACGCTTTAACAACGGTCAAATCACGCTCCAGCAAATGCTCGCGCTGTATCCTGCCATCCGCGCCGACCTCGAATCGAGCATCGACGATTGCGCTTTGCCGACGGCGATTGAATGCACCGGAAACATTTCGGGACCGATTTTCGCCACGAATTTCCAGGTTCCGTATTCGCTGCAATATTCCATCGGCTTGCAGAAGGAATTGCCCTACAATCTGCTTTTGCAAGTCGATTTCAATTACCGGAAAGGCTTGCACGAAGTGCGGGTTTACGACGCGAATCAAGCCGGTTCGGTTTCCGGTCCGCGACTGACGACGTTTGCCAATCCGGTTCCGTATGCGGATTCGTCGGCTTTTTCGACGTATTCCGGACTGCTGGCGCGCGTTGACCGACGTTTTCGCAACGGTTTTCAATTTACCGCCAGCTACGCGCTGTCGAGATTCGAAGCCTTCGGCGCGGACGCGCTCGGCTTGGGCGCGGGCGTGACGAATCTGAACAATTTCCGCGACGATTTCGGTCCCGCGGGCTTGGACAGAAAACACCGTTTCGTCTTCAGCGCGATTTACGATTTGCCGTTTTACAAAAACGACCGCAATTTCCTGAAACGAAACATTCTGGGCAACTGGACGGTTTCGTTAATCTCGACGGCTTTCAGCGGCACGCCGCAGAGCATCTTTCTGCCTGATTTCGCCGACTTGACCGGCACGGGAACTTTCGTTTCCTATCTGCCCGGCACGCGCGGCGGCTCAATCGGGCGCGAAATCAAAACGGTCGACCAGCTTAACGCGCTGATTCGCAACTATAACGCAACCTTAGCCGGCGGCACAGACCCGCAGGGAGCGCCGCTGCTGGCTTTGGCGGAATTACCGGCGGATACGCCAATCGGCGGCGATTCGGTCATTTCGCAGGATTTGCGCCTGATGAAAACGATTAACTTCAACGAAAGATACAAGATTTCCTTTATCGGCGAAGTCTTCAATCTTTTCAACGTCGCCAATCTCGGCACCGTCGGCGATTTCGTCCTGCCGCACGCCGGAACGCCCGCCGGCGAAATCACGACGCTGCGCCCGACACAGCGCACGACGACCGTCTTCGGCACCGGCGGACCGCGCGCCTTCCAATTCGGCGTAAGATTCGGTTTTTAAACGAATCTGAATTTAAACGAGAAAAGCGAGCCTTCCAGCTCGCTTTTCTTTTTTCACGATAATATTTCGATTACATTTATCAAATTTGATAAGTTTCCGAATCGATAAAGTTCACCTTATATTGCGCGAAAATTTTATCCGCAGATAAAAGCGTCAGATTTTCCGCATTTGCTTGCGCCACTAATAAACGGTCAAACGGGTCTTTGTGAATTTGAGGCAGATTCGTCACCGCCAAAGTGTGTTCCTGGGTAATTACAAGCGGTTTAAAATTGGCGCGTTTCATTCGGTCGCGAACGTAAATTTCGGGCGCGTCGGGAAGATTGAGCTTGCCGTTTCCATATTTTATGGCAATTTCCCAAGCGCTCGTTGCAGAGAAATAAATATCGTTGTTA
>DASVWG010000545.1:0-8263 GCA_036389695.1 Pyrinomonadaceae bacterium
GAAAAATTCGGACGGCTTGCAAAAGAAGTCGTTGACTGCGAATTTGAATACGAAATCGCCATCGGGAAAATCGAGCCGCTGCGCGTCGAAAACGGTTTTTCGATTCTCGCGCTGGTCGGCGACAATATGAAGGCGCACACGGGAATTTCCGGCAAAATGTTCGCCGCGCTCGGCTCGCAGGGCATTAACATTCACGCTATCGCGCAAGGCTCTTCGGAAAGAAATATTTCGGCGATTATCGGCTCAAACGACGTGCGTAAAGCCGTCAACACTTTGCACGAAGAATTTTTCTCGGACGGCAAAAAACAAATCAATCTTTTCATCGTCGGCGTCGGTACGGTCGGCAGCCGCCTGCTCGACCAATTAAAACAGCAGCAGGAATATCTGTCGGAAAAAATGCGCCTCAACGTGCGCGTCGTCGGATTGGCAAACAGCCGCCGGATGATTTTTGACGAAGAGGGAATTGACTTGACGAACTGGCAGGAAAAATTGAACGGCGAAAACCGAAGTCCGGAGACCGAAGACCGAATCTCTGATTTTACGGATTTGATTATCGAAAAAAACCTGAGAAATTCGATTTTCGTCGATATAACGGCGAGCGCGGCGGTCGTGGAAACGTACGCGAAACTTTTGGAAAAAAGCGTCTCGATTATCGCCTGCAACAAAATCGCCTGTTCTTCCGGTTTTACTAAATACCAAAATCTGAAGGATTCGGCGCGCGAATTCAACACGGCTTTTTTGTTTGAAACCAACGTCGGCGCGGGACTTCCCGTCATCAATACGCTCAACGATTTGATGCGCAGCGGCGATAAAATCAATCGCATCGAAGCCGTTTTGTCCGGCACGCTGAATTTTGTTTTTAATAATTACGACGGCTCGCGCTCGTTTTCCGCGGTCGTCCGGCAGGCGCAGACGGAAGGCTACACCGAACCCGACCCGCGCCTCGATTTAAGCGGGACGGACGTGGCGCGAAAGATTCTGATTCTGGGGCGCGAAGCCGGTTTTCAATTAGAAATGACGGACATCGAAAACAAAAGCTTTCTGCCCGAATCGTGTTTCGAGGGCGGCGTCGAAGATTTTTACGCGGAAATGGAAAAACACGAAAGCTATTTCCGCGAGCTTCTGGAAAATGCGAAAACGCAGGGTTTATCTTTAAAATACATCGCTTCCTTTGCGGGCGGCAAAGCTTCGGTCGGCTTGCAAAGCATCGACAAAACTCACAATTTCGCCAATCTTTCCGGCAAGGACAACGCCGTTTTGTTTTACACAAATCGCTACGTCGAGCAGCCTTTAGTGGTAAAAGGCGCGGGCGCGGGCGCGGACGTGACGGCGGCAGGAGTTTTCGCGGATATTATCCGAGCGGCGAGACTGTAGCAGAAGCCCGCGCGTCAGCAAGGGCGGACAGAGATTGAAGATTTTAGATTTGAAATTTCAGATAGGTCGTTTGCTAACAGCAAATCTTCAATCATCAAGCGACAATCTAAACTTATTCCGCCCTTGCTCACGCGCGGGCTTCTGCTTCGTTCTGACCTAATGCGTCAATCAATAAATCAATTTCCTCGATTTTTACGCACAAAGGCGGCAGCAATCTTAAAACATTCGGATTGCTCGACGTGCCGGTAATGATTTTGTTTTCGAGTAATTTTTGGTGAATCGGCGCGCATTTGTCTTTGAATTCGATTCCGAGCAGACAGCCTTTGCCGTGCAGCGCGACGACCGACGGAACCTGTTTTAGTTCTTCGCGCAGATGCTTTTCGACGGCTTTGGCGTTTTCCAGCATCGAGTCGTTTCCGATGGCTTCCAGCGTTGCCAGAACCGCCGACATCGCGAGCATTCCGCCGCCGAAAGTCGTGCCCAAATCGTTGGTTTTGATTTTTGCGGCGATTGGTTCATTGACCAGACACGCGCCGACGGGAACGCCGCTGCCGAGCGATTTGGCGAGCGAGATGATGTCCGGCTCGACCGCGTCACAAAACTCGCTGCCGGCGAAAAACCATTTTCCGGTTCTGCCGACGCCGGTTTGCACTTCGTCGAAAATCAAAACGATGCCGCGCTCGTCGCAGATTTCGCGCAATTGTTTGAAAAAGCGCGGCGCGGCTTCGCGCACGCCAGCCATCGATTGAATCGGCTCCAGCATAATCGCCGCTGTTTCCCGGTCGGCTAATTTTTTTACGCTTTCGATGTCGCCGAATTCAGCGCAAACGTGATGGGGCACATTCGGTCGCCCGATTTCGCGGTATTTTCCCAGAAAGGTCGCCGAAATCGAATCCGCCGTTCTGCCGTGAAAACCGCCCGCAAACGTGATGATTTTTTCGCGCGCCGTAGCCATTCGCGCCATTCGCATCGCATTTTCGTTTGCCTCGGTTCCCGAATTGCAGAAAAACGCTTTCGTTAAATTCTCCGGCGCAATGGAAATTAGTTTTTCGGCGGCGCGCGCACGCACGTCCGAATAAACCAGATTCGAATAAAACAAAACTTTTTCGGCTTGATTTTTTAAAGCTTCGACCACGTGCGGATGCGAATGCCCGGTCGCGCAGACGGCGTGCCCGCCGTACAAATCCAGATATTTTTCGCCGTTGCTCGTCCAAATCCACGCGCCGCGCCCGCGCTCGACGGCAATGTTCATCTTCGCGTAGGTGGCGACCTGGAATTGTTCTTCCAAAGTTTCGATTTCTCTAAATTTCATAATAATTAACTGCAGATGAACGCAGATAAACGCGGATAATTCAAACAGGATAAACAGGATGGACAGGATAAAAGAAAACTTCAACGGTTTTATTTTTAAACTATCCTGCCTATCCTGTGCATCCTGTTAAAATTTGCGTTTATCTACGTTTATCTGCGGGTTTCATTCTCTAAATTTTCTTCTGCAAAAGCCAATCGGTCTGCGGGTCTGTGCCGAGCTGGAAAACGTGCTCGCCGCATTTTTCAAAGCCGAATTTTTCGTAAAATTTCTGCGCGCGATAGTTGTATTCCCAAACGCCGAGCCACATAAAATCGTGATTGTTTGCGCGCGCGTAATCTATTGAATGCCGCATCAGCGCTTTGCCGATGCCTTTGCCGATAAATTCATTCAGCGAATAAAGACGGCAAAGCTCAATCGGACGTTCGCCCGCCGTTCCGTCTTCGCGCGAATTTTTTTTCAGCTTGGCGTAGCCGACCGCTTCGCCGTCGATTTCGGCAATGAAATAAATTACTTCGCGGTCGTTTAATTCGGCGGCAATCGTTTCGACGGCGAAAGCCGCGTCCATATACGTTTTCAAATCGTCGGGCGCGTTTTTCGGATGGTCTGAAAAAGCGTCGTAGAAGCTTTTCCACCCGATGCGCGCCAGCGTTCCGGCATCTTCAGCCGCCGCCAATCTGATTTCAACGGTTTCGGTCATAAAAATTATTTTTCGGACGTAAATTTAATCGCGTCGTTGTAGCTCAAAACGGCGGCGGAATTTTTTTGCAGGGCGGTTTGAAATTTATCGTTAAAATCCGTGTCCCCGTCCTGAAAGCTCAACAGCAATCTCGCTTCGTTAAAAAGCCCTTGCGCTTCCGCTTCAGACGCCGGACGGCGGACGGAAACGGCTTCGTCAATCAGCGCAATCAGCGCCGACATTTTTCGCAGCCACGCGAAATGCGGGTCGTCCAGAACGAGCTGGAAATAATGATTGGCATTGGCTATACGACCGTTTTTCGCTTCGTATTCGATTTTCGCGCCGTCGAGCAAAGTTTTATGCAAACGCAGAAAAGCTTTGCTCAAATCTTTCAATTTCCGGCGCGTTTCTTCGCTTAAAATTTCTTTTTCCATACCTGAATAGATTATCAAATTTTGCGCCGTTGAAAACTATCGGGCGCGTCCATTATCCGAAAGGCGAGCGGTTCGAGCGCCGTTTCGTCTGCCATAAATTTTTCGATTTCGTTTTTTCTCAGTTTGATGCGAAACAGAAAAACCGCGCTTGTTCCGCAGGTGACCTCCAGAAAATATTCATTGGTTTTTTCGTCCGTCAAAACCGTGTAAAAATATGGATTTTCGTATAAAGTTCGCATCGTTTACGGATTCGTGCCGATAAACATTAAACCTGTTCGCTCGTCCAAGCCGAACATCAGATTCATGTTCTGCACGGCTTGCCCCGCCGCGCCTTTCACCAGATTATCGAGCGCCGCGAAAACCGCGATTTGCCTGCCGTCGGAATGCGCGGCGAGGTCGCAGAAATTTGTCGTTTTCACCCAGTTAATATCAGGCGAGCCTTCCGTCTGGCGGACGAAAAACGAATCTTTGTAATAAAGCTCGAAGAGTTTTTTCAAATCTTCGTTCGTCAGATTCACGGTCGTTTCCACATAGCACGACGCGAAAATGCCGCGCGCGACCGGCAGGCTGTGCGTCATAAAAACGAAATCGTTTTCAAACGCGCCGATTTCGCGCAGATGCTGCTTGATTTCCGGCACGTGCTGGTGCGCGAAAGGCTTATAGGCGTAAAAAGAATTCATCCGCTGCGGGTGATGCGTGTTTGCCGCCGCTTTTGCGCCCGAACCGCTCGAACCGGTTTTCGCATCGACAATAATTTTTCCCGTCAGCAGACCGCTTTTGACCATCGGCGCCAGCGCCAGCAAGGTCGCCGTCGCGAAACAGCCCGGATTGGCGATATATTTCGCATTTTTGATGGCTTCGCGATTCGTTTCGGTCAAGCCGTAAACGAATTGTTTCTGCAAATCAGCCGCCGTGTGCTTGAGATTGTAAAATTTACGGAAAACGTCGGTGTCATTGATTCGAAAATCGCCCGAAAGGTCAATCGCCTTCACGTTTTCCGGCAGCTTCGGAATCAGATTCAAAGCCTGCCCGTGCGGCAGAGCGAAAAAAGCGACGTCGATATTTTTCAATTCGGAAAAATCCTCCGGCGCGGTTTCAAAATTTAGATTGCAGATTCCGTATAAATTTTTGTGGACTTCGCCGACCGCTTTGCCCGCGTGCTCGTTTGCCGTCACTAAAACAATTTCCGCGTTTGGATGAAACAGCAGAATCCGCAAAAGCTCGCTGCCGCCGTAACCGGAGCCGCCGAAGATTGCGATTTTAATTTTGTCTGTCATAAAAACTTACCAATCGGGCGTTTCGCCTTTTTTCAATTCGTGACTGTGATAAAAAGCACCTTCAAAATTTGTATTTTCAAAAACCGCTTCGCCGAAATATGTCGCGCAGAGAGCCGATTTTTCAAAGTTAGCATCAGCTAAATTCGTCTGACGGAAATCGCAGGTTTTCAGGTTTGAGTTTGATAAATCCGCTTTCGACAAATTCGCTCCGCGAAAATCTCCGACGATAAATGATTTTGATAAATTAATTTCTACAAGATTCAAATTGCGAAAATCATAAATCCGGTCGTCGAAGTCACACCCGACAAAATAGCGCTCGCCGTTTTTGTAGCGTTCGAGCAGTTCGGAAATCGTTTTTGGCGGGATATAAATTTCGCGCATAACTTTTTAACAATAAACTTTAATTATTTGTTTTTAAACTCGACCAAATCCCAGAGATTGCCGTATAAATCCGCAAAAACAGCGACCGTGCCGTAATCTTCGGTTTTCGGCTCGCGCACAAATTCGACGTCCTTTTGCCGCAGATTTTCGTAATCGCGCCAAAAATCGTCGGTTTTGAGAAACAGAAAAACGCGCCCGCCGGTTTGATTGCCGATGCGGCTGCGCTGCTCTTCGCCGACGCCTTTGGCGAGCAATAAACAACATTCTTCCGAGCCGCGCGGGGCGACCAGAACCCAGCGTTTCGTGTCGCTCTGCGGCGTGTCTTCGACGAGCGTGAAATCCAGTTTTTCGGTGTAAAATTCTATCGCTTCGTCGTAATCGTTGACCACTAAAGCGATATGCGCGATGCTTTGTTTCATAATTTTATTCGCTCGCTATTTATATCAAAAACGACTTTTTCCGCGCAATAATCGTCTTTCGTTTTCAAGCCGCCGGAGCGTAATCGAATTTTTCGACCGTTGCCGCGCTGATTATTCTGAACAAACGCGCGCCGTCGCGCCGCGCGTTTCCGGCGTTTATTCCAAATTCGTGCTGCACAAAATCTTCGCCCATCTGCGAATCCGTCACCGAACCGGCGACGACGTCAATCTCGATGCCGAGATTTTTCAGAACCGCGATGCCGCCGATCACGCCGACGTAATCCGAAGCGCAAAAAACAAAAGCGGAAGTCACGTTTTTAATCTCGGCGTCCTGCAAAATCGAATCGACCGAATAGCCGCCGACGATGCCGTCGCCCAGCTCGACGACGATTAAATCCGGCTCGAACGAATTGAGATGATTCAAAATCGCCTTTGCCACCGGCGCCAAATCTTCGACGCCGACGGTCGAAGGCAAGCCGCAATCGAGAAAGCTCGCCGTCGCCGCCGCGCCGTGGTCCTGCATATTCAGCGTGTCGCGCAAAGCCGCGACGCCCGACATTTTCGCGCCCGCCACTTTTAAGCCGTTATGCGTCGCCTGCTTGATAATCTCGGTCGCCGCCACCGTTTTGCCCGAATTCATACAAGTTCCCGCGACAATCACAATCGGCGCGGATTCTTTGAGAAAATTGCACGGTTTCAGCGCATTGTCGGCGATGTTCAAAACGCGCGGCACTTCGGGCTGGCTTCCGCCGAAATCGCAGGCGATTCCCAAAACTTCAACTTCAATCGCATCGGAAAGGGAAGAATGATGACCTTTGCAGACGCCGATTAAACCGCCCATATTCAAAAGATGCAGACGGTCGCCGGCTTTAATCATTTCCGGAATATCGCCGACAAAACCTTTCAGCGCGCGGCGCTTGCCGAGCACGCCGAGCAAACGGTCGTGACGATTGATTTTCGCCAAACGCCCGCTCGGCAGTTCCAGATTGCCGTAAGTGACCGATTCGCTCAACGCGCGCACAATCACCACATCACCGGCTTTCGGCGCGTCCGTTTCCGTAATCACGGCGACTGTTTTCGTTAAATTCAGCGGCGATGTCGCCGAACCGATTTTGTCTGCTTCTAAAATCATCATTTCTTTTACCTCTGCCCGAACGCTTTCAGCTAATCTAATTTTCGTAAACGCAAGCGCAGCGCCTGCAATTTAATAAACCCTTCCGCGTCGTGCTGGTCATACGCGCCCGCGTCGTCTTCGAAGGTCACGATTCGCTCCTTGTAAAGCGAATACGGCGAGCGTCTGCCGGTGACAATCACGTTGCCGCGATACAATTTCAAACGCACATCGCCCGAAACCGTCGCCTGCGTGTCGTTGACGAGCGATTTCATCAATTCGAATTCGGGCGAAAACCAGAAGCCGTAATAAATCGCCTCGGCAATTTTGACGCCCAAACTGTCGCGCAGGCGCGTGACTTCGCGGTCGAGCGTGATTGATTCCAGAGCGCGGTGCGCCGTCTGCAAAATCGTCACGCCGGGCGTCTCGTAAATGCCGCGCGATTTCATCCCGACAAAACGATTTTCCACCAAATCGACGCGCCCGATGCCGTGCGAGCCGCCGATGTAATTTAATTTCGAAAGCATATCGACCGCGCCGTATCGCTCGCCGTCGATGGCGACGGGCTCGCCTTTTTCAAACGTCAAAACGATTTCTTCGGCTTTGTCCGAAGCCTTTTCCGGCGATTTCGTCAGCAGAAAAATATCTTCCGGCGGCGCTGCCCACGGGTCTTCCAGAATTCCGCCTTCGTAGGAAATGTGCATCAGATTTCTGTCGGTCGAATACGGTTTTTCGGCGGTCGCCGTGATGTTGATGTCGTGCTGCGCGCAATACGCAATCAAATCGGCGCGTCCTTTAAAATCCCATTCGCGCCACGGCGCGACGACTTTAATATCCGGCTGGAGCGCGTAATAAGTCAGCTCGAAACGCACCTGGTCATTGCCCTTGCCGGTCGCTCCGTGCGCGACCGCCTCGGCGCCTTCCGCCCGCGCGATTTCAATCTGCTTTTTGGCAATTACGGGTCGCGCCAGCGAAGTTCCCAAAAGATATACGCCTTCGTAAAGCGCGTTCGCTTTGACGGCGAGCCAGACATATTCCCTGACAAATTCCTCGCGCAAATCTTCGACATACAATTTTGAAGCGCCCGTCTTTAAAGCCTTTTCTTCCAATCCGTCCAATTCTTCGCCCTGCCCGACATCCGCCGTGTAACAGACAACTTCGCAACCGTAGGTTTCCTTCAGCCATAAAAGCATTGCCGACGTGTCCAGCCCGCCGGAATATGCCAGAACTATTTTGTTAATTTTCTTTTCCATTTTAGATTTTCGGACTTCGGTCTTCG
>DASVWG010000546.1:0-6560 GCA_036389695.1 Pyrinomonadaceae bacterium
GACGATTGGAAACGAGAGCTTCGCTATCAAAAAGAAACGCTCGTCACGGACGTTCATTTAATCAACGAAAAACTCGGCTTGGAAATCGTTTCGCACGACACGGTGGCAAGCCACGAAAACATTTTTCTGCGCTCGGTCCGCGTCAGTAACCTGCGCGACGCCGAGCGCGATGTGCGCGTTTTTCTGCATCACGATTTTCGCATCTCGGAAAACAAAGTCGGCGACACGGCGTTTTACGACCCGGAAACTTTCGCGCTCGTTCATTACAAGCGCGACCGCTATTTTCTGGTCAATACCGAGCCGCATTTCGACGTTTTCGTGACGGGCAGAAAAGATTTTCAAGACCAGGAAGGAACGTGGCGCGATGCCGAAGACGGCGTTTTGCAGGGCGGCGCGATAACGGAAGGCTCGGTCGATTCGACCGTCGGAATTTATCTTAATCTCGCGCCGCAGCAGTCGCGCGAGTTTTTTTACTGGATTGCGGCGGGCAAATCGCACGAAGAAGTCGCCGCGCTGAACAATCTGGTGAAAGCGCAGACGCCGAACAAATATCTCGGTTACACGGAAAATTACTGGCGCGTCTGGGTCAATAAAAACGACATCGACTTTGCGGACTTGCCGCCGGAAATCGTCGAATTATTCAAGCGTTCCCTGCTCATTATTCGCACGCAGGTCGATAACGAAGGCGCGATTCTTGCCGCCAACGATTCGGACGTAATTTTGCGCGCGACAGACCATTACAGCTATTTGTGGACGCGCGACGGCGCGCTCGTCGCCAATGCGCTCGACCTCGCGGGTTATCCTTCGATGACGCGAAAATTTTACGAATTGTGCGGCAAAATCATTCACGAAAACGGTTATTTTTTGCAGAAATACAACGCTGACGGCACGGTCGCTTCGGGCTGGCACGCGGCGTGGGACGTCGGGGCGAAAAAACGGCTCGTGCCGATTCAGGAAGACGAAACCGCGCTGGTCGTCTGGGCTTTGTGGCAGCATTATGACCGCTTCCGCGACATCGAATTTATCCGCAGGCTTTATCGCCCGCTGATTCTGAAAGCGGCGGATTTTATGTGCGCGTTTCGCGACGCGGAAACCGGGCTGCCGCTGCCGAGCTGGAATCTGTGGGAAGACCGGCGCGGAATTCATACTTTTACCTGTTCGACGGTCGTCGGCGGTCTGCGCGCCGCGGCTCGTTTCGCCTATCTTTTCGGCGAGGCGGAAATTGCGGAAAAATATGAAGCGGCGGCGACCGGAATCGTCCGCGCGATGGGCGAGCATCTTTACAGCGCGCAGCTCGGACGTTTCCTGCGCGCTTTGCAGTTTCACGGCGATGATTATTATGAAGCCGATGCGACGGTGGACGCGTCGCTTTTCGGCGCGTTTTATTTCGGCGCTTTTCAGGCGGAAGACGAACGGGTTATAAACACGATGCAAGCCGTCCGTGAGCATCTCTGGGCGCCGACGGAAATCGGCGGCGCGGCGCGTTACGAAAACGACGGTTATATGCGCGTGACCGAAAAGGCGACCGGAAATCCCTGGTTTATCTGCACTTTATGGCTCGCGGATTTTTATATCGCGCGGGCGAGCGAGCGCGGGGATTTGGCGAAAGCTCTGGAGATTTTGCATTGGACGGCGAGCCGCGCTTTGCCTTCGGGCGTGCTGGCGGAACAGGTCAACCCGCTGGACGGCGCGCCGGTTTCCGTGTCGCCTCTGACGTGGTCGCACTCGACATTTGTGGCGACGGTGATGAATTATTTAAATAAGCTTAAAATAATCTAATGGAAAAATATCAGACGCTTTTCCCGCGCATGGCGGCGATAATTCTCGACATCATTCTGCTTTTGCCGCTGGCAATTATCGAGCAGTTAATTAAAGGCGCCGAATTTTCTCAGTCGTCGAAATGGGCTTTATTTTTTATAATCAATTCCGCCCAGACGATTTATTTCATCCTGATGCACGGTTTATACGGGCAGACGGTCGGGAAAATGCTGATGAAAGTGAAAGTCGTGGATTTTTCCGAAGCGAAAATAAATTTCCGGCAGGCGATTGTGCGGGACTTGCCGCAGATATTGTTCACCGTCGGCTTATCCGTTTTTCTCTATCCTTTATCGCTGAACGAGATTGACCCGAACTCGCCGGATTACTGGCAAAATCCGTTTATTATTTTAATAACCGTCTGGGGCATCGCCGACGCGCTGGCGGTTTTAACCAACGAGAAGCGCCGCGCGCTGCACGATTATCTGGCGGGCACGGTCGTGGTCAGAGTAAATCAAAACGAGGACGCGGAATAAATTTTCCGAACGAATTTTTACAGCGTCTTTCAAGTCGTTACATCTTTGCGCTAAACTTAAATTAATGAGACGAGCAAAAATTTTAGCTACCCTCGGACCGGCATCGAATTCGCCGGAAATTCTTCAATTACTGCTGCTTGCCGGACTGAACGCCGTCCGTATAAATATGTCGCACGGCGAGCGCGACGAGCACGCCGAAACCATCCGCCGCGCCAGAGAAACGGCGAAAAATCTCGACAAGCCGCTGTCGATTCTGGTTGACCTTTCGGGACCGAAAATCCGTACGCGAAAGCTCTTGAACGGAATGCCGGTTTTTCTCGAAGACGGCGCGCGGTTTACGATTACGGCGCGCGATATCGTCGGCAACGCGCAGGAAGTTTCGACGACTTTTATGGAATTGCCGAAGCTCGTCTCGCCGCAGACGCGTATCTTGCTCGACGACGGCGCGATTGAGCTGGAAGTCGAAACCGCTTCGGGCGACGACGTCGTCACGCGCGTCGTCAGCGGCGGCTGGCTCTCCGAGCGTAAAGGCATCAATCTGCCGAATACGCTTTTGCCGATTCCGAGCCTGACGGAAAAAGACCGCGCCGATTTGGAATGGGCGATGCAGCAGAATATCGATTACATCGCGCTTTCGTTTGTCCGCAAAGCGGAAGACTGCATTGAAGCGAAAGAGCTTATCAAGCAGTTAAACAAGCGCAAAACCGGCAGACCGCTGCTCGTCGCCAAAATCGAAAAGGCGGAAGCGATTGAAAATCTCGACGCGATTCTGTCGGCAACCGACGGCGTGATGGTCGCGCGCGGCGACCTCGGCGTCGAAACCAGCACCGAGCTGGTTCCGGTCTATCAGAAAACGATTATCGAAAAAGCGGTCAAAGCCGACCGCTTCGTCATTACGGCGACGCAGATGCTGCAATCGATGATAGCCGAGCCGCGCCCGACGCGCGCCGAAGCTTCGGACGTGGCAAACGCCGTCTGGGACGGAACCGACGCCGTGATGCTTTCGGGCGAAACGGCGACCGGAAAATATCCGGTCGAAGCCGTCGCGACGATGGCGCGCATCATCAATTCGGCGGAAACCGTCAAAACAGCTAAGCTGCGCCGTCCCGTCAAATTCAGCGAAGAACCGACCGGCAGAACCTCACAGGCGCTCTGCAAAGCGGCGGCAATCTGCGCGAGAGAGATTCTGACCGACAAAGTCGCGGTCTTTACCGAATCCGGCTTGATGGCGCGCCGCCTTTCCAGCGTCCGCTCCGGTTTGCAGACGTTTGCTTTAACCAATTCCGACGACGTGCGCAACCAGCTTTCGCTGATTTGGGGCGTCGAGCCATTCTGTCACGAAGACAAAAAAACGACCGAACAAATGCTGAAAGAAGGCGAAGATACTTTGCTTAAAGCCGGCGTCGTCAATCAGGGCGAAACGATTGTGATGATGGCGGGCAGATTGTCAGGTCTGGGCTTATCGAGCTCGGTCATCGTCTGGACAATCGGCGAAGACGTGCCGCGAAGATAGATTTAAGGGAAACGTCGTTTAATTTCGGCGTTTCCCGTCGGAAACGCCAGCGAGCGGCGGCAGTTATCGCCGCCCGATTAAACGAAGCGCGCATTTAATCTCTATACGGCTCGCCAAGGTCTATAAACAGCGACAGTTCGGGGTCCTGGCGCGTAATAACCTCGTAATTTCTGCCCGCTTTATTTCTGTCTTCTTTGTAAAATTCGTCTGCGTGAGCCACGTGATTGGTCAGATAAACCTTGTAAGCGTCGCCGCCGCGCACTTCCGCGAGCATTTCGAGCGTTTCCCGGCTCGGATGCTTGTGTTTGCCGTTTGCCGAAAAGACATAACAGTCAGCCGTCACCGACCGTAGAAATTCCTCCGTAATATTTTTTATGCTGCCGTGATGCGGCATTTTGAGCAAATCGACGTGCAGAGTTTCGCCGTCTTTCAAAAGCCCTGTCTGCTTCAAGCCTTTGAGTATATCGTCGGCGAGCGCATCACCGGTAAGCAGCATCGTTTTGCCTTCGAGTTCGGCGATGACGACGATGCTGGAAAGGTTATAAACCGAATCGTCTATAAACCTGGCGGCAAGCGCCGTCGCCTCTGCCGGGTTCTTCTTTTTCTTCTCCAGAATTTTGATAAGCTCCTTGTCCCAATCCTCCTGAAGGTTTTCAAGCCGCGCCTTCGTCGGCGCGAGCACCCGGAATTCGAGCTTTCCGTCGATAGGATAAGGAGTCTTTTTCTTCCCCGGCAGAGCGACGAGCTTCCCGACCGGCTCGTTCCGCCATAAACCCAATGCTTCAGCATTATCTCTGAGCTCGCGTCCCTGTCCGACACTGGCAGCGACAGCCGCCGCGCCGCTGTGAGAAAACAGGTTTAGCAGAAACGTCTCATCTCCCGCCGCCGCGAGCTTGACCGCCGAGCTGAGCGCTGCGGCGAGGACTTCGGTTTGATTGTTTCCGAGAATTTCGTCAAAGCTGTTATACCAGAGCGTCTGAATATCGCATAAGCGATGCGGGTTGTCATCGCCCTGCTCGATAAGCAAATTAATCAAATCGAGTATGCCGTTGATATGGTCGTCGTCGATATGGCTGACCATAACGAGCCGTATCGAAAGCGGTTCCGGCGGATTGCGCTTTTCCCGGATTTGTTCGAGACGCCTGCGCAGGCTTTTATCAAACACGCCGCCCGGACCGCCGTCTATAACAATCAACTCCCGGGAAATCTTTTCCCCTTTCTTTTTTTCGTAATGAAGCAGAAGCGCGTCGCCGTGTTTTGCTTCGAGCGCTTCGAGCGTAAAAATCATTTCAATACTCCTCAAAAATACTTCGTCAAACCGATTGCATCGCGCGCAAAATATCTATCATGCCTCTGCCCTGAAAATATCGTTCGCGTCCGA
The DNA here is from genome assembly GCA_036389695.1 of Pyrinomonadaceae bacterium. Lineage (GTDB taxonomy): Bacteria > Acidobacteriota > Blastocatellia > Pyrinomonadales > Pyrinomonadaceae > JALZHR01. The sequence goes on from DASVWG010000546.1 coordinate 5,186, forward strand.
GGTCGGTCGCCGTCTCGCACAAAATTTGCTTGACGCGCGCGGGCTTTCCTATTAATTCCCTGTGCCGCGCAATCAAAAGCGCCGCCGCGCCGCTGACGTGCGGAGCCGCCATGCTGGTTCCGTCCATCGACCTGAGCCCGCAGCCGGGAACGGTGCTGGTGATTTTTTCGCCGGGCGCCACCAGGTCAGGCTTAATCCGCCCGTCGCCGGTCGGTCCGCGGCTGGAAAAATAGCTGACGCCGTACATATGCGGGCTGTCGCGGTGAGTGGCGCCGACCGTTATGACGCCCTGCGCATTGCCCGGGTCGGTGATGCTTATGCTCCGGTAACCTTCCGAGTATCCGCCTTCCATTTTTGATTCGATATAGCCGTTGTTACCGGCGGCGGCAACGACGATGAGCCCCGAATTTACCAATCGCTCGGCTTCCTCGCAAACCGGCGTGCAGCCGCAGGCGAAATTCTTGACCTTGTGTTCAATCGAGAAGCTTAAATTTACCCCGTGCAGATTGAGCTGTTTGCTGTTCAGGTATTGAGCGAACTGCAAAGCGGCGAGGACGGAAAATTCGTCTCCTTCGCCGATATCGTTGAGCACCCGCAGGTCATAGAGCCGCAGGTCGGGGCAGACGCCTTTGATGTCGATGTCCTTATAATTGTTTTCGTCTTCATTATAATTTTCTTCGGGTTTCTGAAGATTACCTTCGTCTTTATTAATATTCGCGACGTCTTTATTAACATTCTCGTCGTCTTTAATAATCTTCGGACTGCCGGCAGCCCAATCGGCGGCAAGGATACCGGCGACGTGCGTGCCGTGCGCAAAAACCGGAACTTCATACTCTCCTCTGACGTGCGGAATCTCCAGAAAAGGAAGCAATACTTCCCAATCGACGGCGAGTCCTTTCTTTAAGCGTTTTTTTAACGTCTGCCTTAATTCCCGTCCCCTTTCTGTTTTTTGGAGACGGTCGCGCAGTTTTTTGGGCAGCGTTCCGTCAATGCTCAGTATTTCACGTATGAGCGTAAAGTCGTAGGTGTTTAGTATGCGCGTCATATTCTCCGGCTCGCCCTTTTCGTTTAAAAACGCGCTCGCAGCATACTTGTTCGATTTGTCCCTGAGGCGAAATGCCGGATGCGTCGCGTCGATGCCGCTGTCAATGACCGCCCAGCGAATCTCGTCGCATTTGACTTCGAAAACGCGGCGCGCGGCGTCCGCCTTGACCGCGTTGGTCGAGCGCCATATCATCGCCTTTGCCGGACGATTGATATTTATCGACCAGACGCAGCGCTTGTGCGCTTCCAAGACGTCCGGCGTCTTTTTCATTAATTCGGCGAAAGCTTCGACAATGCCGCGCACATCTTCGAGTATGTTGTTCTTTTTTTT
>DASVWG010000547.1:0-53212 GCA_036389695.1 Pyrinomonadaceae bacterium
ATACGCTTTGAGGACATTATCCGAGAGAGAAATTTCTTTACATTATTTTATTTTTTTTCTAAATTGCCGGAATTTACGCGCAAACATCGAAGGCTTCCGCAAAAAGTGTCTGTTTTCTGTGTCTTACATCACAGTAACGTAATCTTTTAGATTTGTATTTCCTTCCTCACATTGGTTTTACGCGGCATTTTGCCGGAATAAATTATTCACTGACATTGAGGAGAAATTAATAATGACCCCTGAGAGAAGAGCTTTTATCGTGTGGCTGACGGCGAGCGTCGTGATTCTCGGCGCTTTTTTGTTTTTCGTGGCGATTGGGTTTCCGGGCGCGAAGGATTCGTGCGTGGACTCGAAGCCGGACAATACTTGTTTCTGCGAAAAGTTTGTCGAGGCTGAAATCGGGACGCCGGGCGTCAGGCAACCGGTTAATACGTGGCTTAATCTTTACGCTTTGGGCACGTCTTTTATCGTGGCGGCGTTTGTCTATATGAGCCGCAAGGAATACGGTTCGTCGGGCGCGCCGAATGTTATCAGCTCGACTTCGCTTATCGCCGATTTATACATTTTCGCGGTCTTGTTTCTCGGTCTCGGAAGCATGTGGTTTCACGCTTCGCTGACGAAGTGGGGCGGAATCTTCGACGGGCTTTCGATGTATATCTACGCCTCGTATCTGGTCTTTTATTCGATTCGGCGCTTCTGGGATTCGGACGCGTTTTTCTGGATTGGCTACGGCGTGACGGTCGTCGTCTTTACCGTTCTGCACGCGATTGAAGTGCCGTCGGTCATTCTCATCATACTTCTGGTCGCAGCTTATGTCGCGATTGAAGTTTATACCTGGATTCGCACGAAAAAATGGGCGCAGGGCAAATTGCTGACCAGATTTTTGTGGATTGCGGCGGTCGTCTCGATTCTTTTAGCCACGCTTTTCTGGGCGCTTTCGCAGACGGGCGCGCCGATGTGCGACCCGACCAGCAAATTCCAGCCGCACGGATGGCTCTGGCATCCGCTGGCGGGCTTGATGGCGGTGCTGCTTTATTTCTACTGGCGCCACGCCGAAGACCGCTCGCAGTTCGGAATAGAAACTTAAGCTAACTGAAAACTGATAGTTGATAACTGATAGTTTTTTCCTTTCACTATCAGTTATCAGTTATCAACTATCAATTATTTCCGGACGAATTCCTTAAAGACGTTGAACGCCGCGTTGAAGCCGAGCGAGATGGTGCCGCTTTTTAAGCCGTCTTTGAAATCGTAGCGGCGCGGATACCACGCTTCGTAGGCGATGACGTTTGCCGTGTATGTGCCGATGAGGCGCGGAAAGCCGAAAACGCGTTTGCCGTTCCGGTCGTGCGCCGTGACGGGCGAAATAAGCGCGTTCGTCAGGCGCGAGCCGAAATCTTTTTTCCGGCTGCGATAAAAGCGGCTGTCAAGCTTGAAAGACTCGTCGAGCGCATAGACGGTAGTCTGCTTGATGGCGTTTTTGCCGAAGCCGGAAGCGACGCGGCGACCGAAGCCTTCCCATTGGTCGCCCCATTCTTCGGGCGAGTTGCGCCACGTCGAATAACCCGCGCCGGCGATTGTTCGGGCGAGAGACACGGGACCGACCATGCTTTTGACGTAACGCTTAAAACGCTCCTTGCCGGTCGGTCTGACATAAGTTGTTTGCTGTTGCGGCGGCTTTGTCGTCTGATTTGTTTTGGCTGATTTAGTCGCTGCGGGTTTCGGTTTAATCGCGCCGGATTCGGTGACGTAAACTTTCGGGTTTGGCGTAAAGCTTCTCGGATTAGTCGTCTGCGCGTCGGCGTAAAAAGAAAACGTCAAAAAGATTAAAACAAAAAATAATGTCGATTTTTTCATAACCCTCCCGTGTTCGTTTCGAGCGACAGTTTTAATTATTTTACATCATTCGCGCGCCCGATTGACATCAATTTTTTTGCAATAATGGTTTTAAGCCTTTGTAAACATTGTCCGCTAGAATCTTTTCGCCTTCGGCGTTCGGATGAATGCCGTCGGCTTGATTCAATTTTTTATCGAGCGCGATGCCTTCCAGGATAAACGGCAGAAACTCGACCTTGTATTCGTCCGCCAAATCGGGAAAAGCCCTGACGAATTCCTGTTGATATTTCGCGCCCATCGTCGGCGGCGCGAGCATTCCGCACAAAAGAACCTGAACTTTTTTCGCCTGCGCTTTTTTGATAATCTCTCCGAGATTCTTTTTCATTTTGGCGGGCGAAAGACCGCGCAGAAGGTCGTTTGCGCCGAGCTCTAAAATCAGAATCTGCACGTTTTCCTGTTCCAGCGACCAGTCGATTCTTTCCAGCCCGCCCTGACTCGTGTCGCCCGAAACGCCCGCGTTGATGACTTCGTAATTGTAGCCTTCGGCGTTTAGCCTTTGCTGAAGCAGAAACGGGTAAGATTCCTTCTCGCTCAAGCCGAAACCGGCGGTCAGGCTGTCGCCGAAGGCGATGATTTTCGGTTTGTCCGAGATGGTCGAAGGAATTTTAGCCGCGTCTTTCGGCTTCTGATTTTTAGTTTTGCCGCTTTGTGTGCCGCAGGCGGACGCCAGCATCGACAAAACGAGAAACGCGATTATGGCAAATGTATTTTTTCTGTTGGAGAACATAATATTTACTTCAAAACCAAATTTTAGATGCGGGTTTCGCTTATTTTGTTTAGTCTAAATGTTTGGTTAAGATTAATTTTGAACCAAAAGGCAGAAACGCGACAGTGATGGAGCGTGTCTCGACATTAGACGTCGCGCACGCGAATATCAGTCAGTGTATCTTACTACTAAACTATAGACACGCTCCATCACTGTCGCGTTTCTGCCTTTATTATAACTAGAATGATTCAACTTAAAAATATTACCAAAATCGTTCGCTCCGGCGCGGAAGATTTAACCATTCTCGACGACGTTTCGCTGGAAATTCCCGACGGTGAATTCGTCGCCGTAACGGGCGCTTCGGGGAGCGGGAAATCGACTCTGCTCGGCTTGATTGCCGGTTTGGACGCGCCGAGCGCGGGCGAGATTTTGATTGACGGCGAATCGATTACCGCGATGAACGAAGACGCTCTGGCGCGGCTCAGAAGCGAGAAAATCGGCTTTGTCTTTCAATCGTTTCATTTGATTCCGTCCTTGACGGCATTCGAAAACGTGCTCGTGCCGATGGAAATTTCCGGTTTTAAAAACGCAAAGGAAACCGCAAACAAACTTCTCGCCGACGTTGAATTAACGAACCGCGGGCATCATTACCCGTCGGAGCTGTCCGGCGGCGAGCAGCAGCGCATCGCCATCGCCCGCGCCTTCGCCAACCAGCCGAAAATTCTTCTGGCGGACGAGCCGACCGGCAATCTCGATTCGCGCAGCGGCTCACACATCTTCGATTTAATGACGCGCCTGCACGACGACAATCAGACGACCCTGGTTTTAGTCACGCACGACCACGAGCTGGCAAAAAGAGCGCATCGCCAAATCCGCCTGCGCGACGGGAAAGTAATAGCCGACGAAATAAATAAACAGGATGGACAGGATGGGCAGGATTAAGAAATTAGCATTCAAGTTGAGCAATTTGATTTTATCCTGTTTATCCTGTCCATCCTGTTAGAATTTCTATGCAATTTATTTTCAACCTGACATTTCGCGAGATTCGCTCGTCGTGGCGGCGTTTGCTGTTTTTCTTTTTGTGCATCGCTATCGGCGTCGGGTCGGTCGTCGTTTTGCGGTCGCTGATTCAGAATATGGGGCGCGCCGTGGCGGGCGATGCGCGCGGGCTTCTGACCGCCGATTTTGAAATCAGCTCGACCAATCCTTTTACGCCGAACGAGCTTTCCATAATTGAAAGCGTCGTCAATAAATCTAATCTAATCGAAGACCGCAGCCAGACCGTGACGACCGCCGCGATGACGCGCACCGCCGAAAATTTTCAGTTCGTCGAGCTGAAAGGCATCGAGCCGCCGTTTCCGCTGGTCGGCGCGTTTGTGTTGACCGACGGCAAGGCTTTCGATTTTTCGCTTCTGGAAAACAAAGGCGCGGTCGTGCAGACAACGCTTTTAGATAAATTAAATTTAAAAATCGCCGACAAAATCCGCATCGGCGAGAGCGATTTCGAGATTCGCGCCGCGTTTTACGAAGAACCGGGCGGCACGGGCGGCTTTCGGCTGGGACCGCGCGTTTTTATCGAGAAAAAATTATTTGACGAAGCCGGTTTGACTCAATCTCGCGTCCGCCGCCGACTTCTCTATCGCACTTCGGACGACCCGACGCCGCTCGTTTCCGAACTGCGACAGGCTTTGAAAGGCACGATTCTGACGGTCAATTCTTACAAGGAAACGCAGGAAAATCTCGGCGAGCAATTCGAGCGCACGGAAAATTATCTCGCGCTGACGGGCTTGCTGATTCTCGTTTTGGGCGGAATCGGCGTCTGGAACGTGGCGCGGGTTTTTGTCGAGCAGAAGCGAAAAACCGTCGCGGTTTTAAAATGTCTGGGCGCGGGCGGCGGGCGAATTATCACGGTTTATCTTTTGCAGATTTTGACGCTCGGCATTTTGGGAAGTCTTTTCGGCGTCGTTCTGGCGCAGCTTACTTTATGGCTGATTCGTTACCGCTTTGCCGATTCGCTGCCCGAAAATATGTCTTACGCCGTGCAAACCGGCGCGGCGCTGCAAGGCGTTCTGCTCGGCTTGCTGATTTCCCTTCTGTTTTCGCTTCTGCCGCTTTTGCAAATCAGAAACATCAAGCCGAATCTGCTTCTGCGTGACGAAAACAACGAGAAATTGCGTCGGCTCGATTGGACGCGTTTGATTTTCGCTTTTGTTTGTCTCGCGGGTTTGCTGGCGCTGGCAATCTGGCAAGCCGGCTCGATAAAAGTCGGCGCGGCATTTCTGGGCGGTTTAGCCTTGACTTCGCTGATGTTGTATCTGGCGGCGGTCGCGCTGACTTACGCTTTGAAACGGGCGAAGAAATTTTCGTCTTTTTCCGTCGCGCAAGCCGTCAATTCGCTGTATCGTCCCGGCAATCAGACGCGCGTCGTTTTGCTCGCCGTCGGGCTCGGCGCGTTTGTCGTTTTAGCGGTGCAGTCTTTGCAGGCGAATCTCGTTCGCGAGTTCGACTTCACGCGCAATCAAAAATTGCCGAGCCTTTTTCTGGTCGATATTCAGCGCTCGCAGGTCGAAAAATTAAAGCAAATTGCCGAAGAAGCGACGGGCGAAGCGCAATTTCCGATTCCGACCGTGCGCGGGCGCATCGCGATGATAAACGGCGAGCCTTTCGATTACGAACAGCGCGAAATTCGCCAGCAGCAAGGTCAAATCGGGCGCGAATTCGCCGTGACCTACCGCCCGAATCTGGAAGAAAACGAAAGCCTCGCTGACGGCGATTGGTGGGAAAATTCGCCTTCTGCCGACGCGGAAGTTTCCGTCGAACAAGGAATGAGCAACACTCTGAAAGTTTCAACCGGCGACGTCATAACTTTCGACATTCTCGGACGCCGCATCAACGCGACTGTCAGAAACATACGCAAAATCGACGTGCGCAATTCGCGGACGGCTTTCGTTTTCGTTTTTCGTCCCGGCGCGCTGGAAAAAGCGCCGCAGACTTTTGTTTTGCCGATTACCAAACAGCTTCCCGCCGCCGAAAGGGCGCGTTTTCAGCGCAATGTTCTGGACAGTTTTCCGAACATTCAGATTTTCGATACGGCGGACATCATCAAAGCCATCACCCGTTTGATTGAAAATTTCGTGCTGGCGATTTCCTTTGTCGGTAGCTTTGTGATGCTGACCGGAATTTTGATTTTAATCGGCTCGGTCGCCCTGACGAAATCGCAGCGAATCTACGAAAACGCGATTTTAAAAACGCTCGGCGCGCGGCGTCTGACGCTGGCGGCGATTTTATTTACGGAATACGCCGTTCTCGGCACGCTGGCGGGAATCATCGGCGCGCTCTTTTCGACGGCTTTATCTTTCGCCGTGACGAAATATATCTTGAAAATCGACTGGGAATTTGATTTGAGCCTGATGCTTCTCGGCGTTTTAGTAACAGCACTTATCGTGATGCTGATTGGCGTCGCGGCAAGCTTCGGCGTGATTTTCAAAAAACCTTTGTCGGTCTTGCGCTCGCAATAGGAGATTCACCGCAGAGACGCGGAGACGCAGAGATAAGAAAGGGAAATTAACAGGGATAACAGGATAGACAAGGATAAGAAAGATAAGTTCTATCTATCCCTGTTTATCCTGTTATCCTTGTAAATTTTCTTTAAAAAATCTCTGCGTCTCCGCGTCTCTGCGGTGAATTATTCTTCTGCCGGATTGAACGGATGGTCAGACAAGACGACGCGCATATTGACTTGTCCGAGAAGCGTTTCCAAGTATGCGCCGAAGCGGTGCAGGATGGAGACGAGCTCGGATTTATTCGTCGTGTTCAGCACTTCTTCGATAAAGCGCTCGACGGTTTCCAAATCCTTGTAGAATAAATATTTTATTGTGCTGTGGAGAAAATCGGTCAGCTTCGTGTGCAGTTTTTGCAGGGAAACGGTTTCGGGATTTTTTTCCGCCTTTCTGACGACTTGCAAAACGCGCCACAAATCTTCGCGCAAGGTTAAAGATTGCTGCAATTTCGTTTGCAGATTCGGGAAAAGCTCGGTCGCTTTGACTTCCGGCTCGATAAGCTGCGCGAAATTCACCAGAGTTTGCTGGAAACAATCGTTTAAAAGCCCGTGCGCGGTTTCGACGCGCGCGTAAATGAGCGGCGATTGACGCGCTTCGGCAAAGCCGATTAACTCGAAATTATAAACTTTCCGCAGCTCTATCGAAGCGGCGTAGACGGCGCAGTCGAGCGCGGCGAAAAGCGAATCTTCCTCGTTTTTAAAGCGCAGAAGGCGATTGTTGATAAAGCGCATCATTTCCTGCGTCTGCTCGTTGATGCGGGCGAAAAGCAGCATCGCGGACTTCAAAGGCTCGTCGCGGTCGTGCATCTGCTCGATGGCGTCGAGCCATTTTAAAATCTTGGCGAAACGCGGCAGAACCAAGCGTAAATCCGCTTCCAGGGCAAACGGAATCGGCTTGTTTTCCAGCAAATCCTTTAATCTTTTCGGCAGGAAATTTTCGCCTTCGTTTTCCGCCGCCGCGATTAATTTCGCGGAGACTTCGGCTGCTTTCAATTTCGCCGAAAGAAAATTGCTCCACGCCGTCCATTCGCTGAAACGCAGCGGCGCGGCGCGCAATAAGCCTTCGTTGAGCAAAATCGAATCGACCAGCGCCGAAGAAAGCTCGGCAAAGCCTTCCGTGTCGGAAAAATCAAAGCGCGCGGCGTTCGGATTGGTTATCAAATCAATCTGCTCGTCTTTGGCGCTCGGCGCGCTCGATTTGTCCTTGATGGTTTTGGAAAGCTGCAAGGTTAGTTTGGAACACAAAAGCAGCGTCGAATGAACCAGTCGAAATTCTTTTGTCCAGTCGCGATTCGAACGTTTCGCGCGGTTTCCGGCGTCGGACGCGAACGAATGATTTCTGAGCTGCAGAAAGCTTTCCAAGCCGGAAAGCCAAAGCCCGAGCTCAAAGGCGAGCTCGCGCGCGGACGGGGCGGGCGCGGGCGACACATTTTCGTCCGGCGCGTTCGTCGTCGTTGACAAACCTGCCGGATTGAATGTAGTTGTTGTAGAAGTGGTTAAAACGTCCAAGATTAGTTTTCCCTGCTTGAAGAATTTTCGAAGGTCAAAAGGCGCGAGTGAAAAACGCCGCTATTAATTTTATACCTTTTTGACAGGCAGTTTGGCAAGAAAAAAGTGTTTAAAATGTTTTAATTATAGATGGAAGTAGTAATCGCGACCAAAAATAACGGAAAAGTAAAGGAACTCGCCGACATTCTGGCGGATTTGCCGGTCGCTTTGCGCAGCCTGAATGATTTCGAAAACATCTCCGAACCGGAAGAAACCGGCGTCGATTTCATCGAAAACGCGTCTTTGAAAGCCCGCGAGTATGCGCGGCAAACCGGGCTTTGGTCTCTGGCGGACGATTCCGGTCTGGAAGTCGAAGCATTAGGCAATGCGCCCGGCGTTTTCTCCGCCAGATACGCGGGCGAAAATGCGACGAACGAGGAAAGAATCGAAAAGCTGCTGGGCGAATTGGAAAAAACCGGGGATGAAAACCGCCGCGCGCGATTTGTCTGCGCGATGGCTGTCGCGGACGAAGCGGGCGAAATCAGATTTGTCGCCGAAGGCGTCTGCGACGGCAGAATCACGAAAGCGCCGCGCGGCGCGAACGGCTTCGGTTACGACCCCATTTTTGTTCCCGAAGGCTTTTCGGAGACCTTTGGCGAGTTGTCAGATGATGTAAAGCGCGAAATAAGCCACCGCGCGCGGGCTTCGAAAAAAATAATTGCGTATTTGCGTGATTTTATCGCTGTTTCAACTTGACCTTCGCATTTTTCGCCCGTAAAATCCGTTACTTGTTAATGTTTCTTCAATGAAACGCGTAAAACGGGGCGTAGCACAGCCTGGTAGTGCGCTCGGTTTGGGACCGAGAGGTCGGATGTTCGAATCATCTCGCCCCGACCAATTGCTTTTTTGTTGGAAACCGCGCCGCGCCGCAGCGCCCGTTCATTGAGAAAAAGAAACATGCAGAAATTTTAACTTCGGTTATTGAAATATCACTAAAAACTTTTGGAGGTAAGACTTAAACTATGGCAGCTACTACAAAGAAGCGTTTGACACAAACTGAAATCATTAATCAATTGGCGGAAAAATCCGGCTTGAAAAAAGCGCAGGCGAAAGAATTTTTCAATGCTTTAGCGGCTCTCGCGTCGAGCGAAGTCAAAAAGAACGGAGAATTCACCGTGCCCGGCTTTGGCAAACTGGTGAAAGCAACCCGCAAGGCGCGCGAAGGACGTAATCCGGCAACCGGCGACGTCATCAAGATTCCAGCCAAAACCACTGTCAAATTCCGCATCGGCAAAGCCTTGAAAGATACTATCGGCGGAAAATAATATTTCGCAGTGGAACTTAATACTTTTTGACCGGCGAGCGGCTGTTTAGCTCGCCGGTCTTTTTTGCCCGCTGCCCGCGCTTGAGAAAAATGTTACAAACTTCCGAAAAAAAATGGTGACAAAAGCCGAATTTTTTGTTACGATTCTATTTTCATGCAGGAAATAAAAGCTAAATGCAGTTTTTTAGCAACCTTTAAATATCAATTTTCAACTAATTTTTTTGGAACTGGATTTATTTTAATTCGTTTTTTTACATAACTTGTCGCGTTTGCGACAAAATTCACAAGGGTTCGTGGGAATTAATTTATGAACTTGGAAGGAGAGTATAAAGTGGCAGCAGCTAAACCGATGACATTGCAGGACAGAATCCTGCAGATTGACCATATTCAGGCACGCCGTTTTTCAAAATTAAACGGTGCGGCTTTAGAAATAGCGACGGAGGGAATCATCCGTCATCTGCGCGCGTGCGCTCGGATGGACGTTAATCCTGACGCTTCAGCCGTGCGCGAAATCATCGACGACGCGTTAAACGGACGCCGCGTTTTTGCGGAAACGTCAAACGATATTCGCGTCGCCTAGTTGTTTTTATATTTATTAGTAATACAAAATGAGACCGCCGGAAAACGGCGGTCTTTTTTTATTTAGTCCTTAGTCCTTTGTCCTTTGTCCTTCGCTGGTTGAGCTAAAGCTGAGAATGTAATTTATGCTCAACAGGCAAAGGACTAAGGACTAAGGACTATTTTTTAATTTGACTTGATAAAGCGTGTAATCGCCGTAGATTTCGGCAGCGCCGCGTTCATACCATTTATCGAGATTCGTGAAATCCGCCTGCCAGACGGTCGGGACGACGACGTAGGAAAGCGTCGGGTTGGAAGCCTTTTCGATGCCGAAGCTTTGGCGATATGCGCCGTAGCGGGCGGCTTCGTCGTCGATTTCGCCGTAGGTCAGAGGCTTGTATTCGGAGTTCAGGCGGTCGGTGTGCCTGCCCCAGCCGAAAAGCGCGATCATCGAGACGAAATCGCCGTTTTTCATCGCATAAGCAAGCTGATTTTCGTCCACGTTCGTGTAATAAAGATACTGGTAATAACGCTCCTTGTTTTCCTGCCACGTGACGCCCGCGAAAACGTGTTGATGACGCGCCCAGAGGACGGATTGCGGCGCGACGGTCGGCAAATCGTCGCCTTGCAGCATACTGAAAGGCATTATCACGCCGCGCGTCGTCTCGTTTTTGTGCAGCTCTTCGAGCCGCCGCGCCACCGCCATTCCCTTGTCGCGGTCGATGTTTGCGTCGTCCAGAATCCGCACCGTGTAATGACATTCGACGATTCCCCAGACGGTCGCCAGCAAAGCCAGAGCGGTCAGAGTCATTTTCGAAAAAGCCGGATTTTTCTCACTGATGCCGCGCCAGAGCAAACCGAGAGCGACTACCAAGGCTAAAGCGGCGACGTAATTTCCGATAAAAACCTGATAATGAATCGGCTGGAGCGAGCGCCCCGTGATGATTTGCTGATTAAGAACGATGAGCGGCAGAAGCGCGAAAGAAAACGCGAACAGCGTCGCGCGGTCTTTCAGATTAATCGCTTTCAGCACGAGCGCGAGAACGAGCATCACCAAAACGGCGTAACAGATAATCGCGGGCATCCGCAGTAAATCCGGCGCGCGCGTGAAGACGAGCATCTGCACGTCGTCCATCGTGTGCGAGCGATTCGAGAGCAGAATCGCATACGGCACGAGCGCAACCGCGCACGCGATACCAAGCGCGATAAACGCTTTAAAATCCTTCTGCCAGCCTTCAGGACGCACGACGAGCCATATGAGCACGACACACGCCAGCCAAGCCGCCGCCGTCGTCCACGTATAAAAATACGAAAAGACCATGAAAGCGAAACACAGCGAAGCCAGAACGCAGTAAACGACGCGCTTTCGCATATCTTCGCTCGTCACCAGAAGCCAGACGAAGGCGCACATCGAAAAGAAAACCGCGAACGGGACGGCGGGAATGTATCGCCGGAAGCCCGGAAAATACGGATACGAATAGCTCGTGCCTAAAATCTCGCCGATTGCGCCTTCGCCCGCCGCCAGAGCGCCGCCGCAGAGGACGATGAGCGTCGCCGTCATCGCGTAAAACGAATCGTCCGTGATGCGCCCGACCAGCCAGAAACAAGCCAGCGCCGTCAGAAAAGCGGCGATGCCGCCCGCCAGCCACATCGCCGTCGGCGCGGAAATCCCGAAAGCGCGCGCTGGAAGCGCAATCGTATAAGGCGCGGCGAATTGTATCGAGAAAAGCGATTCTTCCTGTTTGTGCTCCGCCGTATCGTCGCGCCCCGTATAAGGGTCGTTGCGGCGCGGTCTGCCGTCAATCAGAGCGCGCAGATAAGAGGCGTAAGCCACTTCGTCAATGTCGTTAAAGGCGTAATGCCCCTGCCAATCGTCGCCGCGCAGATACCACATTTTCATCTGCGGATACATTCCGCAAACGAGCAGGACAATGCCCGCCAGAATTCCCAATCGCCAACGTAATTTCATATAGGAAAAAAAGAAACCACAGATTAGCACAGATAAACGCGGATAAGAAAAGAGATGAGCCGCGAAAGAACACGAAAGAGCGCGAAAAAGAGTTAAAAAATTTTCGTATTTGTTCGCGCTGTTTTGCGGATGCTTCTGTTTCGACTCTCGACTCTGGACTCACGACCCTCGACTGTTTAAAATTGTCGCTATGAGCTTAAAAGACAAGATTACCGGCGATTTGACCGCCGCGATGAAGGCGAAAGACGCCGCCCGGCTTTCCGTTTTGCGCATGGTGAAATCGAATTTAATGAACCGCCGGATTGAAAAGGGCGGCGAACTGACCGACGAAGAAATTACCAAAGCGCTGCAAAGCCTGGTCAAACAAAGAAAAGATTCCATCGAGCAATACACGAGCGCCGGGCGTACGGAGCTTGCCGAAAAGGAACAGGCGGAAGTCGTCGTGATTGAAGAATATCTGCCGCAATCGGCGACCAAAGAAGAAATCGAAGCCGCAGTCGGGGCGGCAATTTCGGAGACGGGCGCAAGCTCGATGAAGGAAATGGGCGTCGTGATGAAAGCCGCGCTCGCCAAACTGGAAGGCAAAACCGCCGACGGGAAACTGGTGAGCGAAACCGTTAAGTCAAAGCTGCAAAATCTATAATTCCGTCTAATAAATTGCATTAAAAGTATAAAAAGGCGGAAGCCCGCGCGTCAGCAAGGGCGCATTAGTTTAGCAAAATGCGCCCTTGCTGACGCGCTGGCTTCCGCCTCGTTAAATTTGCGGCGAACATAACCGACAAACCGTTCATCATAACTAAAACCCGCTTTTAATTATGCTCAGAAATAAGAAGTTTTTGTTCCCCGCGTTTTTCGGTTTGCTGCTGTGCGTCACCGTTGTAAGCTTCGGCTTATCCAAACTTACGGCTTACGGACAAAACAGCGTCGCCGAGCTATCCGTTCAAAATATTACTCAAATTGACAAATTAGAAAGCCCGCGCGCGGCGACAAAGAAAACCGGCGCAAACGCGCCCGCGATTTCGTCTAACGCGATAGCCGAAAATCTCAGGTTAAAAGACGCTCTGGCGTGGTCTTTCGGCGGCAAGTCGCAGCGCGGCTGGTATCTCTACGTTTCGTTGATTCAGGAAACAATCGAAAGCGAATCCGCTTCCGAAACGAGCGAATTTGCCCGCGCCGTCGCTGTTTGGCAAAGCAAATCGGGAATCGCTCCGACCGGCGTTATAGACGAAGAAACGCTTTTTCAAATGATTACGGGCTGGCAATCGCGGCGTCTGAACAGCAGCCAAACGCCCGCGCCGGAAAGACTTTTAGACGCGCCTATAGCCGACTTTTACGACCCGACCCGCGATGCCGATTTATTAAAAGTCGAGCGTGAAACCTACGACGCTTACAAGCGGATGGTCGCTGCGGCAGCGAAAGAATTAAGGCTGAAAACCACGTCGAACGGTGAGCTTGCACCCGGAGAAAAGTTCTTGAAAATTGTTTCGTCGTATCGTTCGCGCGAGCATCAGGCGAGACTGCGCGCCGCTTCGCCGAATTCGGGACGCGCCGGTCTGGCGGTCAATAGCCCGCATTTTACGGGAAACGCGCTGGACATTTACGTCGGCGGCGAGCCGGTTTCAACTGCTGACGCCAACCGCGCGATTCAGGTTGAAACGCCCGCTTATAAATGGCTCGTCAAAAACGCTTCGCGCTTCGGATTTTACCCCTATTACTATGAACCCTGGCATTGGGAATACGTACCGCGAAATTTAGCGAAGTAGAAATTTTCAACCAAAAAAGTAATTTTTTTTCACAAAAAAGGATAAAGCTGAAATTAATCAGCTTTATCCTTTTTTGATTTATCGCTTTTCCTTTTACCCGAAAATATTTCGCACCTTGTCCATAAACGATGCGTCGTTAAATTCCGTGTCTTCGACTTCCGCCAATTTCTCTAACAATTTTCGCTGTTCTTTGGTCAGAGTTTTCGGCGTGACCAGAGTGACGGCGACGAATAAATCGCCTTTGCCGCGACCGCCAAGGTTTGGCATTCCGTGTCCTTTCAGACGAAAGACGGTTCCGGTCTGCGTTCCGGCGGGAATTTTTAAATTTTCTTCGCCGTCCAGAGTTTTCACCTGAATTTCCGCGCCGAGCGCCGCTTGCGCGAAGGAAATCGGCGCGGAAGCATAGAGATTCGCGCCCTGTCGCTCAAACAGTTCGTGCTCTTTGACGTGAATGACGACGAACAAATCGCCGTGCATTCCGCCGTTTGTTCCGGCTTCGCCTTCGCCCGTGACGCGCAGTCGCGAGCCGGTTTCGACGCCCGCCGGAATCTTGATTTCCAGCGATTTTTCTTTTTCCACGCGTCCCGCGCCGTGACATTTTTTACACGGATTTTTGATGATTTGCCCTGTGCCGCGACAGTTCGAGCAAGTTCGCATCACCGAGAAAAAGCCTTGCTGGTAGCGAACCTGCCCGCTGCCCTGACACGTGATGCAGCTTTCGGGCTGAGTTCCCTTCTCCGCGCCTTTGCCGTCGCATTCGCCGCATTTTTCCAGACGCGGAATGCGGAGCTTTTCTTCTTTTCCGGCGGCGGCTTCTTCCAGCGTGATTTCCAAATCGTAACGCAAATCCGCGCCGCGCTGCGCCGTCGTGCGTCGCCCGCGCGAGCTGCCGCCGCCGAACATATCGCCGAAACCGAAAAGGTCGAAAATATCTTCGATGTTGCCCGAAAATCCCGCGCCGCCGAAACCGGAACCCGCGCCGACGCCCGAATGACCGAAACGGTCGTAAGCCGCGCGCTTCTGCGCGTCGGACAGCACCGAATAAGCCTCAGCCGCTTCCTTGAATTTTTCTTCGGCTTCGGCATTGTCAGGATTTTTGTCAGGATGATGCTGAACCGCCATTTTGCGATAGGCGGCTTTGATTTCAGAGTCCGTCGCCGTCCGCGAAACGCCTAAAATTTCGTAATAATCTCTTTTACTCATAGATTAGTCATTAGTCCTTTGTCCTTCGTCCTTTGATAGTTGAAATTAACCGACATCCTTAATTTTATTCAACCTGCTAAGGACTAAGGACGAACGACGAAGGACAAAATAAAGATAACGCCGACTCAAACGAATGAACCGGCGTTTTTTCATTTTGCGATAAGATGCGATTTTCTTCAAGTGAGTTGCGCGAAACGAGGGATGAAGGATGAAGGATGAGGGATGAATAAAGAATGAAAGCAATGCTCAAGCTGCCTTTTCTTCTTACTCATCCCTCATCCTTCATCCCTCATCCCTTTAAACGGTTGCCATCAGCAGCATCGTGAGCTGATTGGCGGATTCTTCGACTTTTTGCAGCGCCTGTTCAATCGCGCCGAGGTCGTCGGTTTCCAGCACGGCTTCGGCTTCGTTTAAAACGTCGTTGATTTCCTGCTGCTGCTCGGCGGAAAGCGAGCGCGAAAATTCGGACATCGACTTCTGCGTGTTTTTAATCAGCGTGTCCAGACGATTGCGCTGCAAAATCAACTGTTTCGACTGGCGGTCGGTTTCGGTCGAAGTTTCGGCTTCCATAATCAGGCGGTCGATTTCTTCGGGCGACAAGCCGGAAGAAGGCGTAATCTGCATCGCCTGCTCGAGTCCCGTCATTTTGTCGAGCGCCGAGACGTTGACGATGCCGTTGGCGTCAATCTCGAACGAAACGTCAATCTGCGGAACGCCGCGCGGCGCGGGCGGAATGCCGACCAATTCGAATTTTCCGAGCGAGCGGTTCGCGCCTGCAATTTCGCGTTCACCTTGCAGGATGTGAATTTCGACCGATTGCTGATTGTCCACGACCGTCGTAAAAGTCATCGTGTTTTTGAGCGGAATCGTCGAGTTGCGCGAGATTAATTTGACGAACAAGCCGCCGCGCGTTTCCAAGCCAAGGCTGAGCGGAAGAACGTCGAGCAGAACGATGTCTTTGACGTCGCCCGTCAAAACGCCGCCCTGAATCGCCGCGCCCATCGCCACGACTTCGTCCGGGTTGATTTCCGACGAAGGCTCGCTGCCGAAAAGCTCGGTCACCGTGCGCGAGATAATCGGCGAGCGCGTCTGACCGCCGACGAGAATGACTTTGTCAATATCGCCGGGCTGCAATTTCGCGTCCCACAAGGCTTTCTGGCAAGGCTCGACCGAAAGGTCAACCAAATCTTTCACCAAATCTTCAAATTTCGAGCGCGTCAAAACCGTGTTGATGTGCTTCGGTCCCGTCGCGTCGGCGGCGATAAACGGCAGATTCACAGTCGTTTCCGCGACGCTGGAAAGCTCGCATTTCGCGCGCTCCGCCGCTTCCTTCAGACGCTGTAAAGCCAGACGGTCTTCTTTCAAATCGATGCCGTTTTCGAGCTTGAAGCTTTCGACGAGCCAGTTAATTATGCGCTGGTCAAAATCTTCGCCGCCCAGAAACGTGTTGCCGGAGGTCGAAAGGACTTCAAAAACGCCGTCGTTGATTTCCAGAATCGTGATGTCGAACGTGCCGCCGCCGAGGTCGTAAACGGCGACGCGCTCGGTCTTGTTTTTGCCGAAGCCGTACGCTAGAGCCGCCGCCGTCGGCTCGTTGATGATGCGCTCGACGTTCAGACCGGCGATTTTTCCGGCGTCGCGCGTCGCCTGCCGCTGCGCGTCGTCGAAATACGCGGGCACGGTGACGATGGCTTCGCTGATTTTGTCGCCTAAGAATTCTTCCGCCGCCAGCTTCAGGCGCTGAAGGACGATTGCCGAGATTTCCGGCGGGCTGTAAACGCGGTCGAGCACGCGAATGTGCGCGTCCGAGTTCGGCGCCTGCGTGATTTCAAACGGAACGGTTTCGCGCATTTTTTCGACTTCCGGCGAGTTGAATTTGCGCCCGATTAAGCGTTTGACGGCATAAAGCGTGTTTGCCGGATTCGTCACGGCTTGGCGCTTGGCGATTTGACCGACCAGACGCTCGCCTTTTTCCGTAAAACCGACCACCGAAGGCGTCGTTCGTCCGCCTTCCTTGTTCGGGATAATCTGCACCGTGCCGCCTTCGAGGACGGAAACGCAGCAGTTCGTTGTTCCTAAATCTATTCCGATGACCTTACTCATAATATTTTTTTTTTGAGTCCTTTATTTTGACGGGAAGAATCTGTAGACGAGCATTCGCGGGCGGCTACTCGGTTTTAAAAGAATCTAAATCTATTTCCTGAAATGCGGGCGCTGACGGGCGATTGCCGCCGGCAGAAACTTTGACGACGGCGTGGCGGATAACTTTTTCATCCATTTTATAACCGCGCAGAAGCTCTTTCGTCACGGTGTTGGGCGGATAATCGTTCGTTTCTTCCGCCGCCGCCGCTTCGTGCAGATGCGGGTCGAAAGCCTTGCCGAGCGAATAAATCGGCTCGATGCCCATCTCCGCCAGAACCTCGCCGAGCTGTTGATTGACCAGATAGATGCCGTCCAGAAAATGCTGGAATTCGGGCGATTTTCCGTCCGAAAGCGCGTCGGTCGAATCCAGCGCGCGTTCGAGATTATCGACGACGGGCAGCATCTGCGTCGCCAGATTGCCGACCAGCGAGCGAAAAGTTTCGTGACGCTCGCGCTCGATGCGCTTGCGGTAATTTTCAAAATCGTTCTGCCGGCGGCTCAAAACGTCGCGCATTTCCTCGCGCTCTTTTTCCAGCTGGCGAACCTGCTGGCGAAGCTCCGCCAATTCTTTATTTAACTGCTGCGACTTTCCGGCTTGCGCCGCATCACCGGTTTCCGGCTGGCTGCGCGATTCGTAAGCTTTGCCCAAACCGACGCTGCCCGCCTGATTCGAGCCGTCAAACGAATCGTATTCTTCAATCTCGACGAATAATTCGGAAGTGATATTGAGGTCTTTCTCTTTCGCTTCGAGTTCCTTGATAAAATCATCGAGCGAAGCGAGATTGTCAGCTTCGATATTTTCGATAAATTGTTCTGGTGAATCGTTATTGGAGTTCATTTCGGGTTTGTAAAATTATTTTCGTTTTGAAAAAAAAGGAGAAAATTCGTTTCATCCGGAAAAAAAATCAGGAGTTTGATTTGTCGTCGATCATTATTTTTTCGAGCATGCGCGCGACGTAGCTGACAATCGAAATCATTCGCGCGTATTCGATGCGGGTCGGACCTACAACGCTCAGAGTGCCCATCGCCGTGCCGCTGCCGACGCGGTAAGGAGCCGTAATCAAAGAGCAATCCTGCAAGGTCGGCGCGATATTTTCGCTGCCGATGACGATTTGGACATTGCCTCTGGCGGCGGCGTTGCGCTCGATGCATTCATTGAGGATTTGCACCAGGCGCGATTTTTCTTCGAACGTCCGAAGCAGCCCGCGCAATCTTTCAAAATCCGAAAAATCCGCCTTCGCCACGATGTTCGAAGTTCCGTCAACGTAAACTTCGCCCAAATCTTCGCTTTCGATGCTCTGCGAGCAAAGAATTATCGCCGTTTGCAGCAGTTTATCGAAAAGCGTTTTTTCCTCGTGCATCAGCCGCAGGATTTCCGTTCTGATAACCGCCAGGCTTTTGCCGCTAAACTCGACGTTCAGATAGCGAGCCGTACGGTCGAGTTCTTCCTGCGACAAAGCTTCCGAAAGCCGTATAATTTTATTGTGGACGATATTCGGCGCGGAAACCATGACGACCAGAATTCGCTTGTCGGAAAGATTGACGAATTCGATATGCTGCAATTGGTCGTTTGCCAGAGAAGGCGAAACGACAATGCCGACATTCTGAGAAAGAGCCGAGAGCAGTTGCGAAGTGCGTTCCATCAGGCGGTCGGGCGTCTCCTGAAATCCGAGCTCGCCGTTGATAAGCCTTAAATCGTCGTCGGAAAGGCTTAAAACCCCGAGCAGGTTATCCACGTAAAAGCGATACCCCTTGTCGGTCGGAACGCGTCCGGCGGACGTGTGCGGTTGTTCGACTAAACCGGCGTCTTCCAGTTCGCTCATCACATTACGGATGGTTGCCGAGCTCCAGCCGTATGCGTTGGCAAACTTTTCGGCGACCGATTTCGAGCCGACCGGCTCGCCCGTCACCAGATGTTCGCTGATAATTGCCGAGAGAATCGCCTGCCCGCGGGCATCGGGAAAATTAGATTTTCTTGCTGACGTTACATCAGGCTCTTGGACAGACATTGTTTCGGCTGTTTGCGGCATACCGTGATGGGAAGATATGCTCATAAAAAGGAATAGCATTTTAAGGCGAAAATTGTCAAGATTTTAAAGTTAAAAATTGTTAAAACAATTCTGTGGAAGAAACACTCAAGCAAATCACGAATTTTTACAAAGACGCTTTCCGGCGCTTAAAGCGCGACGCCGAACCGCCGGAAATCGAGGTTTCGTTTTATCCGTATATCGGCATTAACAACACGATTCGCATCCGCGACGGCAAAGTTTTCGTCCGCATCGCGCAGATTTTCGAGCACGCGCCGATGCCGGTTCAGAAATCGCTGGCTTCGATTCTGGTCAGCAAATTAATGCGCCGCCGCGTCCCGCGTGCCGATTTGGAAAATTATCAAGCCTTTGTCAAAACCGACCGCGTTCAAACGCAGGCTTTCGAAAGTCGCCGTCGTCGCGGGCGAAAAATCATCACGACCGCAAAAGGCGAAGCTTACGACCTGGAAGAAATTTTCGGGCGTCTGAACCGCTTTTATTTTCAAAAT
Source organism: Pyrinomonadaceae bacterium (assembly GCA_036389695.1). Classification (GTDB taxonomy): domain Bacteria; phylum Acidobacteriota; class Blastocatellia; order Pyrinomonadales; family Pyrinomonadaceae; genus JALZHR01. Next base: position 19,142 of record DASVWG010000547.1, read on the forward strand.
TCTTTGCCGAAACCCGTTTTAACGTGGTCGGCGCAAAAAACTTTTCATCGTCTCGGTCATCACGATTCGACGCACGAAACCTTAGTCATCAGCAAATCGCTGGACGATAAAAAAGTCCCCGCATACGTTGTCGAATACGTCGTCTATCACGAAATGCTGCACATCAAGCACCCGACCATCGAGCGCAACGGCAGGCGCTACAACCACACGCCCGCCTTCCGCCGCGACGAGGAAAAATTCATCCATTTCGACGAAGCCGAAACGTGGATTGAACGAAACATCCCGGCTCTGCGCCGGCAAATCAAACGTCAACGCCGTCAGAACCGCCTGCGGTAGCGGGCGGTTGAAGTTTAGCGTCTCGGATGTTTGAATTTATTTTTACGTTTTGAATAGCTGCCACAGGACAAAATGTCCTGTGGCAAGTTTATTTTTATGTTTTGAATCGGTTGCGTTAAACCGCCCGCTACCGCAGGCGGCTGCGGACTATTCCAGACTTTCCAGAATCATTCCAATCAAACCGAAATCCGAAACGGTTTTGCGTTCAAAGCCGCCAGCGTCAAAGCGGGTTTCGGTCGTGTAAAAGCTTGTTATTGTTTTATTTTCGTCTTTCGGATTGCCTAAAATCTCGACGATTTTTCCGGCGGTTTCCGTCTCTTTCGTGACGCTGATGGCGATTGCCGGACTCGTCGAGATTTTTTGAAAAGCTTCGGTTTGTTTAAAACTTTGCCCGCTTTCCCTTGTTTTCAAACAGCTTAAAACGCTTTCGGTTTCGCCCAGAATCAATTTGTTTTCGGTGAAAGCCGCCGCCAGAAGCTTGTCTTCCGATTGGAAGACGTCCGCATTCGCGCGTTTTTCCGGCTGTTTTTTAAAATTTATTTCGCCCGTCAATGATTTTTTCAGTTTTTCCGCGTCTTTGACATCGACGATAACGACGGATTTTTCGCCTTCTTCGTCAAATTTCGCCGTGATGATTTCCGCGCCGACCGCGCTTAAAAACGCTTCGGCGTCCGATACGGCGTAAGGCTCGAACAGCGCGCCCGAAAACTGCAAAATAATTTTCGCGCTCGTCGCGTCCGTCTGGTTTGCCGTCGCCAGCAAAACGCTGCGCCACGCGATTTGCGGATTTTGCAGGTTGTAGCGCGTCACGGAAAAAACGCTTAAAGGCAGAAAATCGGCTTTTTGAAATTCTCTGGCGGAAGCGGGCTGGAGCGTTTCCTTGAAAACGGAAGAAACTTCCGCGCCGGTCTTGAATAAATATTTGTCTTCGATTCCCCGCTCATTCCTTCGCGCCGCCCAGACGATTTCCCTGACGGATTTCTGCAAAATCTGCGGCATAACCTGCGCCGTAAAGCTTCGCGCGTCTTCATCTTCGCTCATTCTCAAGGCGGCGAAAATGCTCGCCAGATTCGCAATCTGCGGCACGGATTCCGGCGAAATATAGCCGAAAGCGATTTGATTTTCGTCGTTGGCGCGTTCCAATGCGCGCGCCAGCGATTCGTTTTTCGTCAGATTTTCCGCTTCGCCGCGCTTTACGGCGAGACATTTTTCAATCGCCGACTCGTCGTTGCCGAGATAAATCAAGCTTTGATTGACCGCAGCAAAAAGCTTCCGATTGTCCGCCGCCGTCCAGACGAACCATTTCGCGCCCGGCTTTTCCGGTTTTTCAAATTTGGCGTCGTCGCCGTAAGCATCGCGCGCGAATTTACCGATTTGGTTTTCGACGAGCGATAAATTCGTCGATTCCCAGCGGTGCGTATCGGCGACGGCGACGAAGCGCGGCTTGAAATTCAAAACCGCCTGCTCGTCGGTCAACTGTTTTTCGGAAGTTTCAAAACCCGTCACGGCAACGGCAAACTGCGTATTTGCCAGATGCGAAAAATCCGGCTTCGATTTCGCTAACTGCTGCCACGATTTGTTTTCGGTCAAAGCCGAAAGCGTTTTCGCCAAATCCCTCGATTCCAGATAAACCAGCGTTTCGGCGGGCACAAGCGAGCGCATGTCGGTCGGCTTGGCGGACTGACAGGAAAGATTTACCACAGAGAGACAGAGACACAGAGACAGAATTAACAGGGATAGAGGGGATAAAAAGAAAAGACTTATGATTTTGTTTTTATCCTTGTTCATCTGCTTCATCCCTGTTAATTTTTTCCTTTGTTTTCCTGAATCTACGGGTTTTAAATTTTGTGATAACATCTTTTCAACTATGAACGACAAAGTTTTCACGGATAACATTTTACAGGGCAAAGTCGCATTTGTAACAGGCGGCGGAACGGGAATCACGGGCGGCGTGGCGCGCGCGCTGGCGGAAGCGGGCGCGAAAGTGTCGATTACTTCGCGCAAAGTCGAAAATCTCGAACCGATGCGCGCGCTTATCCAGCAAAACGGCGGCGAATGCCTGGCGACCGTTTGCGACGTGAGAAATTACGCGACGGTCGAACACGCGATTAAGCAAACGCTCGATAAATTCGGCAAAATCGACATCGTCGTCAACGGCGCGGCGGGAAATTTCCTGTGCGCGGCGGAAGAATTGTCCGCCAACGGCTTCGGCACGGTCGTGGACATCGACACGAAAGGAACTTTTAACGTCTGCCGCGCCGCGTTCGAGGAATTAAAAAAATCGGGCGGGCAGATTTTGAACATCAGCGCGACGCTGCATTATACGGCGACGCCGTGGCAGATTCACGTTTCGGCGGCGAAAGCCGGCGTCGATTCGATAACGCGCACGCTGGCGGTCGAATGGGGCAGACACGGCATCCGCGTCAACGGCATCGCGCCCGGACCAATCGAAGACACCGAAGGCATGAAGCGGCTCGTTCCCGAACCGATAAAGGAAAAGCTCAAAAAACGAATTCCTCTGGGACGTTTCGGGCGCATCAAAGACATCGAAAACGCCGCGATTTTTCTCTGCTCCGACGCGGCAAGCTACATCAGCGGCGTGACGCTCGTCGTCGACGGCGCGCAATGGCTGACCGGAACTTCTTTCGGCTAAAACAGTAACGCCAGCGTCTCGCTGGCTGTCCTGAGGGCATCTTGCCCTCAGCCATTTTAATCTTGATTTAACTTTACTTTAGAAATGGCGGCAAGATGCCGCCACGACAGCCGGCAGGATGCCGGCGTTACGCTTGCGTCTTTATGGCTTTCCGTGAAAAATAACATCGTGCTTGAGCTTTCCCCGAAATCTTTTGAAGAATTTTTAAAGGCGGCGCAAAACGGCAATGTCGTGCCGGTCGTGCGCAGCGTTCTGGCGGATTTGCATACGCCGGTCAGCGCTTTTGTGCGCGTTTGCGGCGATGCGGAACAGGCTTTTTTGTTTGAATCCATCGAAGGCGGCGAGCGGCTGGCGCGTTATTCTTTTATCGCGGCGAATCCTTATCTGACTGTTCGCGCGCGCGGGAAACAGACGACCGTGCGGCAAACCGGCGAAGCCGAAAGAACGGAAAACACGCCGGTTTTAGATTTCCTGCGCGGGCATTTTAATCAAAACAGGCTGGCGCGGCGGGCGAATCTTCCGCCTTTGTGCGGCGGCGCGGTCGGATTCCTGACTTACGACGCGGCGCGTTTTTTCGAGCCGACTTTGGACGAAGACAGGGAGTTTGAAAAAGACGACGCCGTCTGGATGTTTTTCCGCAACCTTCTGGCGTTTGACCGTCTGCGGCAGCGCATCGAAATCGTTTCCATCGTTTTTACGGACGAAGCCGCCGGAAGCGAAGAAGCTCTGCGCGAGCTTTATGAAATCGCGGTCGCCGAAACGGAAAGAATCGAAAAGCTTCTCAATCAAACGGCGACTTTTCCGCAAAATGCCGCAAAATCCGCGGAAAAGAAAAATCAGGTTCGCTCGAACTGGGCGAAAACGGATTTTCTCAAAGCGGTCGAGACGATTCAGGAAAGAATTCTGGCGGGCGACGCTTATCAAATCGTTTTATCGCAAAAATTCCGCCGCCAGATTTCCGCCGCGCCGATAAATATCTATCGCGCTTTGCGCACGATGAATCCTTCGCCGTATATGTTTTTTATCAAAACCGGCAAGGAAATTTTAATCGGCGCTTCGCCGGAAATGCTCGTGCGCTGTCGCGGGAAAAAACTCGAATACCGACCGATTGCCGGAACCCGAAAGCGCGGCGAAACCGAGACGGAAGACTGGATTCTGGGCGAAGATTTGCGCTCGGACGAAAAGGAAGTCGCCGAACACGTGATGCTCGTCGATTTGGGGCGCAACGATTTGGGGCGCGTCGCCGAATACGGCTCGGTCGAAGTCGATGAATTGATGAAAATCGAGCGTTATTCGCACGTTCAACATCTGGTGACGAGCTTGAAAGCGAGACTGCGCGCGGGCTTTGACCGCTTCGACGCGCTCGCTTCGTGCTTTCCCGCCGGAACGGTTTCCGGCGCGCCGAAGGTGAGCGCGATGCGGATTATCAGCCAGTTAGAGCCGACGCCGCGCGGCATCTACGCCGGAACGGTCGGCTATATCGACTACGCCGAAAATCTCGACACCTGCATCGCGATTCGCACCATCGAAATCGAAAACGGCTGGACAAACGTGCAGGCTGGCGCCGGAATAGTCGCCGATTCCGTGCCCGAAAAAGAATACGAAGAAACGATTAATAAAGCCCGCGCGTTGATGAAAGCCATCGAAATGGCGGAAAATGGACTTTGAAAGTGAAAAAGCGGGAAAGTGAAAAAGCAAACATCATTTTTCGCCTTCAAGCTTTTTCACCTTTTCACTCTTTCACTTTTTCACTTTGGAGATTTATGAAACTGAAAATTTACTTTCTTCTCGTTTGTTTAATTTTCGTCACGGCTTGCAAAGATTCGTCCGGCGACGCTTCGGGGTCGCCGGAAATGACGAAAAATATGCTGAAGCTGCGCGGCTACGAGTTTAATACGGACGCCTTTTTCAGAGCCATCCGGCAGAACGACACGGTCGCCGTCAAAGGCTTTTTCGATGCGGGAATAGACCCGAAAACGAAAAATGCGCGCGGCGAAACGGCTCTGACTTTTGCCGTTGCCAATGCCGAATTGAATACCGTGAAAGCCGTCGCCGAAAAAACCGACATCAATATGCAGGACGACCTTGGACAATCGCCGCTGCATCTGGCTCTGTCAAAGCAAAAAGAAGAAATTTTTAATTATCTGCTGGAAAAAGGCGCCGATATAAACATCGGCGGGGCGAAAGAAAAACTGCGAAATCAAACGGTGCTTTATCTCGCCGTCACGCGTGCGCGCGAAGACCTCGTGCAGAAGCTTCTGGAAAAAGGCGCCGACCCGAACATCGCCGACAGCGACGGCGCGGTTCCGCTGGCAGAAGCCTGCATCGGCTCGCGGCTCAGTCAAAACATCGTCAAAATGCTGCTCGACAAAGGCGCGAAGGTCAATCACCAGGAAAAAAACGGCGCGACGCCGCTGATTTACATCGCCGCCAATAACCAAACCACCGCCGAAAATCGTCAAACGGTCGCGAAAATGTTGCTCGACGCGGGCGCGGATAAAAAAATCAAGGACAAGGACGGCAGAAAGGCGCTCGATTGGGCAAACAAGATGGGCAATAAGGATTTGGTTGACTTGCTGAAATAATAAATTGAGAAGTCAGAAGACAGAAGTCAGAAGATAAATTTCTACTGTCTTCCGGCTTCTGACTTCCGTCTTCTTTAAAAAATGCTTTTAGTTATCGACAATTACGATTCATTCACCTACAACCTCGTGCAGTATCTGGGCGAGCTCGGCGCGGAGATGCAGGTGCGCCGCAACGATGAAGTCACCGTCGAAGAAATCGAAAATGATTTAAAGCCCGAACGCATTTTAATTTCGCCCGGTCCCGGCACGCCGGACGAAGCGGGCGTGTCCCTGCGGGTTCTGGAAAACTTTTCGGAAAAGCTTCCAATCTTGGGCGTTTGTCTCGGTCATCAGGCAATCGGGCAGTTTTTCGGCGGAAAAGTCGTGCGCGCGCCGCTGCCGGTGCACGGGAAATACGTCGAGGTTTGTCACGACGGCGCGGGCGTTTTCGACAAGCTTCCCTATCGTTTCAAAGCCGCGCGTTATCATTCGCTGATTGTCGAACGGAGCAGTTTGCCCGCCGAACTGGAAGTTTCCGCCACATCGCCCGACGGCTTGATTATGGGCTTGCGTCACAAAAAGCTGAAAATCGAAGGCGTGCAGTTTCATCCCGAATCAATCCTGACGAGCGAAGGCAAAAAGCTTCTGCAAAATTTTCTGAATCTTTGAAATAGCCGTCAGCCGTCAGATGTCAGCCGTCAGCCTTCTCTTGACTATTCACTATTGACTATTCACAATTCACTAAAATATATGCCGAAGACCGAATGGCTGGTCGCCGCGCCGATGACCGCGACCAACACGAAAGCCGACACGCCCTTGCACCCGTTTCTCGCCCGCCTGATGCGCGGCGAGAATCTGTCGTTTAAGGAAGCGTCGAAATTTTTCGAGGCTTTGACGGACGAAAACGCCAATCCCGCGCAGATTGCCGGCGCGCTCGTCGCGCTGGCGGCGAAAGGCGAAACGTCTGAAGAACTGGCGGGAATGGCAAAAGCGATGCGCGCGCAAGCCGTCAATATCAAATCGCGTCACAAAAATTTTATAGACACCGCCGGAACCGGCTCGGGACAGACGAAAACTTTTAACGTTTCGACCGCCGCCGCTTTCGTCATCGCGGGCGCGGGACTGGCGGTCGCCAAACACGGAAATCGCGCCGTGACCAGTAAAACCGGCAGCGCCGACGTTTTGGAAAAGCTCGGCGTCAAGGTTTCAGCCGAGCCGGAAGTCGAGCAAACCTGTCTGAACGGCGCGGGAATCTGCTTTATGTTCGCGCCGAAGTTTCATCCTTCCCTGCGGCGCGTCGGCGATATTCGACGCAATTTGGGCGTGCGCACGTCGCTCAATCTTCTGGGACCTTTATCGAATCCGGCGAAAGCGCCGAAACAAATCATCGGCGTCTGGCACAAAGCGCTGGTCGAGCCGATGGCGGAAGCGCTCGCGCTGCTCGGCGCCGAACGCGCGTGGGTTTTTCACGGCGCTGACGGCTTGGACGAAATTACTCTGACGCGCGAAACATACGCTGCCGAAGTGTTGAAAAATAAAATCACTTTGTTTCAGCTCACGCCGGAAAATTTCGGCTTCAAGCGCGGAAAAATCTCGCATCTGCAATCCAATTCGCCCGAAGAAAGCGCCCGCATCATCACCGACGTCTTAGCCAGCAAACGCCGCGACGAAGCGCGCAGCCTGGTCGTGATGAACGCCGCCGCCGCGCTCGTCGTCGGCGGGCTTGCCAAGGACGTCATGCACGCCGCCCGCCTCGCCGAACAAAGCATCGACAGCGGTCAGGCGCAGAATAAACTGGAAAGATTGATTCAGACGACGAACAAGTGACATTTATCATTTATCATTTATCATTTATCATTAAATCAATCTATTAAATGTTGAATGATAAATGATGAATGTTTTAAGCGAAATTCTCAGTCTCAAACGCCGCCGCGTCGAAGAAGCAAAAAGTCAATTCAAAATTCAAAATTCAAAATTCAAAATTGACGCTGCGCGTCCTTCACATCGTCTGCGCGAAGCCCTGCAAAATCAGAATAATCTGAACATCATCGCCGAAATCAAGCGCGCTTCGCCGTCGAAAGGCGTGATTAACGATAAGATTGACGTGGCGGAAGTCGCCGGAAATTATGAACGCGGCGGCGCGTGCGCGATTTCCGTTTTGACCGAAGAAGACCGTTTTCAAGGCTCGCTCGAAGATTTGAAAACGGCTCGCGCCGCTGTTTCGCTGCCGGTTTTGCGCAAAGATTTTATTTTCGACGAATTTCAAATCTATGAAGCGGCGAGCGCGGGCGCGGACGTGATTTTGCTGATTGCGGCGATGCTCGACGACGAAACTCTCGTGCGTTTGCGGCGTTCGGCGGAAGACGATTTAAAGATGGACGCGCTCGTCGAAGTTCATACGCTGGAAGAACTGGAAAGAGCAAAAAAAATCGGCGCAGGCATTATCGGCGTCAACAACCGCGATTTGCATTCGTTCAAAGTCTCGCTCGACGTTTCGCGTGAATTGATAAAACACGCGCCCGCCGGTGCCTTTATGATTGCCGAAAGCGGCTTGCAAACGCGCACGGATTTGCTGGAATTAAAAGACTTGGGCTTTCACGGCTTTCTGATTGGCGAGAGCCTGATGCGCTCCGGTAAACCGGAAAACGTTTTAAGGCAATGGCTTACGGAGACGAAAAAATGAACATCAGCCGCGCATATTTTCTGCTGCCTTTCGCCTTTCTGTTTCATAATCTGGAAGAAGCGCTGGCGATGGAAGCGTGGTCGAAAAAAATGATTTCGCCGATTCAGCCGACGGTGACAAGCCGTCAATTTGCCGTCGCGGCGGTGATGATTACCATTATCGGTTTTGCCGTCGCGGGCAGCAAATTTTTCCTTAAATCGAAGCAAAAATACGATTTTCTGATGACCGCTTTTGCCGGAATGATTTTTCTCAACGTTTTCTTCCCGCATCTGTTAGGCGCGGTCGCGTTCGGACAATATGTTCCGGGCGTTTTAACCGCTTTATTCATCAATTTGCCGCTCACGCTTTACATCTTTTTTGCTAATATCAGGAATGGAACATTAACGCCGAAACAGACGAGTCTTTTAATATTATGCGGCGGCTTGCTCGGCGCGCCGCTGGCTTTTTTGCTTCTGAAGCTGGTCGAAGTTTTCGGTTAAATTTCAATAGATTTTAAAATGACGAAAGTAAAAATCTGCGGCATCACGAATCTGGAAGACGCGCTTTTGTCGGCGAAATTCGGCGCCGACGCGCTCGGCTTTAATTTTTACGCGAAAAGCCCGCGCTCGGTCGCGCCGGAAAAAGCGCGCGAAATTATCGAACAGGTGCCGCCGGAAATTTTAAAAGTCGGCGTTTTCGTCAATGAATCTTTGGAAAAAATCCGCGAAATTGCGGAAACGGCTAAACTCAACGCAATCCAGCTTCACGGCGAAGAAACGCCGGAATTTGTTCGCGAAATAAAGACGAAAACTAATCTCGAAATCATCAAAGCCTTTCGCGTGTCGCCCGAATTTAATCTGGAAAATGTTTTGCGCTACGAGGTGGACGCGATTCTGCTCGACGCTTATTCGCCGGAGGAACACGGCGGCACGGGCGAGACTTTCGACTGGGAAATTGCCGGAAAAGTGCGGGAAATTTTTCCGAAGATGTATCTGGCGGGCGGATTGACGCATGAAAATATTGTTCGCGCCGTCGGGAATTTAAACCCTTATGGGGTTGATGTTTGTAGCGGAATTGAAAGCCGAAAGGGCGTCAAGGACAAAATTAAACTCATAAATTTTATTACGAAAGCAAAAACTAATTTAGCCGGAATGCCTAAGGAAAATCTGTGGAGTTTATTTTCCGCTATTTATCTACGCCCGCAGATGTATTTGGGCGAAAAATCTCTGTCTAAATTACAGACTTTTCTACACGGCTTTTTTACTGCTTTACATTTAGCGAAGGCAAATTTCGAGACAGGTAAATACGAGAGCGAGGAGTTCAGAAAATGGATGGGCGAAAAAGTAGGTTACGGCTATCCGAATTCAATAAGTTGTATGACTCATATTTTGAGAAAACTCGACAATGACGAAGCAAAAGCCTTTGACCTTTTCTTCGCGCTTCTGGAAGAATTTAAGCTGGAAAAGGAAAATTTAAGTATGGAAACGGCTCAATGGAACAAAGCGAGCGACAAAGATTTGCATAAGTTTGAGCAAAATCTCGAAAAGACAAATTAATCTTATGAATTACCAACCAAACGAGCACGGCTATTGGGGCGAATTCGGCGGGCGTTTTGTTCCCGAAACGCTGATGTCGCCGCTCGAAGACCTTTTGGGCGCGTATTTCGCCGCGCGTGACGATGCGGATTTTCAAGTTGAATTTCTGCGTTTATTAAAAGATTTTTCCGGTCGCCCGACGCCGCTTTTTCACGCACAGCGCCTTTCGGAAACTCTGGGCGGCGCGCAGATTTATTTTAAGCGCGAGGATTTGGGACACACCGGCTCGCACAAAATCAATAACGCCATCGGGCAGGTTTTGCTCGCGCGGCGGATGGGCAAAAAGCGCATTATCGCCGAAACCGGCGCGGGTCAGCACGGCGTGGCGACGGCGACCGTTTGCGCGCTGTTCGGGCTGGAATGCGTCGTTTATATGGGCACGGAAGATATGCGGCGGCAGGCGCTGAATGTTTTCCGGATGCAGCTTTTGGGCGCTGAAGTGCGCGGCGTCGATTCCGGCTCGAAAACGCTGAAAGACGCGATAAACGAAGCCTTGCGCGATTGGGTGACGAACGTCGATTCGACTTATTATCTTTTGGGAAGCGCTTTAGGTCCGCACCCGTATCCGCTGATGGTCAGAGATTTTCAGAGCGTCATCGGACGCGAAGCGCGCGAGCAGATTCTGGAAAAAATCGGACGAATGCCCGATTTGCTCGTCGCCTGCGTCGGCGGCGGCTCGAACGCCATCGGGCTTTTTCACCCGTTTTTGCAGGACGAAAATGTGCGGATGATTGGCGTCGAAGCGGGCGGAAAAGGCGATGTTTTAGGCGAGCACGCGGCGCGCTTTAATGCGTCGGGCGGCGGAAAAATCGGCGTTTTGCAAGGCACGAAAAGTTATATTTTGCAGGACGAGCGCGGGCAAATCGCCCTAACGCATTCGATTTCGGCTGGCTTGGATTACGCTTCGATTGGACCCGAACACGCCTTTCTGCACGACATCGGGCGCGTCGAATACGTTTCGGCGACGGACGCGGAAGCCTTAAAAGCGTTTCAGACTTTATCGCAAACCGAAGGCATAATTCCCGCTTTGGAAACCTCGCACGGCGTCGCGCACGCGCTGAAAATCGCGCCCGAAATGTCGCCGCAGGAAGTAATGATTGTGAATCTTTCCGGGCGCGGCGATAAGGACGTGAATCAGGTTCAGGAAATGCTCGCGTAGAAATAAGATTTCAAGGCAAAAGGCAAAAGGTAAAAGGCAAAAGCTCGGAATCGTTTTGCCTTCTACCTTTTTACTTTTGCCTTATTTTGACCTGTGTTAATCTGTGGACTATTTTTTCTATGTTTGTCTTCTATTTTTTCGCCGCGATTCTGGTTTTTCTGAGCTACAAATCTCTGCGCGGCGGAATTGATTATCTCAATTTTTTCAGGCGCGAGCTTGCCGGACCGAAATCCGATTTCGCGCCGTTTGTTTCCGTCATCGTGCCGTGTCGCGGGCTGGACGCGGGATTGGAGAAAAATCTGGCGGCGCTGTTCGGTCAGGATTTTCCGGCTTATGAAATAATTTTTGTCACGGATGACGAAACGGATGCGGCGGTGAAAATTATCGAAGAAGTTTCGCGCCAAGGCGCAAAGCGCGCGAAGTCGAAGCTTGTGATTTCCGGCGCAACGCAAAGCGAAAGTCAAAAGGTTCATAATCTGCGCGAAGCCGTTTTACACGTTTCCGACGATTCGGAAATTTTCGTTTTTGTCGATTCCGACGCGCGTCCCGCCGAAAATTGGCTCGGAAACTTAATCGCGCCTTTAGCCGATGAAAAAATCGGCGCGGCGACCGGTTATCGATGGTTCGTCTCGAAAAAAATCGGGCTTGCTTCCGAGCTGCGCTCGGTCTGGAACGCTTCGATTGCTTCGGCTCTGGGCGCGAATCTGAAAACGAATTTTTGCTGGGGCGGCTCGATGGCGATGCGGCGGGCGACGTTTGAAAAATTGCGGATGCGCGAGCGATGGCGCGGCGTTTTGTCGGACGATTTTGCCGTCACGCGGGCTTTGAAAGCGGCGAATTTGCCGATTTATTTTGTGCCGCAGGCGCTGGCGGCTTCGGTCGAAGATTGTTCTTTCGCGGAGCTTTTGGAATTTACGACCCGGCAGATGAAAATCACGCGCGTTTACGCGCCGCACCTGTGGAAACAATCTTTTACGGGAGCGTTTCTTTTCAATCTGGTTTTCGTCTGGGGAATTTTGATAATTGCTTTTAATTCAACGGATACGCTCGCGTTTTGGTTTGCGGTCATTAGTTTGATTCTGATTTCCGCGTTCAGCACGGGCAAAGCTTACTTGCGTTTGAACGCCGTGAAATTGATTTTAAAAGATTATGAAAAAGAGCTGCGGCGGCAGTTTTGGACGCAGAACACGCTCTGGATTTTTTCGCCCGCGCTGTTTTTATATAACTCGGTCTGCGCTCTGTTTTCGCGCAAAATTCTCTGGCGCGGCATCGCTTACGAATTAAAATCGCCCGATAAAACCGTTATTGTTCAGCCTGATACAACTAGATTTTGATTGCTTTCATCTGAGGGCTAAGGTAAATTTTTAATAGTTTAAATTTATTATCGAACAAGGGAACGGGTTTATGTCTGAATTTTTAATTTTGCGGCGCGCGCGTTTTTTCTTATTAACGGCAATTATTTTTATTTTCGCAACCTTTGCGCCCGCGCAAAAGACCGAAACCAAACCGTCACCGACGCCGACGCCCGTAGCGACGACCGGAAAACTGCCGGTCATCATTATTCCGGGCTTAATCGGCTCGGAGCTGATTAATAGAGAAACCGGCGAAGGCGTCTGGTTTCACCTGCAAAGGGCGAAAAAGGACGATTTACGCCTGCCCATTTCCCCGAATATCGCGCGCAACCGCGACAACCTCGTGCCGGGCGACATTTTGCGCAATGTCAAGCTCGTCAAATTTTTACCCGAAACCCAGATTTACGAAAGATTAATCGAAGCGCTGAAAGCGGACGGCTACACCGAAGCCAAATGGGACGCGCCCGCCGCGACTGACGTTTTTTACGTTTTCCCGTATGACTGGCGGCGCGACAACGTCGAAACGGCGCGGATTTTAATACAGAAAATACAGTCGGCGAAAACCCGTCTAAGAAAACCGAATCTGAAATTTAACATTATCGCTCATTCGATGGGCGGCTTGATTTCGCGCTACGCCGTGATGTACGGCAGCGCGGATTTGCCCGCCGGAGCGCGAAAGCCGGTGCCGAACTGGGCTGGCGCAAAACATTTCAACAAGATTTTTCTCATCGGCACGCCGAACGAAGGCTCGCTGCCGTCGCTGAACTCGCTCATCAACGGTTTTTCGTTTCTCGGCGGCGGTCTGAATCTGCCGTTTGTGCAGAATTTAACGCGGTTCGATATTTTTACGATTCCGGCGGTTTACCAGCTTTTGCCGCAGATGGGAACGCTGCGCGCCTTTGACGAAAATCTGAAACCGATTGAAATCAACATTTATAATGTCGAGACGTGGGAAAAATACGGGTGGGCGGCTTACCAGGACGAGGATTTCGCGAAAAAATTCAGCGTCGCCGAACAGCGCAACGCCAAGCCTTACCTGCGCGCCATACTCGAACGCGCCCGTCTTTTTCACGAGGCGCTGAAAGCTACGTCCTTAACGAAAAGTCCCGTTCCGGTTTTCTTTTTAGGCGCCGAATGCAAACCGACGCTCGACGGAATGGTGATTTACCGCGACGCCAAGAAAAATGTCTGGCGGACGATTTTCAAGGCGGATTCTTTCGAACGCGCCGACGGCACGAAGGTCTCCGACAAAGAACTCGAGCCGCTGCTTTATTCGCCCGGCGACGGCACGGTGACGAAACGCTCGTTTCTGACTGCCGCCATCCGAAATATCAGCAGCAGCGAGCAGACGTCTTTTCCCGTCTGCGAGGAACATCAGAATTTGACCGGCAACCCCGAAATTCAAAAAACTATGTTTGCCGTTCTGGACGAAAAGTAGTTTTTAGAAGAAAATCATCTGCGATGAATAAAATCGCCCAGTTTGCACGGATGATTCGCGCCACAAAGCGCGCGCGAAAGCTAGATACGTTGATTTTCTTCGTCACCTCGCGCTGCAACGCCGCCTGCGAAACCTGCTTTTATCACGAAGAATTAAACAAAAAAGGCGATTTAACCTTTGCCGAAATCGAAAAAGTCTCGCTTTCGATGCCGCCGATTACCGATTTATGGCTTTCGGGCGGCGAGCCGACTCTGCGCAAAGATTTAAACAAAATCGTCGATTTGTTTGTCCGCAACAATCGAATAAATCGCCTGATTATTCCGACCAACGCGCTGGTTAAATCCAGAGTTTTTGAAACGGTCGAACACGCTTTATCGCACCGGCAAATCACCGATTTATATTTAAACATCGCGCTCGACGGCTACGGCGAGACGCACGATAAAATTCGCGGCGTGCCGCGCAACTGGCAGAAAACTCTCGACTGCATCGAGCATCTTTACCCGCTCAAAGAAAAATTCGGCGCGCGTTTTCGCCTGAATGTCAACACCGTAATCTGCGCCGAAAATTACACGGAAATCGAAAAGCTTTCGGAATTTTTGTGGCAAAACTTTAAATTGGACGGACAATATTTCAATATCATTCGCGGCGAAACTAAAGTCGGCGATTCGATAAAATCTGTTCCCGCCGAAGCCCTGCCGAAAATCTACAAACACGCCGCCGGTTTGACGAAACGATACGGCGAAAGAATGTTTGCCGCAGACGATTTTTCAAAACGCTTTGTTAAATCCGTCGCTTACGTCGGCACGATTATGACGCATTATCGTCATCAGCACGCGAATTTTAACGCGCCGACGGCGTGGAGTTTTCCCTGCACAGCGGGCGCGACGACTGCCGTGATTGATTACAACGGCGACGTGCGCGCCTGCGAGCTGCGCGAAAAATTCGCGTCGCTTAAGGATTTCGATTTTGATTTCGAAAGGCTTTGGGCGGATAATTTAAGAACCGGAGAGCTTGAAGCCATCGACGAAGGTCGCGCCTGCTGGTGCACGCACGTCTGCTTTATTCACGACTCGCTGCGGCATTCGCGCAAGGCGCTTTTGACCGAAGTTCCGAAAAACTATCTGACGCGGGAGAATTGGTTATGATAAAAAGTCTGTTTGATTACGACGACGAGCCGCAGGAAAACAAGGCGGAAACCGAAGAATCAATCAAGCGCGAGCTCGAAGACCTGAACCTCGCGGCGGACGCGCCCGGCGCAAACGACGAAGCGACGACGCAAATCAGACGGACCGAAACCGATTTGACTTCCGCCGACGCGGACGACGAAATCGAAACGATAACTTTACCGAAAATCGAACAGGTTTACGACCGCGCCGGCGAGCCGACGCCCGATAACGTCTTTCCCGAAAACCAATTTTCCGAAGTCGAAACCCAGGCGCAAGCGCCGGAAACCGCTGCGCTACAATCCGAAAACGCGATGCTGCCGGAAACCGGGCGACCGCCTCAATTTGCGGCGGCGGCGCAATATCGCAACGTTCTCGAAACTGAAAACGCGCCGACAAATGCAGGCATTTTCCAGACTGAAAATTCTTCCGAAACCGACGCCAAGCCTTTGACGACCGCCGAAACGCTGCGGCAAAGCGGAATGGCTTGGAGCGCGGCAGTCGGTTTGTTCGGCTCGGTTCTGTTTATGATGATTCTCGGCTGGTTTTTCGATTTGCTGACCGACGCCGCGCCGCTCGGACTCGTCGGCGGCATCATCATCGGTTCCGCCATCGGCTTTTATCAATTTTTCCGCACGACTTCGCAAATCTTTAAAAAAGACTAGGCAGAAGCCCGCGCGTCCGGCTTGGGCGGAAAGGATTTTAGATTTTAGATTTTAGATTTGCCGTTATCGAACGACCAATCATAAATCTTCAATCTTAAATCATCAATCTTTATCCGCCCTTGCTGACGCGCGGGCTTCCGCCTTCGGTTTTTAATTTGAGAAAAAATGCACAAATGAGCGTTCCGGCTTTGAAATTTTCGCCGAAGCCTTATAAAATAGTGGTTTCGCAATGAGCGAAGATTCCGAACCTGTAGCAACTGTAGAAACCGGAGACGCGCCGCAGCTTTCGCACCGGCGGATTTTGTGGATGATGGCGATTGTTTTAATCGTCGGCGTCGCGCTCAGTTTGATTTACGCGCAGCGGAATTTCACGCTCGGCTTGATAATCGGCGGCGCTTTAGCGTTTCTGAATTATTACTGGCTGAAGCTTTCGCTTAAAAATATTTTTGACAGAATGGCTGCGTCGGGCGAGAAGCCTCGATTTTTAGCCATGCAGTATTTTTTGCGTTACGCTGCGCTCGGCGCAGGTGTAGCCGTTGTTTATATTACAAAAATCGCTTCGCTTCCAGCCGTTTTGCTCGGGCTTTCAATTATCGCGCCGGCGGTGGTGGTCGAAGGTATAATACGAATTTTTACATCCAACTCTTCTAAACGAGAGGAACTTTAAAATGCTTTTATTTGCAGAAGGCGGACATCATACGCCCGCCATCGTCGAATTTATAAATCATTATGTGGGCGAGCCGGTTCACAAGTTTCAGATGGCTTACACCAAGCCTTTCTGGGACAATTACATTTTCGGCTATTTCCACACGACCGCCGACAAAGTTTTCGGCGAATACACGCCGGAAAACGCGATTCCGTGGTATACGATAATGTTCGGCATCGCGTGTATCCTGACGGTGGTCGTCATCTGGATTTTTAAAGGCAGGCTTTCCGAAGACGACCCTTCGAACGGGCAATTGACGCTCGAAGCCGGATTTCTGGCTTTGAAAGATATGGTCGTCAACGTCATCGGCGAGCACGGATTTAAATATTTTCCGGTCGTCGCCACGTTCGCGGTTCTGATTCTGATTTCCAATCTGATGGGACTTTTCCCGCTCTTTATGTCGCCGACCGCGCACGTCAGCGTGACGTTTGCGCTCGGCATCGCGTCGTTTATTTATTACAACTACGTCGGCATTAAAGAAAACGGCTTAGTAAGCTATCTGGCGCACTTTGCCGGACCGAAGCTGCCGCTGATTATGATGTTTTTAATCACGCCTTTGATTTTCGCCATCGAGATGTTCAGTAATATGATTCGCCCGATGACGCTGGGCATTCGTCTGTTCGCCAATATGTATGCGGACGAGCAGGTGGCATCGATTATTTCCGGTTTGTTCCCGCCGTTTACGCAGTTTCTCGTCCCGATTATTCTGCTTCCGCTCGCCGTCTTTATCGCGCTGGTGCAGACGTTTGTGTTTACGCTGCTGTCGATGATTTACATCAGCGGCGTCTCGCACGCGCCGCACGACCATCACGAGCACGTCGGCAATGAGCACGCGCACGCGGGCGAGCACGGCGAAGTTCCGGCGGCGGCTTTATAAAGTTTTTGTGAACGCGCGGCGATTGATAAATTCGAATCGTGTTTATCAATCGCCGGTTCACGATTTTTCAGGTTCACGATTCAAAAATTTGACTTTGACAAATCAAACGAAATTTTGGCGTTTTATAGCAGGCGAAAGTCAGCACGCTTACAGGAGCGGCACGTCTCCCAAGACAGTGCGCGGCATACCGGAAGTTGACGTAATCATAATCCGCGCCGAAGTTTCCGAAAGACGCGTCGAAGTCAGCAAAAAAAACTAAATTCAGGAGATAAAAATGAACAAAATTAAATATATTTTCTTTGCGGCGCTGGCTCTGGCTTTAATGGCGATTCCGGCGATGGCGCAGGGCGGCGGTATTCAGGCAAACCCCGACACGGTTGCTTCGTATAAAGCGATTGCCGCCGGTATCGGTTTCGGCATCGCGGCTGGTCTGGGCGCAATCGGTCAGGGCAAAGTCGGCGCGGCGGCGGTCGAAGGCGCGGCGCGCAATCCGGGCGCGGCGGGCACGATTCAGACGCTGATGATTATCGGTCTGGCGCTTATCGAATCGCTCGTCCTGCTGGCGCTGGTTATCGTTTTCGCGAAATTATAATTTTTCGCGAAACAAAAATCTTCAAGACGAGAGTTTCGGCTCTCGTCTTTTTTGTTTGGAAACTGAAAGCCCTTAATTCAGTTTGCACACAGAAAATATACTCTGCGCAACGAAATTATTCTCCGTACATAAAAAATACGCGTTGCGCACGGAAAATACGGCTTGCGCAGAGAAAATATGCTTTATACAAAGAAATTATGCTTTGCGCGCAGAAATTATGCTTCGTACACGAAAAATATGCTCCGTGCAGCCGATTTTTGCTCGGTTTCTCGAAAAATAGCTTTGCGCCGTCGCGGTTTTATTCCTTTTCGCCAAATAAGCTGTTTTATCGCTTTTCACCGAATAACATTGTGATAAAATCTCTGGAGTTTGTGTTTTTTACAACCGGAACGCAAGATTTGCGAATCAAACCATTCTGTTAAAAAAGCAACAAAATCACTTTTAAGACGTAAATTTTATTATGACAGACCAATTTATCGGACAGGTTTTAGCAGACAAATATCGTATTGATTCGGTTATCCGCGACGGCGGTTTAGGCAAGCTTTATCGCGGCACGCACGTTTTGATGGAAAAGCCCGTCGCCGTCAAGATTCTCTCGCCGGCGCTGGCGGTTGACGAGGAAATCGTTCGCCAGTTTTCCACGGAAATCCGCACGCTTGCGCGGCTTTCGCATCCGAATATTCCGGGCGTCACCGATTACGGGCAGGACAAAAACAGCGCGGTTTTCATCGTCACCGAACAAGGCGAAGGCGAGACTTTGAAAAACGCCATTCGCCGCGAAGGTCAATTTTCGGTCGAGCGCGCCAACCGCATCACGCAGCAAATCGCCTCGGCGCTTTCCGCCGCCAACGCCAACGGCGTGCTGCATCAAAATCTTTCGAGCGAAAACGTCTTTTTAGCGCGCACCGCCGACGGCGCGGATTTCGTTAAAGTGCTGGATTTCGGCGCGGTTCACGGCGACGAGCACGGCTTATTCGATAACGTCAAAGCGGTCGAATATCTCTCGCCCGAACGCTGTTCCGGCACGGGCGACGTCGATTCGCGCTCCGATATTTACAGCCTCGGCGTGATTCTTTATGAAATGCTCGCGGGCGAAGTTCCCTTCACGGGCGAAAACGCGACCGACGTGATGCTCAAACACGCGCAGGAACCGCCGCTGCCGCTGTCGGCTTTTCGCAGCGATTTGCCGAACGAGATTGACCTTATTGTCCAGCGCGCGCTCGCGAAAATTCCCGAAAATCGCTACCAGTCAGCCAACGATTTAGCCGACGCGCTGAATCGCGCCACCGTTTTAGGACGCGTTTCCGACCGAACCGTCGCGCACGCCGTTGACGCTCAGCCGCAAAATAATTTATGGAAGACGGCTTTCATCGTGCTTGCCGGAATCGCCGTGCTGAGCGGATTTTTTATATATATGACGCAGGTCAAACAGACGAATCCGTCCACACTGCAAACCGACGCTAACGGCTCGCCCGTTCAGCCCGTCAATCCGGCGACCGGTATGACCGAGCAGAGCCTTTCAAATATGGGCGCGTATAATCCTCTGCAGGACGCAAATGTAAATAACATGATGCAAGACCCTGTGCCCGGCGGCGACGGCTACGACCCGTGGGCGCGCGGCGGCAGACCGCCCGTCGGCGCGCCGCCGCAATACGTTCCGCCGACCGGACAATATTACGACGGCAACGTTAACGGGAGCAGCCCGTTTATGACCGACGACGGCAACACATACGTTCTGGTGCCGAAAAATACGAACACGAACGTCGCCAACACGCAGTCGAAGCCGAGAAATACGAACACGCAGCCGGCAAATACGCAAACCGCGCCGGCAAATACCAGACCGGCAGCCAATACGACAACGCCGACCGAACCGAAAACAACGACGCCGCCCAAGCCGAAACCGTCCGAGCCGCCGAAAACCGATAAACCGGCTTCCAGCGGCAAGATACAGGACAGCTAAGAATTCAGCCACGAAAGGACACGAAAAAGGCACGAAAGAAATCAAGAAAAATTAGCCGCAAATAATGCGAATGCCACGAATAAAAGAAATAAATTTATTCGTGGCATTCGTGCAATTTGCGGCTAATTTGTTTCTTCTTTCGTGTTCTTTTCGTGTCCTTTCGTGGCTAATTCCCTTCGCGCGTCGCGCTTGCAATCAATTCCCGAAAGCCTTTTTCATCATCGAAAATCAATTCGCTTTCCACGACATAACACGGCAGGTTAAATTGTAAATCTTTTAATTTCACCGCATCCTTCGCGGTCGTCAAAAAACCCCGCGCGCCGCTTTCTCCGGCTTGCCTTTGCAAGTCATCAACATCTTTTTGCGCGTAGCGATGATGGTCGCGGAAAGCTTTGGTCAAAATCAAATCGAATTTCTCGCGTCTCAACTGCTCGAAAAAATTTTCCGGATTGCCGAGCGCGCAAAAGGCTGAATATTCCGTCTTCGGTCTTCGGTCTTCGGTCTTCGGTTTTTGGTCTTCAAATCTGTGTGTATCTGTGTTTATCTGTGGACTATTTTCTTCTCGCATTAAAATGCCCGCTACCGCAGGCGGTTCTGACTTGGCGCTGAATTCCTTTAGGTTTATTAAATTCGATATTTTATTTTCCGAGACGAAAATTTTACAGCGCGGATTTATCCGTGAAATCTGTGATTTCAAATCCGCAATTTGTTTTGCCTGAATCAGATTCGCGCGGGTGATAACAACCGCACCGGCGCGTTTCAGATTCGAGAGCGGCTCGCGCAGGATTCCGGACGGCAGAATTTTGCCGTTGCCGAACGGGTTTGCGGCGTCCACGCAGACGATGTCCAAATCGCGCTTAACGCGCCGGTGCTGAAACGCGTCGTCCAGCACAAACGCCGTAATTCCGAGATTTTCACGCGCCCAATTTCCCGCTTCGACGCGATTTCGGTCGGCGATAACCGCCGAAATTCCGATTAGTTTTCCGGCAAGCTCCAGCGGCTCGTCGCCCGCTTTTTCGACGCCGGCGAAAATCTTTTCGCCGTCCGAAACCAAAACTCTTTTTCGGGGATTTTCGCGTTTATAGCCGCGCGTCAGGACGCAGACCCGCTCGCCGTTTTCGTTTAAAATCCGCGCGACATAAGCGACCAGCGGAGTTTTTCCCGTTCCGCCGACGGTAATATTTCCGATGCTGATGGTCGTCGACGAAAGCGTGTAGGATTTGAAAACGCCCTTTTCATAAAGCGAGCTTCGCACGCCGGTGACGGCGCGATAAAGCAAGCTGAAAGGTTTTAGAAAAAAGCGCATTTAAATAATTTTTACCACACAGGAAAATAAGGCAAAAGGTAAAAGGTAAAAGGCAAAAGGAAATTGATTTCTCACTTTTGCCTTTTACCTTTTGTCTTGAATATCTTTTTTGCTTTGAGCTTCAAAAAGCGGTTTCAGATATTCAATGGTTTTACTGCTCGCGCCGCGATTTGACTGCATGACGCGGAAAGCGTTTTCGGCTAATTTTTCGCGTTTTTGCGCATCTTCCAAAAGCTGCTTGAAACTTTCGGCGAGGCGCGCGGGAATTTCTTTTTCGTCGAGTTCCGGCAATTGAACGAGCGCTTCCTTTTCCAGAAATTCCCGCACGACGGCGTCGAAATTCATTGTGTAAAAGCCCGTCACGATTGCCTTCTGCGCGGCTGCGGGTTCCAGAACGCTCTGCCCGCCGTGCGGAATTAAACTTCCGCCGACGAAGACGAATTCCGCCAGCGGATAAACCGCGCGCAGCTCGCCGATGCTGTCCAGCAGAATCACTTCGGCGGCTTTGTCGCGCGCCGAAGGCTTCTCGCCGCGCCGCGCCCAATCGAAACCGGAATCCCTGATTATTTGCGCGACTTCCGCGAATCTTTCCGGATGACGCGGGACGAGCATCAGGCGCGGCAGCTTGTCGCTTGCCGATTTATAAACCGTTTTGAAAGCGTCGAGAATCCATTTTTCCTCCGGCGCGTGCGTGCTCGCCGCAACGATTAAAGGCGCGGTATCGGAGACGGCGAAACGCTCGCGGAATTCGTTTGTCAAATTGTTTTCCGCTTCATTAAACTGCTGGTCGAATTTGATGTTTCCCGTGACTTTGACTTTCGTGTTGCGGATGCCGAGCGTAATCAAACGCCTGGAATCGGCGCCGGACTGCATAAGCGCCAAATCGACGTAATGCAAAACGCGCTTGATGGTCTTCTTAATCCAGCCGTAGCGACTCGCCGATTTTTCGGATAAACGCCCGTTGACGACGGCAATGCGCGCGCCCGATTTATTCGCTTCGCGCAGAAAGTTCAGCCAGATTTCGGTTTCCATCAACAAGACAATCCGCGGCTGGATTTTTCGCAAAGCGCGGCGCACGGCGAAACGGAAATCGAACGGAAAATAAAAAACCAGCGCGGCATCGGCGGCAAAAATTTCCTTTGCCAGCTTTTGCCCGGTCAGAGTCGTCGTCGAAACTACTAATGTATATTCGGGAAAATTTTTGAGAAGCTCTCGAACAAGCGGTCGCGCGGCTTGCGTTTCGCCGACCGAAACGCAGTGAAGCCAGACAACAGGCTTTCCTTCCGGGTCGAAATCCGGCAGATTTCCCAGGCGCTCGCTGAAGCTTTCCGCGTATTTTTTTTGAAAAAGAAAGCGCGGCAGATAGGCGAGAAAGCCGATGGCGAGCAGGAAATTGTAAAGTAGGAACATTTAAGTTGACTGAGTTGACCGAGTTATGAGTTGGCTGAGTTATCAGAAACGCTCAATTAACTCAGTCAACTTTCAGTCAACTCAGTCAACTCACTAAACTATTTCACTCTTTCGATATATTTCGCTTCCGTCGGATTGACGCGGATGCGCTCGCCTTCGGTGATGAACGGCGGCACGGTCAGCGTCACGCCGTTTTCGAGCCTGGCGGGTTTGTTTGAATTGGAAACGGTCGCGCCTTTTAAAACCGGGTCGGTTTCCGTGACGGTCAACTCCATCGAATCGGGCAGCTTGACGCCGATGGGCGAGCCTTCGTAAAATTCGACTTCGAGCTTTAAGCCGGGCATCAGCCATTGCGCCGCGTCGCCCAAATCTTCTTCCGACAGCGCGATTTGCTCGTAAGTTTCCGTGTTCATAAAATGATGGTGCGCGCCGTCGGAATAGAGATATTCCATATCGTGCTGCTCCATCGTCGCCCGTTCGAGCGTGTCGTTCGAACGAAAACGATGCTCGAACGAGCTGCCCGTTTTCAGATTTCTGAGCCGCGCCTGCACCATCGCGCGCAGGTTGCCGGGCGTGTGATGCCGAAATTCCATCACTTTGCACGGCGCGCCCTCGAAAACAATCACCATGCCTTTGCGAATATCGTTTGCTGAAAGTGCCATTCTTAAATCTCCGTCGTTCTGTTATAAATTTTTGAAGTATTACAAAATTAATAGTTTAATTTTTGCAGCGAGTGTTTGTCTAGCAGGCAAGGAAAAATAGGGAAATTAAGGAAGTTACGGAAAGAGGAAATCAGGGAAAAGAGCGTTTCGCATTTCTTCTAATTTCCCTAATTTCCCTATTTCCTTAATTTCCTTAATTCCTTAATTTCCTTAATTCCTTAATTTCCTTAACTTCCCTTCTTAAACGGCATCGGCGGCGGTTCTTCGCCTTCTTTCGGCGGCTCGCGCGGGATGCTCTTAAAAATGCCGATGATGCGGTCGTGCATCGCTTTGGCGTCTTTGTCGTCTGGATTCAGTTTCAAGCCTTTGCGAAAATCGCCTAAAGCCGCGCGGTATTGCGCCGCTTCGGTCAGGGCGAAAGCGCGCGTGAAATAAGCTCCGGCGAGCTTCGCTTTCGCTTTCGCGTCCGACTGCCGCGCGTTGTAATCCTTTTCGGCTTTTTCGATGGCGGCGGTCATTTCCGAAACGTCAATCGGCTTTGCCATCGGGCTTTCGGTCTGCGTTCGCGGCGCGTTTGCCGGCGACGAATTATTCGCCACTTGCAGCTTGTCCGACGAATGGCTCGAAGTAACGAGCGAATTCGCGTTTCGCCCGTTGGCGTTATTCGCGTTCTCCGGCGGAATCCGGTTTGGATTGCAAGCCGCCAGAGCGAAAGCCGCAAATCCGATAGCCAATGCTTTTTTCATATTATTTTTTATCGATAAACGGACGCGCCTGCACGATATAAAGCTGATTTTTGATAAAGCCGTATTCGATGTCCTGCTCTTTTTTGCCGCCGAAAATGCGTTTGATGTCCAGCGCCGTTTTCGCCAGCTTTCTCGCCTGAGCGTCGGTCAAAACCCGTTTCGATGCTTTATCGGCGCACAAATCGAGGGTCTGCTTTAAGCCGCCGCTTTCGTCGAAAGTAAAGGCGTTTTCCTGCTGCGAAAAAGTCATCAGAATAACCGAGTTCGATTTCGGATTAAACAGAATCTGTTCGGGAATGCCTTTATTGTCGGGAATCGGCGAGTTGTGACCGCAGACGACGCTGATATAAATCGCGTTTTTGTTTTCCTCGTCAAACGGGTCTTTGGTAATCATCACGCCGCCTTTGTCCATATTGACGCCGACTTGTATCAGCGCCGACATATAAACGTCCGTCTGGCTGACGTAATTTCGCACGCGCGCTTCGTAAGCTTCAAATTTCCAGAGCGAAGCCCAGACTTTTTTGACGGCTTCGATAAGCTTGTCTTCTTCGACGACGTTCGCGACGCTCGAATAAAGTCCCGCGCCGGAAAAATTCGGCAAATCTTCCGAATTTGAAGAGCTGCGCACGAAAACCGCTTTTCCGCCGAGCTGCGCGTTCCATCTTTCGATAATCTGCCGCCGCAAATCCTCGTCGAATTTCCCGCTTTGAATCTGCGCGCGCAGCTCTTCGAGCTTCTGACGGCGAATGCGCGGGTTGTGAACGAAATCGTTGTCGTCAATCAATTGTTCGACGATTTTGTCGATGCCGTTTTCCTTGATAAATTTGTCATACCAGTAGAAAGGCACGGTAAAACCGTCGGGCACGATAAAACCCGTCGCTTTCGCGTTCATTAGCTCGCCGAGATTCGCCGATTTCGAGCCGTAGATGATGCTGTCTTTTTTTCGCATCTCGCCGAGCGGCGTTAATTTTTGCACGGTTAAATCCGCGGGCGGAATCTGCAGGTCGGGCGACTTCGGCGGCGGCGGACAATTTTTGCAGTCAGCGAGTCGTTTTAAATTGTAATCGGTCAGATTCGCGTCCAGTTCAGCCCACCACGTATCGTATTCCTTAAACAGCTTGTCGGCGTCTTTGATATAAACGTTCGGAATATTCCAGCCTTTCGCCAGAATGTTGACGTGCGACAGCGGCGTCGAAGGCTTGGCGACGATAATTCCGCGCACGGGCGGCAGATTTAAAGGCAGTTCCTTTAAAACCAGAATTTCGTTATCGCCGATTTCCACCGTGTCGTCGAGCTTGTCGATAATGTGAATGCGCCCGATTGCCTTGCCCGTATTCAGCGCGAGATATTCCTGATTTTTGGCAATATCGCTTTGCAAAACGCGCTTGATGCCCAATTCAGCCGACGCGTCTTCCTGCCGGATCGAGTTCGGTTTGTAGAAAACTTCCTGAAAAAAAGTTTTGTTGATAACGCTGTTCGCTAATCTGATATGCTCGGCGTTCGCCAGATCGCCTTCCCAAAGCTCCCACGTAAATTTTTCGACCGGCTTTTGCCAGGCGATGGTGCCGACGATAAAGCGCCGGTTTTCGTCGATGTAAATCGGCTTGAAAACGTCTTCGCCGCGCGCGACCAGATAGCTTGCCAGCAGAAAATCCTTGTGAAAACGAAAACGCTGCGAGTTGACGTAATAAAT
This sequence comes from Pyrinomonadaceae bacterium, assembly GCA_036389695.1. Taxonomy (GTDB): domain Bacteria; phylum Acidobacteriota; class Blastocatellia; order Pyrinomonadales; family Pyrinomonadaceae; genus JALZHR01. Next base: position 44,681 of record DASVWG010000547.1, read on the forward strand.
TTTGTTTTTATTTTTACGGTCGATAATAAACATCGCGTGCGGCAGCGCGAACGGCGTATTCTGATGATAAACGCGCGCGACCGAATCAAAATCAGCCTGCGTTTTGATGATATTTAAAGCGCGTTTCAAGCTGTCCGGCTTTTTCGACATCGCGCCGCGAGGCTCGCGCGTCGGCGAAGGCTTGCGCGCCATCTGCCCGAAAGCGCTTCCCGCGAAAAGCGAAATCAATAGTAAGATAAAGGTCAGTTTTCTCATTTTCCGGCTCCAGTTTTTTTCCGTCTCGTCAAAGATTTTTCTCTCAAGTCAGCCAAATCTTCAAAGCTTTCAATCGACACGTTCATGTCCTGAAAAATTCCTTCGGCGAGACGATAAATCCAGCCGTGAATCGCGACCGGCTGTTCCTTCATCCAGGCGTCCTGCACAATCGTCGTTTCGGCGACGTTCATCACCTGCTCGATGACGTTCAGCTCGCACAATAAATCGAGTCTTTCGTGGTCGTCCGAAGCGGCGTCCAACACCTCTTTGAAATCCTTGGCGATGTCCTGTATGTGCCGCAGCCAGTTGTCAATCAAACCGAGACGCGCGTTTTGAAACGCCGCCAAAACGCCGCCGCAGTTGTAATGACCGCAGACGATAATATGCTTGACCTTCAAGGCTTCGACGGCAAACTGCATCACCGAAAGACAATTCATATCGGTATGCACGACCAGATTGGCGATGTTTCGATGCACGAAAAGCTCGCCCGGCAAAAGCCCGATGCTGACCGCCGGCGTGATGCGGCTGTCCGAACAGCCAATCCAGAGATATTGCGGACTTTGCAGCTCGGCGAGATTTTTGAAGAAATCCGGGTCGCCTTCCGTTATCTGCCGCGCCCATTTTTTATTGTCGTCTAAAAGATGTTTTAGCTTGCTCACAATTTTTTAAAAGAAATTTATTTTAGCATTTCTTCAATCGCGTCACACGCCGTCCCGGTGCCGCGCTCCGCATCTACGATGCGTTTTGCTTCCAGCGCGTTTGATTTATAGCTCAAATCCGAAAGTAATTTTCGCAATTCGACTGCCGCATTTTGCGCCGTGTATTTATCGCGCGAAATCACGCGCGCCGCGCCGATTCGCTCGCAGCGCGCCGCATTGTCGGGCTGGTCGTGCGAGTAAGGCATAAAAAGATGCGGAACTCCGGCGCGCAAAACCTGCGCGGTCGTGCCGACGCCGCCCTGATGCACGACGCAAGCCGCCTTCGGAAAAACCATCGAATAAGGCGCGTAATCAAAGGCGACGATTGTTTCGTCCAGAGTCGTTTTCGGCGGCTCGTTAAAAATGCCGTAAAGCAAAACCGCGCGCCGTTTTAAAACGCGCGCCGCTTCCGCGCTCTGCTCAAAAAAATCGCGCGCGTCCATCACCGCCGCCGAACCCAAAGTAAAAACAATCGGAGATTCGCCCGCATCGAGAAATTCCTGTAAGCCCGCAGGCATTTTCCCCAAATCGCTCTGCCCGTCGTAAAAACAAAAACCGCACTGCAAAGTCGGCGAATGCCAATCCGGCTGCGGCTTTCCCAAAACTTTCGAGAACAAAGCCAGATGCAGCAAATTGGAAAATTTTTCTTCAAAAACCGGGTCGTGATTTTCGTTAAGCCCAAGCTCGCGGCGAAACTTTCGATAATCGCCGAGCCAAGTTTTTACAAGGCGTCGTATAAATCCATACATCACGCCGTAAAATGTGCTGCCGAGAAAACGAAAATGTTTCAGCCACTGCGCCGTCGGCGGCACGAACGGGTCGTAAGCGGACAGAAAAGAAGCCGGCGCGAGGCTCGTCGTCACCCATCTGATGCCGGTTTTTTCGGAGACGGATTTGGCGGCAAAAACGACTTCGCCCGTGACGAATAAATCCGCGCCTTTGACCGCTTCGCTCAAGTCGTCATACATCGGGCGCACGTTCGGCAAAAGAATTTCCTTCAGCAGCATCTCCGTTCCGGTTTTCGCGTCCATCACGCGGCGGGCAAGCTCGCGGTCGTCCTCCGGACTGAGGTTCGGACGCATCGGGAAAAACTCGAAGCCGAGCGCGTCGATTTTTTCGCGGTAAACTTCCAGAGTGTTGACGACGATTTCGTGCCCGCGCCGCCGAAGCTCGATTGCCAGCGCCAGCATCGGGTGCAAATCGCCGAGCGAGCCGAAAGTTGCCAAAACTATTCTTGCCATATTTTTTTGCGGCGCGGAAGCTGAGAGACGCGGCGACACGGAGACGCCGGGACGCGGAGAGCTTTGGTTTTCCATTCTAAGTTTAAAATTAGCAAGCTATCTCCGCGTCACGGTCTCAACGCGTCTCCGCGTCTTCTTTTTCCGCTTCCTCTTTTTCCCTTTCCGCTTCTCTCGCGTTCATCCTGTCTCTTATCTGAAAACGCACGCTCAGGAAAAAGCAGACCGCGCCGAAAACCGCCGTGACGAAGGTTGCGTCCAGGTTTCCGCGCCACAAAAAAAACGCGGCGACTCCGGCTAGAATCACCGCTAATATTTGAAAAAGTCTCTCCATCGTCATTCGCTTTTAATTTCTTCGCGCGCAATTTCGTTCGCCTGTTTTTGCCGGCGCTGCCGCTTTAAGAAATATCTTATAACGAGCGCGAGCGGCAAAACAACTACCAGCAGAAACGGCAAAATCGCAATCACAAACGTCACCAGACCGAGAATAAAACTGAGCGCCGAATCGAAGCCTCTGCCGAAAGCCTGCGCGAGCTGCGCGGAAAAACCCGTAGAGTTGACCGAAAGAGCGGTCGGCGTCTGCAAACGGATTTTGATGGTCGAAAGGCTCGATTGATTTTCCAGAAAACGCTTTCTGCCTTCGACCTTTTCAATTTCGGCGCGAACCTGCGCGAGCTGGCGCTGAACGTTCAGCGCGTCTTCGACCATTTTCGCCTGTTTCATTATTTCGAGAAACTGCTGTTCGAGCGCTTTTTCGGTTTTCAGGCGCGCTTCGATGTCGATAAATTCTTCGGTCACGTCTTCGCCCCTGACGTTTTCCAGAATCACGCGGCTGGCGGTTTTGCGGATTTCGTCGAGCGTTTCGTTAAATTTCGCCGCCGGAACGCGCACGGTCATCGTCACGATGTCGCGCGTCGCCGCTCGCGCGTCGCTGGTGCTTTGCTGCGATTCGACGACGAAACCGCCTTTGCTTTCGGCAATCGCGGTAATTTTCGTCATCGCGTCTTCGGGCGAATTCGATTCGAGATTCAAATCGCCGTTGCGGATAATTTTTCGCTCAATCCGGACGGGCTGATTCTGGCTGTTTTCGGCTTGATTGAGCGAAATCTGCTGAGTCAGCGGCTGTTCTTCGTATCCGCCGCCACCGCCGCCGTTGCGGTTTCCGCTGACGCGTTCGGTGCTTACCATTTGACTGTCTGTCTTGAACACTGTCGCCGTATTGGCATTGGAATTATAAACTCTTTCAGTGGTTCCCGGATTACTATCGGTTGCAGTGCAGGCAGCTGAAAACGCAAAGAACAAAACGGCGATAAATCTGGCTTTTTCCATAAATTTCTCCTGTCGAAAAGTTTCGAGCATAGAACGTTTTTATTCAGATGCTCTTGCGCGCCGTTTCGCGAAAGCCGCGCCCCGAAAAAAGCGAGCGCGTCGCGCTCAGCATCCGGCGCACCGCGCGCAGGAATTTCGGCATCATCCAGAAGAAAATCAGCAGAAAAACGACGAGTACGACGGCGATGATAACCGGCGCGAAAACCGCGAGAATCGAGCCGATTATCGCAATGCCGTCTTCGATAAACGACAAAGCCCAGTTTGAAACCGGCTCGGGCGAAAGATTCGCCGTCGCGCGCAGCGCCGCTTTCGTGCCATGCGAAGAAAAAGCCAAGCCGCCGCCGAGCAGACAGGCAATCACCGAAACGGACGGGTCGAGATTATTCGTCGCCTCATAAGCGACAATCGCGCCCGCCGGAACGCGTATAAACGTGTGAATCACGTCCCAGACGCTGTCGACATAAGGAACTTTGTCGGCGACAAATTCGACCAGATACAAAAATCCGGCGATGCCGATAATCCACCAGTTGTCGAGAACTTCCAAACCGCCCGGCAGTTTCGTCGCGCCGAACCGCTGCAAAAGCCCCAAAACCGTTACGGTCGCGTACAGATTAATGCCCGAAGTCCACGCCGAACCGAGCGCGAGACTTAAAACCGAAAACCATTCGCCCATTGTTTTTCTCCTTGAAAGACATTCTGCCACGAAAGAACACGAACAGAAAGAAATTTAGCCACAGAGGGCACAGAGAGAAATGGAGAAATTAACAGGGATGAAGGAGATGTACAGGGATATTTAATATAAAAATCATCTTTATTATCCCTGTCTATCCCTTCATCCCTGTTAATTCTTGTTTCGTGCTTTTTCGTGTTCGTTCGTAGCTAATAATCTAGCGCGGCACGTCCAAGCCGGGATTGCGGCTGAAAAATCCGCCCGGAATCATTTTAAAACCGACGTGCGTCACCGGCATTACAGCCCATTCTTCGGGGCGCGGAATGTGCGTCACGCCGAGCGTATACCAGACGACGACGTCAGTGTTTTCCAAAACTTCGTCGTCGGCGACAAACTGCGGCAAGCCGTCGCCGCCGCGGCTTTGATTCGGGTAAACACCGGCGGCATATAGTTCCGCAGCGTTGTAACGCGTCGCCCAGAAATGATTGTTGATAAACTGCGCGCGTTTTCTGACCAGAGCTTCGGGCGCGATATAAGGCAGCGAATTTGCGCCGGGAACTAAAATAAAGCTCGTATTGTGTCCGAGCGAATTTTTCACCGAAGGGTTCACAACTGCCCAGACGCGCGCCGACTGCATATCCATTTTTCGCTGCGCCTGCGTCTCTTTTTTGAAAACGCTCTCGCGCATCACAAAGCCGTTTAAATACGGATTATCCGCGCCCGACGCCATCGCGCTCGTGTTCATTTCGGTGACGGAATTATTCGCGCCGTCAACGTCGAAATCCAGTCGGAAATTGAAAAAATGCTGGTGATGCGGCGCGACGATGTTTTCGGCGACCAGATGACCGCTTGTGCCGTCCGACATCATTTCGTGATTTTCGTCGGCGCGTTTTTCCCTGACGCCTTTCGCCAGCATAATGCCGGTCAGCGCCAAATCGACTTCGAGCGAGCCGTCCTGTTTGAAAACGTAATTGACGGCGTAATCGTAATTGCCGATGGTGGCGACGAAAAAAATCACCAATTCGCGGGAGCGGCGCGTTTCGTTTTTGCCCGAAACGCTGTCGTAATGTTTCCACAAAATCCCGCCGTCGCGCTCGTAAATCGCGACCGCTTTCGGCAGAACGTAAGGCTTGCCGAAATCATCGACGAAAGTCGCGTCGATAAGCCGCGCGTTTTCCGGCGCGTCGAGCTTCGGCTCCAGCGGGCTTGCCAATCGTCCGACGCTGTATTCGCCGACGTCAAACGCCGCGCGCCAGCGCCAGTTTTCCGACGGGTCGCCGTATGGCACGACCATTTCCGACAGCGACGCGCGATACAAAATCGGACGGGTTTTCCCTGCGTCGTCGTAGCCGATTGTGTGCAGAACCAAGCCTTCGCGCGGGTGCATCGTGTAGCGAAAACGCCATTTCTGCCAGCGCACTTCGTTTCCGGCGATTTTGTAGCTCGCGCCGCGCGGCTGCGTAATCAATAAAGGATTCGGCTTCGTGCGCAGTTTCCCGACTGATTTTTCGTCAAAATCCTGGCTCGTCGCTGAAATCGGAACGACGCCCGTATCGAGCACATCGACGACCGCGCGCGTGTTCATATTGACGATGGCGACGACGCCTTCAATCGGGCGTCCGTAATAATTTGCTGTGTCGCCTTTGAAATAAGAAAGCGCCCGCAGCAGTCTGCCCGAAACTCCGGACGGCGCTTGCCCGACCGCCCAGCCGTCGACCGCGACTTTTTCAAAATCCGTGATGCCGCGCTTGCGCATCGCTTCCTGCCAGCGCCGGTCGGCTTTCACGATGCCCGGCAAATCTTCGTATTCCGAGAGGAAAACCAGCGGCTGAACGCCCGGAATCTCTTTCCACGACAGAATTTTTCCGGCGCGCAAATCGACCACTGCTTCAAAAGTTTTATTTTTCTCGCGGTCTAAAACAATCGCGAAAGCCTCACGGCGAAATTTCGCGCCCGTTTTGAAGCTCAAAACTTCCGTCTTCGGCGGCTCGTTTAAAACGACGGTGGAAAAAAGCGCGACTTTCGGAAAAGCGGGCGCGGCTTGCAGAATTTTGACGGCGCTCGTCAATTCGCCCGCGTCGAGCGGGTCAAGCGGATGCGTCGCAACGGCGGCAGCCTGCAAAACGAAAGCAAACAGCAAAAACAACAAAAGAACACTGGCTCGTAAACAAAAAAATTTCTGACGACTTTTATTCATCATTCTTCGCAATAGTTCTCCGTAAAAAAATTAAAGTAGGCTTCGCGGCTTGCTGGACAGGAACAGGATAAATCAAATTTTCTATCCTGTATATCCTGTCTATCAAGCCGCGAAGCCTACTTTGAATTTCCCCACCGAAAATTATTATTCTTCCGTTTCTTCCGTGCCGTCGCCGTCGCGTTTGATGCCGAATTTTTCGAGGCGATATTGCAGCGTGCGAAACGTCAAGCCGAGCAGTTTCGCCGCCTTTGTGATGTTGTAATCGGTTCTGTCCATCGCTTGCAGAATAAGGCTGCGCTCGACTTCTTCAAAATTAATGCCGTTTGGCGGCAGCTTGAAATTCGTCTCGCCGTTGGTGGCAATTCCGGCGCGTTCGACTGACTGCATTTCGGGCGGCAAATCGTCGAGCGTTATCGTGTCGCCTTCCGCCAGCAAAACGGCGCGCTCGATTGCCGATTCAAGCTGGCGGACGTTGCCCGGATACGCGTAATCGAGCAGAAGTTTACGCGCGCCCGCGTCCAAGCCTTTGATTTTCTGCGAGCTGTTTTTCGTGTGTTTGGCGATGAAAAAATCAATCAAAACCGGAATGTCCGAGCGGCGCTCGCGCAGCGGCGGAATCTCGATGGAAAGCACGTTCAGACGGTAATACAAATCTTCGCGAAAGCGTCCGTCCTGCGTCATTTTCAGTAAATCGCGGTTGGTCGCCGCGACGACGCGCACATCGACGTTCAGCTCGCGCGTGCCGCCGACGCGGCGGATTTGCCGCTCCTGCAAAGCGCGCAGGATTTTGGCTTGCAGCGAAATATCCAGCTCGCCGATTTCGTCCAGAAAAAGCGTGCCGCCGTCGGCGACTTCAAACAAGCCTTTCTTTTCGCCGACCGCGCCGGTAAACGAGCCTTTTTCGTGTCCGAAAAGCTCGGATTCAAGCAGATTTTCGTTAATCGCCGCGCAGTTGACCGCTTGAAAAACTTCGCTCGAGCGCGGGCTGTTTTGATGAATCGAGCGGGCGATTAATTCTTTTCCCGTGCCCGATTCGCCGCGAATCAGGACGGTCGAGCTTGATTTCGCGACTTTCAAAATCAGCTTTTTCACCTTGTCCATTTCGGGCGAAACCGAGACGATTTCCGTATCGAGCTGCGTCAGTTTATTGAGCGCGCGCGAGACGCTTTCCAGAAGCTTTTCGCGGTCGTAAGGCTTTTGCAGATAGGCGAACGCGCCGAGGTCTTTCGCCTCAAACGCCGAATCTACCGTGCCGTGCGCCGTCAGCAAAATGACCATAATCGATTTATCGTAAGCGACCAGCTCTTTCAATAAATCGATGCCGCTCATGCCCGTCATTTTCAAATCCGACAAAACGAGGTCGAAACGCCGGTCGGCGACAAATTTCAAAGCCGCTTCGCCGCTTGAGGCGGTCGTCACGTCGTAGCCTTCGCCCGACAAAATCATTTCCAGAATTTCGCGCTGACTTTTCTCGTCGTCAACGACTAAGATTGCTTTTCTTGCCATAATCTCCCAATGCTTGCGTTTATCAAAAAATCCTTGCTGTTCGATTCCAGTTTATAATATAGTGTTGGCTATCTAATAATGCCCATGGAATCCGCCCATTTCCCTTCCACTTCCTCGGCTCATTCCATCCGCGTTATTTAACTTGAAATCTGAAACCACTTAGGAGGATAGTTAAATGAACAAGAAATACAACTTAACGCTGTTTACGCTCGTTTTTGCCGCGCTTTGCGGTCTTTTTACTTTAAACATTTTCGCGCAGAAAACGGATTCGTCGAAAAGCGAACAGCCGTCGCAGTCGCAATGCACGGGCGAAAAATTCGTCATGCCGTCGGCGGCGAGGCGTTTGAAAACTACTTGAAAATTGCATCTTTGTCCGGACAAGAGAGAAAAAATGCTTTCAGCAAACTGTCAAACGAACAAAAAGCGTCTTTTATTAAAGTCAATCTGGCTTTGCAATTCGTCAAGCGCCCCGCTATGACGAAAGAGCAGCGAGAATTTGTTTTGGACACCATCTCAAAAGTTTCTGCCGATATATATGACAAATCCAATCCTGAAAAAGTAAGAAGCAGCGAACAAACCGGGTTGGAATTGGTAAACAAAGCTTTTGGGTTATTCCCGCGACAGGAAGCGGGCGATTTT
>DASVWG010000548.1:0-14155 GCA_036389695.1 Pyrinomonadaceae bacterium
CAAATGAAACTTTTCACGAGGGTTGCGGAATCAGCCAGACAATAAAATTAAACATTAAAAAAGCCGGACTGTTTGCGTCCGGCTTTTTGATTATTTTTCGTTAATTTCGTAAAAGGAGCGCAATTGCTGAAAACTCGCTCCTTTTACCAGGTTAATTTAAATAGAGAAAAAAGCAGCCTGTTTAAACTCCTCTTCGACCGCGAACAAGCTGGAGGATTAAAACCACCAAAGCTACCACCAGCAGAATGTGTATCAAATTACCGACTGCCGCGCCGCCAAAACCAAAACCTAATGCCCACAAAACGAGCAAAACAATTAAGATTGTCCAAAGCATAAAATTTCTCCTTTTCTTCCCTTTTCCGAATAATTCAAATATCTCAAAGCGTAACAAATTCATACATTGAGCTATTTGAAATTTATTAAAAGCAATAACTATGCCGCTTCAGAAAGGATGAAGGCTGAGGGATGAAAAAGTTTTGAGTTTTAAATGTCGAATTTTAAATGAAATATTCCGCCTAACTCAAAATTCAACACTCAACGCTTAAAATTTCTTTATTCATCCCTCAGCCCTCATCCTTCATCCTTCTACTGTGGTAAAATTATTAAACCAAAAGAATTTACCAGTAAAATCAATGACGGAAAATCAACCCAAACGAGTCTTTCTGATTGACACGATGTCGCATATTTTTCGCGCCTTTTTCGCGCCGATGGGCGGGCGGCAAGAACCGCTCCGCAATTCGCGCGGGCAGGTCACGCAGGCGGTTTTCGTTTTTACGAATATGCTGCGCAAGCTTTTAAACGACGAAAACCCGGAATACATCGCCGCCGTTTTCGATTCGGCAGCGCCGACCTTTCGCCACGATTCCTACGCCGAATACAAGGCGAACCGCGCCGATATGCCCGACGATTTATCTTCGCAGATGCCTTATATCGTGAAGGTCTGCGAAGCGTTCAGCATTCCGATTCTGAAAATGGACGGCTTCGAAGCCGACGATATAATCGGAACCTTAGCGAAAAAAGTGGCGGACAAAGGTATGCAAGCCGTCATCGTCTCGAACGACAAAGATTTGTGCCAGCTTGTGCAAGACCCTCTAATCGTCTGTATGCGGCAGAATTCGCAGAATATCAAGCGAAAAGTCGCCGTGCCGCCGGTCGAATGGTGCGACGAGGCGTGGGTTCACAATAAGTTCGGCGTTCAGCCGTCGCAAATCATCGACCTTTTGGGCTTGATGGGCGATGCGATTGACAATATTCCGGGCGCGCCCGGCATCGGCGAAAAGGGCGCGACGAAAATCATCCAGCAATTCGGTTCAGCCGAAGCGGCGATGCAACGCGCCGACGAGGTGACGCACAAAACTTATCGCGAAAGCCTGCAAAATAATCAGGACATTATTCGCCAGTCAATCGAGCTGGCGACGGTTCACCTGAGCGTGCCGGTCGAGCTTGATTTAGACCAGTTAAAGCGCCGCGAGCCGAATCGTCCGCTCGCCTACCAGCTTTTCCGCGAGCTTGAATTTACGGCTCTGACGCGCGAATTCACCGATTCCGCGCCGCTTTTCGACCAATTGGAATCAGCCGTTCTCGGCATCGCCGAGCGCCGCTACAAAATCATCAATCGCCGCGAGGATTTGGATAAGCTTATCCGAAAGCTTTGGGAAACCGAGCATTGGTCGTTTGAAACGGACGATTCAAATTCGCCGAAAAGCGCGGCTTCGTATCAAAAAGCGCAGCCGTGCGGCGTGGCGATTGCGACCGGCGCGGGCGCGAGCCATTACATCGATTTGGAAAACTTCGAAGGCGGCAAGGAACAGGCGCTTGAGCCTCTGCGCGACATTCTTTCCAACGGTTTTCTCGCCAAAGGCACGCACGATTTGAAACGCAATCTCGGCGTTTTGAAAACAATCGGCATCGAGCCGGAAGCCGTCGAAGACGACACGCTGATTGCCGCATACCTGCTCGATTCGAGCCGCGCCAGTTATTCTTTGCCGCTTCTGGCGATGCAGAATCTCGGCACCGACGCCGAAGACGAAATTCCCGAAGGCTGGACGGAAGCGCAGTATCGCACCGCCGAGCGCGCCGATTTCGCATACCAGCTTGCCGGAATGCTCCGCCGCAAATTGCAGGAAGACGGCTTGGAACGGATTTACACCGAAATCGAAATGCCGCTCATCCCGCTTTTGTATCGAATGGAAATGGCGGGAATGAAAGTTGACACGGACGTTTTGAAAGGTCTCTCGGATTACATTTCGACGGAAGTCGAAACGCTCGGCGCGAAAGTTTACGAGCTCGCCGGTCGGGAATTTAACGTCAATTCCCCGAAACAGGTCGGCGAAGTTTTGCAGGAACTGAACATCGGCTCGACGAAAAAAACCGCGACCGGGCAGATGTCCACGAGCAAAGACGTTCTGAATGAATTAGCGGAAACCTACGAGCTGCCGCGCCTGATTGTCGAATACCGCGAGCTTGATAAATTACGCGCGACATACGCCGACGCGCTGCCGAAATTAATCGGCGCGGACGGGCGCATTCACGGGCATCTGAATCAGACGGTCGCCGTCACGGGCAGGCTCAGCTCGACCGAGCCGAATCTGCAAAACATCCCGATTCGCACCGAGCTCGGTCAGCAAATCCGCAAAGCCTTCATCCCGGAAAAAGGCTGCAAGCTGATTTCCGCCGATTATTCGCAGCTCGAGCTGCGCCTGCTCGCGCACATCACGCGCGACGAGCGAATGCTCGAAGCCTTCCAGAAAGGCGAAGACATTCACGCGCAGACGGCGGAGCTCGTCTTCGGCGCGAAAACCGAAAAGGAAATCAAGGAAAAGCGCCGACTGGCGAAAATCGTCAATTTCGCCATCGCCTACGCCGTCGAAGCCTACGGGCTTTCCGCCCGCGTCGGCATCTCGCGCGCCGAAGCGAAAAAAGTCATCGAAGATTACTACGACACTTACAAAGGCGTCCGCCGCTTTATGGCGGAACTGCCCGAACAAGCCAAAGAAAAAGGCTACGTTACCTCGATGCTCGGACGCCGCCGCTATCTGCCGACGATAAACGACCGCAATTACAGCGTCCGCTCGCGCGCCGAACGCGAAGCCATCAATATGCCGATTCAAGGCACGGCGAGCGACATCGTCAAGATAGCGATGCTCAAAGTCGATGAAGCCCTGCGCCGCGCCAATCTCGAAACCAAGCTCATCATGCAGGTGCACGACGAACTTTTACTGGAAGCGCCCGAAGCCGAAGTCGAACGCGCGATGGAAATCGTCAAGCGCGAAATGGAAACCGCCGTCGAACTGGACGTTCCGCTGATGGTCGAAGTCGGCGCGGGCAACAACTGGATGAACGCCAAATAATTTTTTTTGAAACTTGTGTAATAGAAAATTAAAAACCGCCTTGATATATGAAGAAAATAAATTCAGTCTTACTATTTTGCTTTGTTATGATGCTTACGGCAATAATTTGTCAAGCGCAAAATCCGGTGATGAAAGATACCGCCAAAACTGAAAACAAAAGCGCTGAAGTGACGCAGAATAAAACCGATTCCAAATATAAAGTCGGTCAAATGTGGAGCTATAAAACTCGTCCTCAGGAAAAGAAATCATATTTTATTATTGTAAAGATTGATGTTCATCCAAAATTGGGCAACATCATTCATATAGCTGTTCATGATTTGAAAATTAAAAATCCGAACAGCCGCAGCGGCTTCAGCGACGAAGTCAATCATATGCCTTTTTCGGAAGCAGCGATCAACAAAAGCGCAGACAAACTTTTAAAGGAGAAAATTGATTTACCTGATTACGAAGAAGGTTATCAGCTCTGGAAAGAGGCATTTGATTCGCACCACGCCGGAATTTACACCATCACTTTGGCTGAGGCTGTGGACGCAATGGAAGCAAGTTTAAATCAATAAAAAGAGATAAGCTGTAACAACTTATCTCTTTTTATTAAAGTTAGTTTAATCAATCTTCTTACCCTTCACTTCCCTGCCGCTCGGAATAATCACCGTCACCCCGACGATTTTCCCGCTCGCGTCGCGTTCAAAAGTCACAGTAACGTTCGCAGCTTGCGCGACGAATTTGTCTTTGGCGGCAGCGTCGGGCGCGAGTTCGAGGCGCTCGCCGCCAGCGATGCCGATTAGTTTTTCGCCTTCCTGCTGGAAAACGAGAGCGCCCATCGGCGTGTCGAATCTGCCGACGTAATCGGCGAATTTGCCGCCGGTTGTCGGCTTGATTTCGGCGGGCGGGGGAAACGCCGAGCCGGGCTTCGGCAGGACGAGCGAGCCGGTGCTGTTGGTCTGCAATGTATCGAAAGGATGAATCGGGTACGTCGGGCGTTTCGGCTTGACGACAGGATTTTTCTGAATCTGCGCCATCGCCACTTCGACGGCTTTTTCAAGCTGCGAATCTTTTCCCGCCATCATATCCTGCGGCGTGATTTCCACGTCGAAATCCGGCGCGACGCCGTAATTTTCGACTTCCCATGTGCCGTTCGGATTATACGCCGCGCGGTTCGGCAGTTGAACTGAGCCATTGTCAATCAGGCGCGGCGTGAAAAAGTACGGTCCTATTCCCGCGCCGTAAGTCCGCTTGCCGACAATCTGCCCGACCTTGCCGAGCTTGAACATAAACGCGCCGGTTTCCGCCGCCGAGCCGTTCAATTCATTAATAATCAAAACCTTGACGGGCGGCGCGGGATTGACGGGCGTCGGGATGTCGTCGCCGCCGCGAAACGTATAATAATAAAGCGGCTTGCGCATCATCCATTCGATTAAATAATCGGGCGTGATGCCGCCGCCGTTATAACGCTGGTCGATGATGACGCCCGCTTTGTCGGCGTAGCCGGAAAGCCCCCGAATCGCGTTGCTGATGCCGTCCGGACCGTAGCCTTCGATAAAAATATAACCTAGCTTGCCGCCGGAAAGCCTTTCGACTTTTTTGCGATTTTCTTCCGCCCAGTTCGCGCGGCGCAGACGATTTTCGCCGTTTGCCGGGTAAACCGTATAAGTGCGCGCGCCTGAGCCGTCAGCGTTACTGCTGACCGTCAGCTTCGTCGGTCTGCCGTTGGTGTTTTCAAAATAGCTCAGGATGTTTTTGCTCGTTTCGATTTTCTGCCCGTTGACTTCCAGAAGATAATCGCCTTCGCGGACATCGACGCCCGGCTGGTCGAGCGGCGCGCTGAACGCGCCGTTCGCCGCGTTAAAAGCCGTCGAGCGATAAATTTTCCTGAAGCGATAACGCCCGCTGGCGATTTCGTAATCGGCGCCGAGCAAGCCGATACGATTTCCGCCGCCCTGCGGAGGCTGCGCGTCGCCGCCGCCGATGGCGAGATGGCTGACGGAAACGTGTCCGAGCATCTGCCGCATCAGCGTATTCAAATCGCTGCGGCGCGTGACGGTCGGCAGGTAAGCGGCGTATTCGCGTTCGAGCAGCGCGAGATTCTGACCGTGATAGTTCGGGTCGTAAAACCAGTCGCGCATAATCCGCATCGATTCGTGAAACATCTGCCGCCATTCTTCCGTCGGGTTGACGCGGACTTCCATTTTGTTGAAATCCTGCTTGCCTTCGTCGGGTTTGACGGCGGTTTCCGCGCCGGTCAGAAAATAATCGCGTCCCTTGCGAAACAAAATCCGCGAGCCGTCGCGCGTGACGTCGACGGCGTTGATGTCGTCGACAATCTTTTCCATTCTGCCGCCTTTCGCCAAATCGAAAAGATAGACGGCTTGCGACTGCGACGGCTCGTCGAACGCGCCCGGCGCTTTCGACCATTCGCTGACGACCAGAATAATTTTGCCCGCTTTGCCCGAAACAATCTGCGAGTAATCGCGCTGCGGCAAAGGCAGATTGACGAAACGCGCCGGAGCGTTGTCGAAATCAATCTTCGACTGCGGCGCTGATTCCGTCAGTTTAGCGTCCGGATTCGGCTGCCCGTTCGGAAGCAGCGGCGACGGCGTATCTTTCGACAAAATAAACGCGTGAACGCGGCGCGTGACCAGCGGATTGGCGAAAACTCCGTTCAGCACGCCCCAGTTAAATTCGCTCGTTCCGGCATTGGCGCTGGAAACAAAGTAAAGATATTTGCCGTTCGGGTCGAAAACCGGCAGCTGCGTGTGCATCACGCCGTCGGTGATTTGAAAATTTTTCTTCTGCGCCAAATCGCGGACGTAAACCGTCCCGACGCGATTGCGCAGGCGCTTGGCGTAAGCGAGAAATCGCGAGTCGGGCGAGAAATTCGGCGTAAAGCCTTCCTGCGCCGAATAAACGGAAGTATCGACATTTTCGATTGTTCCCCGCTCGACATCCGCCGTCCACAAACTCAAACGACGGTCGCTGAAAGCGATTTTCTTCGAATCCGGCGACCAGGTCGGCTCCCAGTAAAACGAAGGCTTCTGTTCAATCGCGATTTTTTTGACCGAATCGTTTTCCAGCGAGCGCACGTGAAGCGCGTATTCGCCCGTTTCGTCGGAAAAATACGCGACGGATTTGCCGTCCGGCGAGATGGTCGGGTAACGCTCGGCGACGCCGGAAGTATTCGTCAGATTTTTCGAATTGCCGTTTGCCGTCTCGAATAACAAAACTTCGCCCCGCGCGCCGAAGACGATTTTATCGCCGGACGTTGACGGCAGAATCTGTTCGAGAAAACGCATCGCCTGCGCGTTTCGCGGTCTTAATTCGGCGGTGTCGGGCGAAACCGAAACGTTAATCGCGCGTTCCTGATTCGTGTTCAAATCGAGCAGGTGCAGCCGCCCGCCCTGCACGAAAACAACCGCGTCATCCGCCGCCGAAAACACGCGGACGCCGAAATCCTTATAACTCGTCAACTGTTTCGTTTGTTTTGTTTTGCGGTCGTATGAGAAAACGTTAAAAATTCCCGTGCGGTCGCTGATGAAATAAATTTTATCGCCGCGCCAGACGGGGCTGCGGTCGTTGTAATTCTGGTTCGGCAGTTTTTCGAGCGCGCCCGTTTTTAAATCCGTAATCCAAATCGGCGCGGTCGAGCCGCCGCGATAATAGCGCCATTCGCCGAAGCCGATGCGCGGATTGTAAGCGATTTGATTTCCGTCCGGCGAAAAAGTGCCCTGAAAAGCCTGCTGCATCGGCAGCGGCGCGGCGAGCGTTCCGTTTTCGACCGCCATCCGGTAAAGCCTTGTGACGCCTTCTTCGTCACGCGTCGTTTCAAAAATGACTTCTTTGCCGTCCGGCGTCCAGGCGGTCACCGAATCGTCTTCCGGCATAATCGTCACGCGCCGCGCATCGCCCTGACCGTCGGCGGGAATGACGAAAACGTCCCAGTCGTTGCCGTTCGAGCGCGAAAAAGCTATCCGCTTTCCGTCGGGCGAAAAAACCGGATTGCTTTCCTCGTTCGGCGTGCCGGTCAAACGCCGCGCCGCGCCGCCGTTTCTATCGACGAGCCAGATTTTTCCGGCGTAGGTGAAAGCGACGTGCGTTTGATTGACGGCGACGCGCGTGATTAAAAGCGGCGCGTTTGATTGAGCGAAAACCTGAAGTCCGAAAACAAACAGAAACAAAACGGAAAATTTGATTTTAAGCATAGAGAATCTCCCAAAGCATTATAGCTGACGCCTCTTTTGTATCATTACGGTCGGCGCGGCGTCTTGTGCAGAACAAACATTCTTGTATCAATCTAACTTCGGCGAAAAGTTTTCCGGTATTCGGCGGGCGTCAGACCGAAAGCGGTCTTGAAAGTTTTATTAAAATGACTCTGGTCGGAAAAGCCCGCCGCGTGAGCAATCTCGCCGAGCGACGCGCTGCCGGAAAGAATCTGCCGCGAGGCGAATTCGACGCGCAGGCGGCGGACGTATTCGCCGATCGTGCAGCCGAATTTTTCGCGAAACACGCGCGAAAGGTGAACCGGATGAACGTCCGCCAAGCGGGCAATCTCTTCGAGCGTGAAAGATTCGGTAAAATTCGCGTGCAGGAAATCGCGCGCATCTTTGAGCCACTTCGGACACGCCTTTTCGTTTGCGCCGACGCGCGCGCGCGAAGCTTCCGCCAGAAGCTCCAGAATCAAGCCTTCGATGGCGAGCATCGAAAAGGCGTCCATTTGCTGAAATTCCCGGTAGACGCGCTCGCCGAGCCAGTTTATTTTCTCCGTGCGACAGCTCGCCGAAGCCTCGAAAATGACGGATTGGCGGCTGATATAAGCGAGCTTTTCAAAGCTGAATTCGACGCCTAAAATCCGCACGTCCGATTCAAACTCGACGGCGTGCGATTCCTCCGGCGGGTGGAAAACGACGGTCGCCGGCTGCCGCCGGTGCGTGCGCCGGTCTAAGCTTTCGACGTAACTGCCGCTGAGAACGTAGCTGAAAGAAGCGAGTTTGTGCGTGTGTCTCGCCTGCCGCAAACGCGGCGGATAAACGACTTCGCAAAAATTCATATCGCTCGTTTGATGATATCTGACAAGCTGCGGGCGCTCGAGAGGCGGCGACAATTGTTTCATAAAACACAAAATCCTATGAATAAAAATTTAACGGTTAATTGAAAGCGCTTTGATGAATGCTTCCTTGCTTAACGAACATTATGAATCAAATGTTGCAGCAAATAAATTAAAACGCCGCAGCAAATTAGAAGTAAGTATGAACGCGGAACGATGAACGCGGAAGTAATTTTGAATTTTGAATTAATGATTTTCTGTTCGACTTAAAATTCAAAACTCAAAACTTTCTTTCGTTCATCGTTCATCGTTCCGCGTTCATCGTTCTCTTCAGACTCGCTTCATCCATTCAATGCAGCCAATTAAATGTTCTCTCATTTCCTGTTTTGGACGCTGCGCGATACGTCCGTGTCCGGGCAGAACCCATTCGAAATCGTATCCGAGCAGCTTTTCCATTGAGCGCGTCTGCTTCGCCCACGAATACCACGCGACCGAGCGAAAAGCGATTAAGCTCGCGCGGCGCGGCGACCACGCGAGATGGTCGCCCGTAAACAGAAATTTGTTTTTGTAAAGCAAAACCTGTGAGCCGCGCGTGTGTCCGGCGACGGGAATAACGGTCAACTCGTCGTCCAGCTTAAAGGCTTCTTCGCCTTCTATAATTTGTTCGACGCCGAGACTTTTCGCTCCGTCGGCGGCGTGCATAATGCGCGCCGCGCCGAATTTTTCGTGAAAAGCTTGATGCTCGGCAATGTCGTCGCGATGCGTCAGAAACATCTGCCGGACGCCGCCCATTTTTTCGATTTGCCGGACGAGCGGCGCGGCGAAACGCGGCGAATCTATCAAAACATTCCCGCCTTTTTCCGGCGGGCGGACAATCAGATAACTCCACGCGCCGAAGCTTTTTTCCGAATTAAACCCGCAGTAATAAACATTTTCGGCGATTAAAAACGGGAAAGCATTGATGCCGGTTTTCGCGTTGAGCCGCTCGCCCGCGCCGATTGAGCCTGACGGGCACGCGACCAGAGCCATCAAAGCCCGCCGCGTTTCTTCAACGCTCGCCGGCTGTCGATAAACGCTCGACTGCCCGCCGTGGTCGCGAAACGAGGCGGGCGCAAGCTGTCGGCAGGTGTCGCAGTCGATACAGGTTTCGTCGACAAAAAACGCGCCTTCGACGTTTTCCGCCAGACGAAGCTTCCGGTTTGCCATAATAAAAATTCTCTCGTTTCATTATAACTCGCCGCAAGCGAAAATTTGTCGAAAATCTGCGTTTCCGGCAAACGCCGATTTGAATTAAAATTTATTTTATATGAATGAACGAATAGGTCTGGCGGAAAGCGACGACGAAATTATGGATTGCTACGCGGTAATGTCCGAATTGCGCCCGCACATTTCCCGCGACGAGTTTCTGCCGCGCGTCAAAAGACAATCTGAAACGGGCGGTTTTCAATTGGCTTATTTAACCGACGGCGAAGTGAAAGCCGTCGCCGGATTCAGAATTTCCGAATGGCTCGGCGGCGGAAAATATATGGAAATCGAAGACCTTGTGGCGAAAACGGGCGAGCGCTCGAAAGGTTTCGGCGGAGAATTATTCGATTGGCTGGTCGAATACGCGAAGCGCGAAAATTGCGCGCAGATTAAATTAGTTTCGCACGTCAAAAGATTCGGCGCGCACAAATTTTATCTGCAAAAAGGAATGATTATCGAGGCGCATTATTTTTCGATGAAGCTTTAATAAAGGCAGAAACCCGCGCGTCAGCAAGGGTGCCTCAATTTTAGATTTTGGATTTTGGATTTTAGATTTGCCGTTAGCAAACGGACAATTTTAAACTAAAATCTAAAATTTCAAATCGTTTCGCATCCTTGCTGACGCGCGGGTTTCTGCCCTTTACATAATTCTGGCGCGAGCTAAAATTCTGAATGCTGTCGTAAATCAGATTGACTTTCGGCGGAAAAGTCCATACATAATCTATTTGCGAAACAAAACGCGGAAGCCTTTCGAATATTTAGCCGATGTCGATTTTAATTGCCGAAGACAACAACGCCCAACGCCATTATCTGAGCGAGCTTTTAACGCGCGAATTCGCGTCTCACCTGCCCGTCATCGAAGCGTTTGACGGCGAAAACGCTGTTCAACTGGCGCTCGAAAATCGCCCGACGCTTTGCATTCTCGACATTCAGATGCCGCAGATGTCGGGCGTCAAGGCGGCGCGCGCCATCTGGAAAGAGCTTGCCGAAACGCGGATAATTTTCTGGACGCAGTTTCCGCACGAAATTTACATCAACGAGATTCGCAAAATCGTGCGCTCCATCGAGCCGCAGCCGACCTACGGCTTTATCCACAAAAACAATCCCGAATCCAAATTCCTGCGCTTTGTCGCCGCCGTTCTGGAAGACGGCGCGGATATGATTGACCCGCTTTTCAAAGATTCGTTTCAGCGCCCGCTTTTAACCGAATTTGAAGCCGAAGCTTTGCGTTATCTCGCGCTCGGCTTGTCAAACTGGGCGATTGCGCGAAAGTGCAGCCTGAGCCTGCGGGGCGTCGAAAGCCGCCTGGCGACGCTCTACGAAAAGCTTTTCCCCGAAAATTCGGAAGGCACGACGAGCGAATCTTACGATAAGCTCGCCTATAATCCGCGCACGCGCGCCTTTTGCGAAGCCTTGAAACGCGGTCTCATCAACTCGGACGAGCTGGAAAAAGCCGAAGCCGAGCTTGCCGGATGGCTTCGTCACGACCGCCAGCGCTTTCAGCAGGAAGGAAAACCAGCCACAGATGAACGCCGATGAATACTGATAAAGCGGATTTCAAATTCCAAATTCCAAATTCCAAATTTCTTTGTGTTCATACGTGGCGATTTCTTTTTAAAACTTTCCTTCTTTTTCTTTTACTCACATCCGTCACAGCGGCGCAGGACGCGCCGTCACCTTCGCCGACGCCGACGCCGATAATCGCGCAGAATTTTCATCAATGGGGCGCGGTCACGCTTTTTAACGGCTTGCCTTCGGATAATGTGCGGGCAATCGCGCAAACTCGCGACGGCGTTTTGTGGTTCGGCACGGACAACGGCTTGACCAGATTTGACGGTCGCCGCGTGCAGACGATTCCGCTCGAAAACATCGAATCGAGCCGGATTTTCGCGCTCGAAATCGCCCGCGACCGAGCGCTCTGGATTGGAACCGAGCGCGGCGCTTATTTTCTGCGAAACGACGCTTTCAAAAAAATAGAAGAAACCGCTAATTACGCGATAACCTCGATTTTACCGGGCGAAAACATTTATCTCTCGACCGCCGACGGCGTTGTTTTCAAATTAACTCCAAATAATGAAAACTCGTTTGCGGTCGAAAAAATTCCTGCCGAAGCGCTTGTTGACAGCGACGGGAAGCTTTTGAAAATCACCGGCTTGATACAAAAAAACGGAATGCTCATCGCCGGAACGCGCAGCCGCAGTATTCTGGTTCTGGAAAACGGCGAATTCTTTGAAACCTTCAGCCGCCCGCGCCCGTTTTTCGTCAACGCGCTGGCGCAGGACGAAAGCGGCAACGCGTGGCTCGGCGCCGACGCGCGCAACGGTGACAGCGGTTTTTTTTCGCTGCGAGACATCGCGCGCCCCGAAAAAATCGGCGGCGACCTCGGCAATGTCCTCGCCATCGAGACGGAAGCGGGCGGCGCCTGGGTCGGCGCGCAGGCGAAAGGCTTGTTTTATTTTCGCGACGCGCGGCAATTAAGAAATTTCACGTTTGAAAACACGGCTGGCGGCTTGCGCTCGAACACGATTTACGCGCTTTTCGTCGACCGCGAAGGCGTTTTGTGGATTGGCACGAATCGCGGCGTCAGCCGTTTCGACGCGTCGAGTCCTTTCAACCAGATTCTTTCCGCCGAAAACTCGAACGGAAATTTTGTCCGCGCGCTTTATCAAACAAAAGATAAGCGAATTTACGCCGGAACAAATCGCGGGCTGTTCGCGCAAGACGGCGCAAACTGGCTCGAAATTCCGAATTTCGCGGCGCGCGCCGTTTACACGATTTCCGAAAACTCGCAGAATCAGACGCTTTTCGCCACGCCGACCGGCATTTTTTCGCTGGACGGAAAACAAATCCTGGCGGGCGATATGCGCGGAAGCGCCGAGTTTCAGGGAAAAACCTACGCCGCCGTTTTCGGACGCGGCATCGTGCAGACGGACGGCGCCAGCCAAACGCAGATTTTCGCCAACGACGCGCCGACCGCGCTTTTTTCAGACGCCGAAAAACTCTGGATCGGTACGGCAAAAGGCGAAGTTTTCAGCTTTGACGGCAAGGAGACGCGGGCGGAAAAATCGCTCGAAGCCCTGCGCGGCGCAGCCGTCAGGAAAATTACGAAAGACGCCGAAGGCAGTTTATGGTTCGGCGGCACAAGCGGGCTTTTCCGTTTGAAAAACGGCGAATTGCAAAACGTGATTGCCAACCGCGACGTGCGCGATTTTCTGCTCGGCGGCGCGGAAATCTGGGCGGCGACCTTAAACGGCGGTCTGATTCACATCAAAGCCGACGAAAATTTCGGCTGGATTACGGCTGATTTAAACGTCGAGCAGGGCTTGCCGTCCGAGCAAATTTTCACTTTGCTCAAAGCCGAAAATCGCCTGCTTATCGGCACGAATCGCGGCGTTGTTACTTACGCGCCGAGCGCGATTCCGCCGCAGATTATCGCCACGCGCGTCCTGAGCCAGCGCCTGCACAATGCGGAAGAATTGGCGCACACGATTAAGCTCGATTACCCGCAAAACTCCGTTTTAGTTGAAGTTGCGGGCTTGAGCAGCCGCACGTTTCCCGAACAGTTCCAATATTCGTTTTTCCTGAAAAACTCAAACGGCGACGTTTTGGAAAAACGCCTGTCGAGCGACGCGCAGTTTGCGCCCGCCAATCTCGACGCCGGAGAATACCAAATCGAAGCGCGCGCTTTTAATAAAGATTTGCTCGCGTCCGAGCCTTTGATTATCAGATTTTCGATTGACCGCGAGCCTTTTCCGTGGACGGCGACGGCGCTCGGCGTGCTGCTCGCCATCGCTTTAATCGCTTTGATTTGGGCGATTGTCGAGCGAAAAAGAATCAGTAATCGCAACCGCGAGCTTGCCGCCGCGCGTTTCGATTTGGCAAACGAAGCCGAGCGCGAACGAAAACGCATCGCCCGCGACCTTCACGACCAGACGCTCGCCGATTTGCGCAATCTGATGCTGAAAACCGACAAGCTGCCATTGGACAATTCCGATTTTCGCGCCGAAATCGAATCGGTCTCGACCGAGATTCGGCGCATCTGCGAAGATTTGAGCCCGTCCGTTCTGGAAAACGTCGGTCTCACAGCCGCGCTCGAATTTCTCCTGAGTCACACGATTGAAAACTACAAATTTTCCGCCGCCGAAAATCTGGAAGAAAACCTGAATTTTTCGCCCAACACGCAGATGCAGATTTACCGCATCGCGCAGGAAATCTTGAACAACATCAAGCAGCATTCCGACGCCGACTCGGTCGAAATGAAAATCGAAATCTCCGCCGACGGCGAATTTATTCTCTCGATTTCCGATAACGGAACGCCGTTCGCGCCAGCCGCCGACACCACGCGCGGGCGCGGCATCTCCAACGTCAAATCCCGCGCCGCGCTCATCAAAGCCAAAGTTTCCTGGCAAACAAACGAAACCGGCAACACGCTTTTCGAGCTTCGCAAATAGGTCAGAACCGCCTGCGGTAGCGGGCGGTTGAAGTATAGAAAGTCGAAACTTAAATTCAAACAAGTCCTTTG
>DASVWG010000549.1:0-4695 GCA_036389695.1 Pyrinomonadaceae bacterium
TTCAACCGCCCGCTACCGCAGGCGGTTCTGACTATGCCAGCGCAATCGACATTTCATCTTTCGCCAGGATTTCGTGAATCGCTTTAACCTGTTCCGCCAGTTCGATATATTGCGCCGGTGTCAAAGCCTGCGCGCCGTCGCACAGAGCTTCTTCCGGGCACGGGTGAACTTCGATAATCAAGCCGTCCGCGCCGACCGCGACGCCCGCGCGCGCCAGCGGGTTGACCATATAATTTCTGCCCGTTCCGTGCGAAGGGTCAACGATAATCGGCAGATGCGAGATTCGCTGCACCGCCGGAACGATTGATAAATCCATCGTGTTTCGCGCGTGATTGGCAAAGGTTCGGATTCCGCGCTCGCACAAAATCACTTCATAATTTCCTTCCGCCATAATGTATTCGGCGGCGAGCAGAAATTCGTCGAGCGTCGCCGACAGCCCGCGTTTCAGCAAAACCGGCTTTCGCATTTGCCCGACGTATTTCAGAAGCGAAAAATTCTGCATATTGCGCGCGCCGATTTGGATGCAGTCGCCGTATTTTTCGACCAGATCCACGCCGCGCTCGTCCATCGCTTCGGTGACGATATTCAAGCCGTAACGCTCGCGCGCTTCCGCCAAAATCTTCAAGCCGTCCTCGCCTTTGCCCTGAAAAGCGTAAGGCGAAGTGCGCGGTTTGAAAGCGCCGCCGCGAAAAAATTTCGCGCCGCTTTGCGCGACGGCTTCGGCGACTTTGAAAACCTGTTCGGGCGATTCAATCGCGCACGGTCCGGCGATAATTGCGAGATTGCCGTCGCCGATTGCCGCGCTGCCGACCTTGATGACGGATTTTTCCGGTCGCAAATCGCGTGAGATTAACTTGTATTGCTTGGTGACGCGAATCGCTTCGGCGACGCCCGGCAGATTTTCGAAATGCGTCGGGTCGATAGCGCCGGGATTGCCGGTGATTCCGATGGCGGTGCGGTTTTCGCCCGGCAGCTCGTGCGGCTTGAAGCCGAGTTTTTCGATTATTTCGACGACGCGCTCGACATCCGTGCGAGCCGCGTCGGGTTTCATGACGATTAACATAAAATTCTCTTAAACAGATTTTGGCAGATTGCCAATGTTTTCGGCAAATTGCCAGCGTCTAACCGCAGATTTACGCGGATAAACGCGGATTTTTCAAAATATCAAACTCTTAAAAATTAATTATGCAAAAATCCTGCCAATCGAAAATCGCAAATCGAAAATCGCAAATTTCTACATTCTTTCCGGCACTTCGATTCCCAGAGTATTCAAAGCGGCGGTCAAAGCCCGGCGCGCAATATCAGCCGTGACAATCAGAACGGCGCGTTTGATTTCGTTTTCTTCGGCGATGATTCGGTGATTGTGATAGAACAGATTAAACGCTTTCGCCAGTCCGAATGTATATTTTGCCAGAATCGCCAGTTCGGTGGCGTTCGCGGCTTGCGCAACGGCTTCTTCCAGGCGCGAAGCGAGCGTAATCAATGACCAAACCTCGTTTTCATTAGCCAGAATTTCCGCCGCTTCCGCGCGTTTTTCCCCAACAATTTTAATCGCTTTTTCCAAATCGAATTCTTCCAGCTTGCGGAAAATCGAATTGGCGCGGACAGCCGAATATTGACAGAAGCAGCCCGTCTCGCCTTCAAACGAAAGAGCTTCTTTGAAATCGAAAACAATCATCGTGTTGCGGGTAAATTTCAGCAGAAAATAGCGCAGCGCGCCGACGGCAATCGTGTGCGCGATGTCGCGTTTTTCGGCGACGGAAATGTCCGGATGACGATTTTCGACTTCCTGTAAAGCGTTGACTTCCAGACGGTTTATCAAATCGTCAGCCTTGACGCCCAAGCCCTTTCGACCGGACATTTCGATAAAAGTTTTTTGCTTGTCTTCTTCCGCCAGCTCAAAACCCAGTTCTTCCGCCGCCGCCGGTGAAAGCCCGACTCTGCCGTAGCTCAGATGAATGCTCGCCCGCTCGCCTTTTTCCGGCGAAATCAAGGACACGCCTTTTTTGACGACTTCCTGCGGGTAAGACTGGCGCGAGTCAATCACGTTGTAAACCGTCTCGCCGCCGCCGAATTTCGGAACGCTCGCGTGGTCGGTTTCCTCGACGGTCGTCGTCCAGATTTCTTTGCCGTCAAAATATGTGGAAAATAATTTGTAGTTGAAATCCAAGCCCAAAACGCCGAGCTTCCAGAGCTGATACGCGATGTCTTTGCCCGTGTAAGTCACGGTTCCGTTTGAGCGGACGAGGATTTTGTCGGCTTCGTGCTCGTCGGTTCCGGTGTGCGATTCGAACGGCATCACCCAGCAATTCGCGTTTTTGCCTTCGGTTTCAAAGTGGACGACGCCTAATTGCTTCATCAAATCAAACGCTTTCGCCCAGAATTGCAGATGCAGAATTTCCGATTCGCGCGGCAGCAAATCGTATCGAATCGAAAGACGCTCCATCGTGTTGACGATGCACTGGACGTTGCGCGTGGCGACATAATCGGCAAGCTCGGCGATTTCGCTGCCGCCTTCTTCGATTAAGTGCAGAATTTCCGCGCGTTTCTCCAATAACTCCTCGTTCGCCTGGTATTCCTTGCCGACGCGCGCGTATAAATCCCAGCAGTAATAATCGAAGGTTTTTCCCTCGTCCTTCAGATTTTCGTCCAATTGCCTGATGTCGTCGAGATTCATTTTTTCCAGATAAACGAATCCGACGACGACGTCCGCAACCTGCACGCCCGTGTTGTCGATGTAATACTGCGTTTCGGTGCGCTCGCCGTGCGCCTGCAAAATGCGTATGAAAGTGTCGCCCAAAACGGCGTTGCGCACGTGACCGATATGCGCGGCTTTATTCGGATTGACCGAAGTATGCTCGACCATTCGCTTCGGCGCGTTTTCGTCCGTCTTTCTCAGTTTCGGCAAAGGCTCAGCCGTCGAAGCATCGGCTAAAAATCGCGCGCGGTTGTAGAAAACGTTCAAATATCCCGCGCCCGCGACTTCGACGCGCGAAACGAAATTTTCTTTTTCCAGCGCCGCTTTTAAAGTTTCGGCAATCTCGCGCGGATTTCGCTTTTCGCCCGTCGCCTGCTTGATTTTTTTCGCCAGTTCAAACGCGACGGGAAACGCCAAATCGCCAAGCTCGGTCTTGGGCGGAACTTCCGCTGCGACTTGCTCCAAATCAACCTGAAAATTTTCTTTCGCGGTTTCAACGACTTTTCCGCGCAAAATTTCTTGTAACTGTAAAAGGTTCATCTCAAAACAAAATTTATTGAATAGAATAAAACTGAAATTATAAAGGTTTATGCGCAGAGATAGCAAAAGGCTGCGCCGCCAAACGGAAAAATACAGGGATAACAGGATGGACAGGGATAAGAAATATATTTCTATTTATCCCTGTCTATCCTGTTATCCCTGTTAATTCTTCTTTCTTGTGGTTAATTTTTATCGAATCGAAACGGTCAATGAATATGTCGTCGCGCCGCGCAGGTTGTCGACGCAGACGGATTGGTCGCCGGAATATTCGACTTCCATTCGATAGCTCGTTTCGCCGCTTTCAAAAATCATCACCTGACCGCTGCGCGAGCTGACGGTCGCCGTCAGGATTTGTCCGGCTTTGGCGTTGGCGACGTAGCAGATTCTGCCGCCCGAGCCGATTCTGCCCGACATTGTGGCGCTCGTTCTGCCGCGCGCGAAGCGGACGCGAATATCGGCGAAGCCCGCTTCGGAAACGGTCAGGACAATCATGACGACGACTAAAAGTTTTACCAGCAATTTTTTCATTTGTTTTTCTCCTTTCAAGATTTAAAAAGAATAGCGAAAATTTCGGCGAAAAAGTATCAGGCGCGGGCGGCTTTTTCTTTTCGGCGCAAAAAGCTAAACTTTTATTTTTATGCCGATTTCCGAAAAGCTCAAGGAAGTTTTTCAAAAAGTGAAAAAAATCTGCGTTTTGACGGGCGCGGGCGTCTCGGCGGAATCGGGCGTGCCGACGTTTCGCGGCACGGGCGCGAATTGGGCGGTCTGGAAAGGAATGCCTTTCGAGCAGATTTCTTCGGCGCGGATGGTTCGCGAAAATCTCGCCGAAGTCTGGGAATGGTTCGATTACCGGCGCGGAATTTTGAAGGACTGCCAGCCGAACGCGGCGCATTTTGCATTAGCTCTTTGGCAGGATAAATTTGAAGATTTCACGCTCGTCACGCAAAACGTCGACGGCTTGCACGAACGCGCCGGCTCGCGACAGGTTATCGAATTGCACGGCAATATCAATCGTTCGTCCTGCACCGTTTGCGCGAAAAAATTCCGTATGAAGCCGGAAGAAATTCCGCATCAGCCGGACGTTTGCGACGAATGCGGCGCGAAAGTTCGTCCCGATGTGGTTTTATTCGGCGAGATGCTGCCCTTCGAGGCTTTTTTAAAAGCCGAGCAAAAGGCGCGCGAATGCGATTTGTTTTTCGTCGTCGGAACTTCGGCGCTCGTTTACCCGGCGGCGGGCTTGGCGGAAATCGCTAAATCTTCCGGCGCGCATCTGGTCGAAGTAAACATGGAAGCGACGCCGATGACCGATTTTTGCGATGACGTTTTAAAAGGCAAAGCGGGCGAGATTTTGCCACGCTTTAGATAGTTTGAGCGTTTAACTTAATTATGCTCAAAAAAACATCGGCAAGAATGCTTTGGTTTTTCGGGATTCTGTTTTTAATTTGCTTCGAAGTTTC
>DASVWG010000550.1:0-7325 GCA_036389695.1 Pyrinomonadaceae bacterium
ATATTTTTATCTTTATTAACTGTTGAATCACTTCTTCTTGACCAAAGAAAAAGGATATATTCATCGCCTTGTTTAAAACTTCCCTTACAACTTGAACGTGCGCTTGTATCGATAACATAAATTTCCTGTTCAACTGCGCCCTTCCAAACTTTGCTTACATCAATCTTCCATTTTCCCTTTTCGTTATTACCCAAAATGACTTTTCCTTGAAGCACCGCGTCGGCATCATCGAAATCCGATTTAACTGACATATTGAGCCAATCACACATACAAGCCTTTGCTTTAACTGCTCCGGCGACAGCGAAAAACATGAAAACGATAAAAACCAAAACAGCTTTTCTCATATCAATAAACCTCATTTCACAATTGAATTCTGCTTAAAAACCTTGCCGTTTTTCATCACGAAATTAACGTTTTTGAGCGTCTCGATTTTCTCCGCCGGATTATCATTAACCGCAATAATGTCGGCTCGCATTTCGGCTTTCAGAAAACCGCGCGTCTTTTCGACGCCGAGCAATCTCGCCGCGTTTACGGTCAAAGCCTGCAAAATCACGCGCGGCGGAATTCCGGCGGCAAGCCAATTATCAATTGTTTCAATCGAGAGTCTGCCGCGCGGATATTCTTTCGTCGTGAAAATCACGTCGGGACCGAAAACCAGCGTCACGCCTTTCGCGTAAGCGCGTTTCACCGGAGCGGCAAACCAGCGCGCGTCTAAATCTTTATTTCCGCCCGGCGCGGCGCGCATTCGAGCGTCGGTTTCGGTAAACGGCGTCGGGACGAGCGCGATGTTTTTGCTTTTGGCGATGTCCAGCGTTTCGTCGTCTATCTCGACGCCGTGTTCGATGGAATCGACGCCGGCTTCCGCCGCGTGGCGCGCGCCCTTTTGCGTCCAGCAATGCGCGGCGACTTTAAAGCCGACGGCGTGCGCTTCTTCAATCACCAGTTTGATGTCGTCAACCGAATAAATATATCGCTGGTCGTCGACAACGATTTTGATAACGCGCGCGCCGTAATGAATATTTTCCCGCACGGCTTTTTTCAATTCGTCGCGCGTGTCGGCGTAAAAATATTCGGGATTGCCCAATTCTCTTTTATCCGCCTGCATCTGAAACTGCCCGCCGTAGGGCGCGATAATGCGTCCGGCGTTGATGACGGTCGGACCCGGAACGGTTTCCTGGTCGATGGCGCGGCGCAGCTCCGTGTCGGCGTAATTTCCCGCGTTGCCGACGTCGCGCACGGTCGTGAAACCGTATTCGAGCATCGAGCGCGCGTTTGCCACGCCCTGAATCGCGCGCTTGGCGTTCGAATCCAGCAATGTCGTGATGTAATAATTGCCCGCATCGCGCTGGTGCTGCATATTCATACACAGATGCGTGTGCGCGTCGAACAATCCGGGCAAAACAACTTGTCTGGACAAATCAATAACTGTTGCGCCCGCCGGAATCTGTACGTCCGCGCCGATAGCTTTAATGTTTTGCCCTTCGACCAGAATAATCTGATTGCTTAAAATCGCGCCCGTTTCCGGGTCAACGACGCGTCCGGCGCGAATCGCCGTCACCTGCGCGCCCGCCGCCAAAACAAAACACAGCAGAAGCGAAATCAGGACAATTGTTTTTTGTATCACGCTTACAGTTTTCATATTTTTTATTAGCCACGAATAACACGAATAACACGAATTAAATCAACTAAATCTATTTTTTATCTGCGTCAATCTGCGGTTTCATTCTTTGTTTTCTCTGTCTTCTCTGCGCCCTCTGCGGCTAATTCCCTTTTTCGCTGTTTTTCCTCTTCGATTCGCTCAATCACGTCCGCCGCGCGCGGATTTTTCGCCTGCAAAATTCGATTTTGGATGTAAATGCGGCTGTCTTTATCGTTAAATTTATAACCGTTGTCAGCCAGAATTTTCATCACTTCCCAGCGCTTTTTATTCAGACGGCGCGGCGGCTCGAAATACGCGCCCATATCAATCATCGCTTTCGCGCATTCGGGACATTTTCGCGGCTTTTCGCTCGTGTCTTTGGCGAAGCTTTTCCGGCAATCGAAACATGCCCAGCGCGTGTATAAGCTCATTGTAAATCTATGCGGCGGCTTCCGCTTTTTGTTTGACCAGCCGCAGCATCTCCTGCCGAATCCAGCCGCTGAAAGGCTTGATAAACCACCAGTAAAATCTAAAGCTCTCCTGCGTCGCCGCGCCCAGACACTGCACTCTGGTTTCCGTTTTCAAACAAACTTCCTTTTCGCCGACTTCCGACAAAGTAAAATTCCAGGCGGCTTTGGCGTAACCTTCTTTATTGAAAGCCGCAAAGTCTTTCGCGTCGAGCTTTTGCACGTCGCCCGCCGGAGTCCAGAATTTTCCGGCAATCCCGAGCAGAATTTCCTCGTTCGGCTTTTCGCCCAGTATGACGAAATTCGATTTCGTCATATCGCGCAGCGTCGAAGTTTTCGGGCTTTCATCGCAGCCATCTTTCGCGCTCAAACCGCGCAGCCGGAGCAGCCAGCGAATAACCGTCGATTCATTAAAATCAATTGATTCGAGCGCCGCCGAAACTTTTTCCGCCGAAGCGCGAATCGTTATTTCGTGCTTTTCGTCAAAATCGTAAATTGGCAAAAATTCGTCAATCAACATCTTTCAATCCTGTCTGACCGATACTTCCGAAACCTCTAATACTTCTTTCAAAACCCGCGGCTCGAGCGAAATCAAAAATCCGCGCTTGCCGCCGTTGATGTAAATCCGCGGTAACCCGAAAATCGTTTTCTCGGCGTAAACCGGCATCCGCGTTTTCACGCCGAAAGGCGACGTTCCGCCGACCATATAACCCGTTAATTTAGACGCCTTTTCGGGCGCGACCGGCGCGACCGATTTCACGTTTAAATGCCTTGCCAGGTTCTTCGCCGAAACCTGTAAATCGCCGTGCATCAACACAATCAAGGGCTTTCTCTCGCTCGTTTCAAATATCAAAGTTTTGACAATCAAATGCTCGTCAACGCCCAGCTCCTGCGCCGAATGCCGCGTTCCGCCCTTTTCGACGTATTCAAAAACGTGCGGCTCAAACTCCTGTTTCTTCTCGCGCAGGACGCGAATCGCGGGCGTTATCGGGTAATCCATTATCTTTTCGTGACCGCAAACGGAAACTAGCCGTCTTTATCTATCTGTTTCAGCCATTCGGCTTGCTCGTTTTCCGGCGTGTTTATCTGCTTCATCGTCTTGATAAACCTCGCTTTATACGAATTGTAATCGGCTAACTTGTTTTTTTTCAGCAGCGTCAGCAGATTGGCGAATAAATCCAAATCCGTCGGATTCTGATTTACTTCCCCGGTCAAAAAACGTATGGCGTCGGCGGTTTTATTTGCTTTGACCAGCTCGTCAATCAGAATCGGCGCGTAGCGGCGCATTGAAATCGAAACTCCGAATCTTTCCTTTATTCTTTGCCGGTAATTGTCGGCTGCCAGAACGGCGCTCGAATTTTTGTCAAACAAGCTTCGCACGTCTATCTGCCATAATGACGGCGCATAAATAAAATGCAGTCCTTCGGGTATCGAAAAATAAGGACTTTTCGCGTGTCCGAGCGTCTCGGAGCTGCCGAATCGAAAACGAAAGTTGCGATAAGACGCGTCCTTAAACTGTAAATTCAACGCTTCGGCAAATTCCCGAAACTGCTGTTCGGTTCCGTCGTTTTTCAGATACGTCGTCGAAACGTATAAAGCGCGGTCGTTCGCCAAGCCGGATTTTGCCAGCGCGTCGATTTTACTTTTTATCTCGTCGATGTTCTTTTTGCCGTATGCCGGGCTGGCGGCAATCACCGCGTTGAATAAATCGGGACGCCGCAGCAAAGCATCCAGCGCAAAACGTCCCGCCAGCGAATGCCCGATTAAGATTGTGTAATTCTGCGTTCGATAATTTTTCCGCACGAACGGGAAAACCTCGTCCGTCAAAAACCGGAAAAATTTATCCGAACCGGCATTATCGGCAAAATCCGTCCAGCGCTCTTTCTGCTCGATGCCGACGATTATCGATTCCGGCGCGTTAAACTCGGAAAGGTCGACGGCGTTTCTTTCCAGAAATCTTTTCGAAGCCGCCGCGTATTCAAACAAAGAGCGATTGTTTCCGTCCAGCACAAAAACAATCTGAAAGCTGTCCTGCCGCAAGTCGTAATACTGCGGAACGTTTATCCAGAGTTTCCGGTCCTGATTCAAAACCTCGGAATGAATCGCAGCTTCGCGCGTCGCCTGCCCGAAACAAAAAGCCGGTATAACGAGAAATAAAACATATAAAATAATTCTCCGCATAAATTTATCCGCCAATTATACCGGAAGCACGAAACCGGCTGGTCATTTACGAGACCGCAAAATTAAGACTGAATTTCCCTGCTCTCAAAACTCGAATCTTCCTGCTTTATTTTTGTCCGCCGGTCTTTATCTTTAGCGGATTTTATTTTTTTTGAATTCATCAATTTGACGCTTAAAAGCCAAAGCTCATCAAGCGTTTTTAATCTGGCAGTCACCGCTTCCGGCGACATATCAACTTTCATTTTCCACCTCGCGGAGTTTCTTAATATCAAGTAAATCCTGCTCGCGCCCGCTGATTGTTTTAAGCGAAATCAATCCTTCGCGCGAAACTGCCCAAACCTTTCCGTCTTCCCATTCAATTAACTCGCGATTTTCCCAAACGACTGTCAGCGGTTCGGTGACGAGCAGAAAATCAATCGTAAAAAGCCTTTTCGATTCTTTATCAATTTTGGAAATTCGCCTGATTTCAATGGCGCCGTCGTGAAAATGAAGCGGCAAGCCTTCGACCTCATAGCCTAGATTTCGCGCTGTTTCCCAAGCCGCTGAAAGATTTTCCGACAAAATCAATAAATCAATATCAACCGTCGCGCGCGGCAAACCGTGAATCGCCATTGCCCAGCCGCCGCAAACTGCGTAAGCAATACCTTTTTCATTAAGTATTTCCGTCAAATCGGTAAATTCTTTCAGCAATCCCGACATTTTTTCAATTTATTTCCTCGTATCGAAAACACGAAACCAGGTGGTCGTTGACCAGACCGCAAGCCTGCATAAACGCATACATAATCGTCGAGCCGACGAAATTAAAGCCGCGTTTTTTCAAGTCTTTGCTGACGCGGCCGGAAACCGTAGTTTTCGCCGGAACTTCCGACATCGTTTTCCACGCGTTGACGAGCGGCTTGCCGCCGACAAACTGCCAGACGTACGAATCGAAAGAGCCGAATTCGTCTCTGATTTTCAAAAACTCCCGCGCGTTTTGAACGGTCGAAGCGATTTTCAGACGATTGCGAATAATGCCTTCATTCTGCAAAAGCTCCAAAATTTTTCTCGCCTCGTAACGCGCGATTTTTTCCGCTTGAAACGAGTCAAAAGCCGCGCGATAATTTTCGCGTTTCCGCAAAATCGTGTCCCAGCTCAAGCCTGCCTGCGCGCCTTCCAGAATCAAAAATTCAAACAAACGCCGGTCGTCGTGCGCGGGCACGCCCCATTCCTCGTCGTGATAGCGAATCGCCAAATCGTTTTTCGCCCAGTCGCAGCGCGTCATTATTTTTCGATTTTCGTGACGTTTATAAAACAAACGTTCGGGTCGCCGGTCGTGTTCAGCTCGCCCGTCACTTTAACTTTGTCGGCGAGATTGATAATGTTTCCGGCATTATCGCGGATTTTCAAATCTTCGCGACTGTAGCCTTTCGGCAATTGCTCGGCAGTATTTGCCGAGGTTCCGGTTTCGATATAAGCGCTGAGTTTTTTCTCGCCCGTCGGCGTTTCGCGCAAGTTAAAGCTGCATTCCATCCGACCGCCCCGGTTCGAGCAGAAAACGCCGCCCTTGTCGTCGAGAAAGCCGCTGACTTCCAGATATTTTTTTTCATTTTCCGGACTACAGGCTTTGGCAAACTCGGTCGGAACGCCCGTCGTCGGGCGCGAATTGCATCCGCCGATAATCAAAATCAAAGCTAAAATAACCAACCCTGAAAAATTTTTCATAATCAATCCCCTTTACGCTTCGCGATGTATAAAGTTTTTTCAATCGATGCGTGAACCTTGCCGTTTTTATCGACCAATTCGACATTATAAACGCGGTCAACCGATTTTGCCGTTTCGAGCAGTCGTTTGATTTCGTCAATCTCGTCTTCGGTTAATAAAAAATCGGCAAACAAAGTTTCCTTGCCCGGACGCTTAAAACGAATTTTCGCCGCTTTGTCCCAGACGACGTATTCGCGCCCCAGAATTTTTATCAGCATCAGCATATAAATCGGGTCGATTCCCGCATACATACTGCCGCCGTAAATCGTCCCGACATAATTTCGCGTCCGCCACGACAAAGGAATTTTCACGCGAATTTTATGGTAATCGTCCGAAATATAAATCACCCGCGCGCCCGTCCCGCGATACGCCGGAAAAAAATTAAACTTGATGCGGTCAAATTTGCTGGCGAAAGATTCAGGCATAAAAATAGAAATTAATTTTCAAACATTCGCCCACCGTTCGGTTCAGCGCCCTTTGAAATTGCCCTCGCGCCGCTCCAGAAAAGAACGCACGCCCTCGCCCGCGTCTTCGGATTTAAAAAGCTCCAGAATCTGCGGCGTCAAATGTCTGACCGCCGCGCCGAAGCCTTCCGACTGCATTTTTCGCGCCGACTCGATAGTGGCGCAAACGCCCAAAGGCGCTTGTTTCGCCACGGTTTCGGCGATTTCGATTGCGCGCTCGACGTGTTTTCCGCTTTCGACGACTTCCTGCACCAGCCCGATTCTTAAAGCTTCCGCCGCGTCGAACTCGTCGCCGGTCAGCAGCCAGCGCATCGCGTTGCCCCAGCCCGCCTGCGCCGGAAATCTCAAGGTCGCGCCGCCGAACGGAAAAATTCCGCGCTTTATTTCAATCTGCGCGAAAGTCGCGTTTTCCGCCGCGACGCGAATGTCGGCGGCGAGCAGCAATTCGATGCCGATGGTCAGACATTTTCCCTGCACCGCCGCCACCATCGGTTTAGTCCGCCGCCGCGCGCCGTGCAGACCGAGCGGGTCAATCGCGTTTTCGGGATAGCTCAAAACGCCTTGCTCGACGACTTTCGGCGCGACGTTCGCCAAATCCAGACCGGCGGTAAACATCTCGCCCCCGGCGAACAAAACGCCGCAGCGCGCTTCCTCTTCGTCTTCCAGACGGGCATAGGCGAGCGCGAGCTGTTCGAGCATTTCAAGGTCGAAGGCGTTGCGCTTCGCCGGACGATTCAGCCCGATTAATAAAACGTGCCCGCGCCTTTCGACGGAAATTTTTTGCTCGTCGGTCGGAGTCATAATTTAATATTTTTAGCCAGCCGGAAAATTTTC
>DASVWG010000551.1:0-10011 GCA_036389695.1 Pyrinomonadaceae bacterium
AAAAATTAATTTCGTCCTCGCTTTGAAAAGCGCTTCTGGGAATATAAAATCCGCTGGAGTAGCCGAGAATAATAAATTCGGCGGATTCTTCGTAAAACGTCACCGATTCCCAGGCGATGTGACTGAAATTTTTCCCGTGTATAAAATCAAAGCCGTCGGCGTCGGCTTTGAAAACTAACCGGACGCGTTTACCGTTGATGGCGTTGAAGTCGCGCGCCTCGCGCAGATTCTGTTGATAACTCGTATAATAAATATACGAGAGAATGGCGACGATTATCCCGACGACCAGCGAGAAAAAAACAAATTCGCGCGCCGATTGGCGATAATAAAACATCGCCAGCAGTCCGATAAAAATTATTGTTCCCCAGAATGCCAATGTTTGAGGTAAGTTTTTGCGCGCCGCGTGAAACCATGCGCGGCGATTAAAATCCGCGTCCAGTTCAAACTCAATTTCCAGCATCGCTTCCTCGTCCGGCATAAATTACTGCACGACAATCTGCCCTTTATACATATTCATCCCGCAGGCGAACGTGAAAGTTTTTTCGGCGTCGGTCGGAATATCGACCAGGACGACTTCGCCGACGGGCAATTTCTTTTTAATATTCAAATCTTTAAAGACAATTTCGTTAGCGCAGTTTTCCGTATCGGCGCGGTAAAACGCAAGCTTTAAAGGCATCCCTTTTTTAAAAGTAATCTCTTCGGGCGTAAAACCGTCTTTCGTCACCGTAATCTTAATCGCGCCTTCGGGAATTTTTACTTCTTCCAGAGGCTTTTCTTCCGCGCCCGCTTTGACCTCGACGACAAACGGCACGGCGGTCACTTTCCCGTTGCGCTGAAACTCCGCCCAGATTTTATAAATTCCGGCTTTCGGAAAAGAAACGCGCGCCGAAACGGAATTTGCCGCCGCGCTCGACAATTTTTCATCGTGTTTCGGCGAAGAATTCGCGTCGTGCTGATGCTCGCCGTCTTTCACATTATCCAGCGACACCGGATGCGCGTGAACAAACTCGTTCAAATCTTTATTCACGACCACAAAATGCGCCGTCTCGCCGAGATATTTCTGCAAATCCGTCACCGGCTGATTCGTCCGCGCGTCAAAGACGCTGTAAGTGAGCGTAATCTCTCTATTCGCCACGAAATCGCCGTCCGGCTTCATCGAAACTTTCAAATCCTCGACGGTTCTCTCAAACTTCGCGTCCGTTTTCAAAGCTTCCTTCGCCCGCTCGCTGCCCGCGATTGTCAAATCGAAAATTCTGACCATCTGCCGGTCTTTCGCCGGCGTCAAATCGGCATAAAGCTTAAATTTCCCGCCGTTTTTAAACGCGAACGAAGCTTTATATGAACCGTCCGCCTGCGCTTCCGGATGCAGATGATAAAATTCCGCCAAATCTTCCGAAACGACAATCAGGTGCATCGGTTTTTCATGCACAATCTGCAAATCTTTAACGACGCCGCCTTGAGAATTTCTGACCGTAAAGCTCAAATCGACCTGTTCTTCCGCCTTCGGCTGTTCGGGCGCGGCTTTAAACTCGACGACGTATTCATCGGCGCTCATATCTATCTGGTTCGGCTTCGTATTCTGCCCGTGATTCGCGTGATTCGCTTCGTTGACCGCCGTCTCGCAGCCCGTTAAAAACAAAGCGCAAGTCAAAAATGTGATAAATAAAAACTTTTTCATCTCGTTTCCTGTCCGGTTAAATTAGAGTTAGTTAAAAGAATGACAAAAATAAATTTTCGCAGTTTGCATCGTCAAAGACAAATTCCGCCGCGCAAAAGAAAAAGCGACGTTGTGCCCAACTACAACGCCGCTTAATCATTCCACAAGGAGAAACAAAATACCTAACAGATAGACACCGATAAATTAAACAAAAATCGGGTAAATGTCAAGAAAAATTTAGCCGTGCGTTTTACAATCGGCGACTTTCCGGCGAGAAGCCGAAAATCCGACCGCCGGGGAAGCCGCCAAGCCAGCGCTCGCCGCCTGAATTGCCCGCGTCAAAGAAATTTTAAAGAGAGATAATTTTTAAGGTAAAAAAGCCGCCGGAACGGGAAAATCATTTGCCGCGCCAAACTGAACGCCGCGAAATCCCGCCGAAGATTGCAGCAGATACCAGATGCCCTCGCGGTAAACCGCAATATCCGCCTTTCCGTCATTGTCATAATCTGCCGGAACGGGTTTGTCCGAGCTGATGCCGAACTGCGTCGCCGTAAAGCCGAGATTCGAGCGCAGCAGATACCAAGTGCCGTCCGCCGGACGATAAACCGCCAAATCCGTTTTTCCGTCGCCGTCGTAATCTGCCGTCACGGGTTTATCGGAAGCGATGCCGAACTGCACGCCGAAAAATCCTTCGCGGCTGCGCAACAGATACCACGTGCCGTCCCTGTAAACCGCTAAATCATTTTTTCCGTCCGCGTCGAAATCTCCGAGCACGGGTTTGTCCGAAGCGATGCCGAATTGTTCGGCGCGAAAAGAATCGTCCGCGCTGTTTAAGATATACCAGTTTCCCTGCCGGTAAACGGCTAAATCCGCGCCCCCGTCGCCGTCGTAATCCGCCGCGACGGGTTTGTCTCCGGCTTGCCCGAAATGAACGGCGACAAATTGATTGTCGGAGCTGTTTATCCGGTACCAATCGCCGTCGCGGAAAACGGCAACGTCCGTTTTGCCGTCGCCGTCGAAATCAGCCGCCGCCGGTTTATCGGAATCGACGCCGAATTGCAGACCGCTGCTTTCGTTGTTTGAGCTGCCGAGCCAATACCATTCGGCGGCGGAATTGGGACGAAAGATGGAAACGTCTGCATTGCGGTCGCCGTCGAAATCGAAATCGCGCGTGCCGTTTGCCAGATAGCGAGCCGTTCTGAAACTTGAATTAACACTGCTTTGGCGAAGAGAAATGCTTGTCAGAATTTTGCCGTCCGGCTGTAGAATTATATCGCCGTGAGATGCGGGTGAAGGCGTGCGCGCGATGCCGCCGATGCCGAAAGTGCGGTCGAGCGAGCCGTCCGCATTATATCTGACGAGTATCGGGAAGATATCCGGAGTACTGGCGGCGTAATAGTGCGAAGCGCCGGAGACAACGATTTTGCCGTTGGCTTGCAGCACGCCGCCGCTTGGAGTGTCGGAACGATTCGAGACGGCTGTGATGACTTTTCCGCCGGTTCCGAAAGACGAGTCGGGCGAACCGTCGGAATTAAAGCGCAGAATGGCGAAGTCTCTAAGATTGCTGTTGGCGAAGATTGAACTGACGGCGACGATTTTGCCGTCCGGCTGAGCTAAAACTTCAATGGCTTCGCTTAGATTCTCGTTTGCTCTGATAATTCTGCCGTTATTGCCGAAGCTCGTGTCGATTGTGGCGTCCGCGTTGTAGCGCGTCAGGCTTAAGCCGTTACCCGTACTGCTGTTCGTGCGCCCGCCGACGATTATTTTACCGTCCGCCTGCAAAGCGACCGAATATCCTAAGGTGTCTCCTGGAACAACCTGTGTCTGTCCGTTGTTAAAAGCGGCATCAAGAGTGTTGCCCGCGAATCTGAATAAAAGCGATTTATACGGAACGTTTCCTTTGATGGCTGAGCCGGTATATCCGGCAACCACGAATTTGTCGTCCGGCTGCACCTTGACTGCTTCAGCCGAAGCGATAAAACCGCCCTCGCCATAAATAAATTTGCCGTTATCGTGAAAAGTCGTGTCGAGCGAGCCATTGGCATTGTAGCGAAAAACAATCAGACTTTGGCGCGCAAACGGTGTAACAGTATCAGGCACGCGAACCCAGCCGACGGCGATTATTTTGCCGTCCGCGAGAACGGCGACATCGTTAAGATTGGAATCGGACGAGTTACTGACAAAAGGCGGAGTAATGACGTTTCCGCCATTTCCAAAACTGGTATCAACCGAGCCGTCAGGCAAATAGCGGACGAGCGTAAAACTGTAGAAACCCGGCGGAGAACGAACGATGCCGCCCACGATAATTTTACCGTCAGGCTGCAGCGCTATACACGTCGAGGCACCATCAGGGTTTAATCCGGGCGCAGGGGAAATGCCGTTCTGCCCGAAAGACGCGTCGAGGTCGCCCGCCGCCGCAAAAGCCGGAAGATTAAAAAGCAAAATCAAAATCGTGAAAGCCGCCAAAGCCGAAACGGTTTTGCGCCAAGAGCACGAAAATTTTAGCCGAAATCGTGAAAGCATCGGGTTTTCTCCTCACCGAAATTAAAGAAAAGGGCTGGGCAAATTGAAACGGAAAGCGGGTTGATTATATTTCACTTCGCAATTGATAGCAATGAAATTTGCTGTAGGGAAGTCGCGCTTAAAAGCAAAACTATTTATTAGAATAAAAAAAGGACGGTTTTCGCGCCGTCCTTTTAATTTGATAATCAAGCGATAAACGTTTACTCGTCTTCTTCGTGCGTGCGGATTCTGCCTTCGGCGCGTGCCTGTTCGACGACCTTTGAGGCGAGATTGCCCGGCAGCGGGTCGTAATGCGAAAACTGCATATGATACGAGCCGCGCGCCTGCGTCATCGAGTTGAGCTTCGATTGATAATCGAGCATTTCCGACAAAGGCACTTGCGCTTTGATGACCTGCTGTTTGCCGCGCGTTTCCATGCCCTGCACGCGCCCGCGCCGCGAGTTTAAATCGCCCATAATGTCGCCGGAAACTTCCTGCGGGCAGAAAACTTCGACGTCCATAATCGGTTCGAGCAAGGTCGGGCGGGCTTTTTCCATCGCATTGCGAAACGCTTTGCGTCCGGCGGCGCGAAAGCTGTGTTCGTCCGAATCGACCGCGTGATAGCTGCCGTCGATTAACGTCACTTTGAAATCGACCAGCGGATAACCGGCGACCGCGCCGCTTTGCGCCGCTTCGACGATGCCTTTTTCAATCGCCGGACGGAAGTTTTGCGGAATCGCGCCGCCGAAGATTTTGTCGACAAACTGAAATCCGCCGCTTCGCTCCAGAGGCTCGAAGATGCATTTGCAGTCGCCGAACTGACCGCGCCCGCCGGATTGTTTCTTATGTCTCCCTTGAACTTCGACCGTTCCGGTAATTGTTTCTTTATAAGGAACTTTCGGCGGATGCAGCGCGACTTCGACGTGATAGCGATTCATTAATTTCGCCACGACCGTTTCGATATGAAGCTGACCGGAGCCGGAAAGGATAAATTCCTTTGTCTGCGCGTCGCGGTCGAAATGCAGGCTCGGGTCTTCTTCGAGAATTTTGTGCAGCGCGGTCGAGATTTTGTCTTCGTCGGCGCGCGATTTCGGCTCGATGGCGAAAGCGATGGCGGCTTCCGGGTATTCCACTTTCGGGTAGACAATCGCGCTCGCTTTATCGCAGAGCGTGTCGCCCGTCTGCGTCTCTTTTAATTTCACGACCGCGATGATGTCGCCGGTTTGCGCCGAATCGACCTTGTCGAGATTTTTTCCCTGTATGACGTGCAGCGCGCCGAGGCGTTCCTGCGTGTCACGGCTCGAATTGTAAACGGTCGCGTCGGACGCGACTTTGCCCGAGACGACTTTCATCACGTTGATTCTGCCGGCGAACGGGTCGGCAATCGTGCGGAAAACGTAAGCGCTGAACGGCTCGTCGTTGGAATATTTTCTGGTGATGCGCTCGCCTTCCTGTTCGGCGTTGGCATAACCGTATTCCGCTTCGTGCGTCGCCGGATTCGGAGCGTATTCGATAATTGCGTCGAGCAGGCAGGTCAAGCCGACCAGAGTGTTTGCCGAAACCGCGAAAACCGGACAAAGCTTGCTGTTCGCGATGGCTTTCGCCAGATTCGGAATCACTTCGTCGTCTTCCAGCGTGCCGTTTTCAAAATATTTTTCCAGCAGCGCGTCGTCCGATTCGGCGACGAGCTCGACGAGACGCTCGCGGGTTTTATCGACGATGTCGCGTCCTTCGGCGGGAATCGGAATCTCTTTCGATTTGCCGCTCGCGTCAAATTCGTAAGCCTTCATATGCACGACATCGACGACGCCGCGAAAATTCGCTTCCTGTCCGATAGGCAATGTAAACGGAACAATCGAGCGGGCGAAACTTTGCGTCGCCGTGTCGAGCGCGTGACCGAAATCGGCGCGTTCCTTGTCCATTTTATTGATGACCATAAAACGCGGCAGCAGAAATTCGTTGGCGTAGCTCCACGTTTTTTCGGTCTGCACCTCGATGCCGTTGACGCTGTCGACGACGACCAGCGCGCAGTCGGCGACGCGCAAGCCGGGACGCGCGTGCGCCACAAAAGCGGCGTAGCCGGGCGTGTCGATTAAATTTACTTTCGTGTCTTTGTATTCGAGATGAGCGAGATTGTTGTTGAGCGTTACTTTTCGTTCGATGGAATCCTCGTCGTAATCGGTGACGGTGGTTCCTTCATCTACTTTTCCCCAGCGAGTCGTGGCGCCGGTGACGTGCAGAAGGGAACTGACGAGCTGCGTCTTACCCGCGTCGCCGTGTCCAATGACAGCCAGATTGCGAATATTTTCTGTAGAAAATGCTTTCATTTTCGGCAAAATCTCCTTTCAAATTGAAAATTTTAATCGCCAAAGTCGAAAGTCCAAAAACTTAGACAAGCATAAAAGGATTGGAAAATTTTGGAATGACTTCAGGTAAGAATTTAATTTAAACGAAATATCGACGAGATACAAGGGCTTTCATTTTGCGACGGTAAATTTATTTACACATTTGCTCTTTCATAATATACTTATCAGCGTTATAAAAATATAAAAATCCACGAGCTCACCAAATCCGACAACAGGAGAAAAGATATGCCAGCGTTCCCGAAAACGTTTTTCCGAAACTATTTTTCAATCGTCGTGACGATTGTTTTAATGCTTTTACTGAGCCAGACGGCAGTCCGCGCGGCGGGCGAGATTGACCCGACTTTTAACGGCGGCGCATTCACGCAGCCGGGCGGCTCTCTTTCTCCTGATGCATCGAACAATATAATTTTGCTGCTGCCTGACGGGAAATTTCTGGTCGGCGGAAAGTTTGAGGCGGTTAACGGCGTCTATCGCAACGGTTTGGTTCGTTTAAATTCCGACGGGACGGTTGACGCTTCGTTTTACGCGCCGGCGCTTCAGGGCTTGATTACCGGCGTCGGCTTGCAGTCGAACGGAAAATTGGTCATCGCCGGCGAATTTTCGCTCGACGGTTCGGCGACTACTTCGATACGTTTAGCCCGTCTGAACGCCGACGGCTCGGTTGATACGACCTTCACAAACCTTGTCGTTCAGGTAAATATCACCGGAACCATCAATGACGTCGACATCCGCCCGGACGACAAGATTTTAATCGGCGGCAGCTTTTCCTACAGCGCCGCCGCCGGAAGCAGAGTCAACCTGACGCGTCTGAACGCGAACGGCACGGACGACAGCACTTTTAGTTTATACAACACGCCCGCGTCGCCGGTTTTCGACATAGCTATCCAGCCCGACGGCAAAATACTGGGCTTCAATACGCCTAACGCCGGTAACGAGAGATTTTTCAGGCGTTTAAACGAAGACGGCTCGTCGGACGCTTCTTTTAATGTTCTGGTCAACGACGCGATTACCGCCGTCAAGATTCTGGCGGACGGCAAAATTCTCATCGGCGGAAGATTCACCAACGTCAATAATACGCCGCGCCGGGCGATTGCCCGTCTGAACCCGAACGGAACGCTCGACGATACTTTCGCCAGTCCGCTTTTTAGCCAGGACCCGATAGTCATTAATGACATCGAAATCGGAAGCGACGGGATGATTTTAATCGGCGGCGCTATCTTCCCCAACAACAACTTTAATTCAAGCAGTATTTTGTACAGGCTGAACAATAACGGAGGCATCGAGCCGTCGCTGAATT
Organism: Pyrinomonadaceae bacterium; assembly: GCA_036389695.1. Classification (GTDB taxonomy): domain Bacteria; phylum Acidobacteriota; class Blastocatellia; order Pyrinomonadales; family Pyrinomonadaceae; genus JALZHR01. The sequence continues at coordinate 7,823 of DASVWG010000551.1, forward strand.
TCAACGGCGTGATACCGACAAACGGAACCTACACCTCGATTAATGACCTCGTGCCCTTGCCGAACGGGCAAATTATTATCGGCGGAGAGATGCGAAGGCTCATCACTCGCGGCGCGGCGTTAAATCGTCTGAACGCGAACGGCTCGGTCGACGGCTCTTTCGTTTCACTATTCGGAAACAGGGCTTTAATCGAGGACGTGGTCGTGCAGCCCAACGGCGGAATTATTATCGGCGGCGTTTTCGGCGCGATAAACAATCACGTGCGTCCGAGCATCGCGCGGTTCAACCCGGACGGCAGCGCGGACACGACGTTCAACCCGCCGATAACCGGCGCGGGTCAAGACGCCATTGTTCACGCAGTGGCGGTGCAGCCCGACAACAAGGTTCTGGTCGGCGGGCAATTTTTCGGAATGCTCGTGCGGCTGAACGTGGATGGCACGCGCGACACATCATTCGCCACGAATACGCTTCATACCTCAGGACCGGTCTGGGACATCGCCGTTCAGCCGGACGGAAAGATTATCGGCGCCGGTCAATTGGTGGAAGCCAGCGCGACGGACGCGCCGCGCTACGTGATGAGATTCAACCAGAACGGGACGATAGACCAAAACTTCCTAATACCGGCGTTCACCTCAGGGTCACAAGTCAGAAAAGCCATCGTGCAGCCGGACGGGAAAATCCTGATTGGCGGCTTGTTCAACAGCATCGGCGGCATGACGCGCAACAACATCGCGCGATTGAACGCGAACGGAAGTCTCGACACGTCGTTCAATCCGCTGGGCGGCGCGAACAGTATCGTCCTCGACATGGGCTTGCAGGCTGACGGAAAAGTCGTCATCGTCGGACAGTTTTCGCTCGTCAACGGCGAAAACAGACCGTTTATCGCGAGACTTAACTCAGACGGCTCGTTGGACGCAGCATTTAACGCGAATGCGAATTCGCCTGTGAACGCAGTTAAAATTCAGGCGGACGGAAAAATTCTGGTCGGCGGCGTGTTTACCAGCATTGGCGGCGTGTTGCGAAACAGAATCGCGCGTCTGAATCCGAACGGAACAACCGATCCAACCTTTAATGTCGGAACCGGAGCGGACAGCAGCGTCAATTCGATTGCGCTGGACGCGAGCGGAAGAGTTTTAATCGCCGGCGCTTTTGTGAGATACAACAATACGCCGCGAGTAAGCATCGCGCGCTTGCTGAATACCACCGTACCGCGTGCCGTTCCGTTTGATTACGACGGCGACGGTAAATCCGACCTTTCGGTCTTTCGTCCCGCGACCGGTTTCTGGTATATCGCCCGACCGACGGGCGTGCCTTCGCAGAATTTCGATTCCGTCCAGTTTGGCGTCAATGGCGATGTGCCGGTTCCGGCTGATTACGACGGCGACGGCAAAACCGACGTCGCCGTCTGGCGTCCTTCGGATGGCACCTGGTATTTAATGCAGTCGACGGCAGGATTCCGCGCCGCTCAATTCGGAGCCAGCGGCGATATTCCCGTGCCCGGAGATTTCGACGGCGACGGCAAAGCTAATCTGGCTGTTTTCCGTCCTTCGACCGGTTCGTGGTATATCGCTCGCGCAACGGGAACCCCGAATCAGAATTTTGATTCGGTTCCATTTGGCGCAAACGGCGATAAACCGATTGCCGGAGCCGATTTCGACGGCGACGGAAAAGCTGATGTTGCTGTCTTCCGTCCGACAGATGGAAACTGGTATCGCATCAACAGCTCGACCAATCAGTTCGTCGGCATTCATTTCGGAATCTCTGAAGACAAGCCTGTCGCGGCAGATTACGACGGCGACGGGAAGACCGACCTTGCTGTGTGGCGACCGAGTGACGGCGTGTGGTATCGCATCAATAGCGGAGCCGATACTTTCACCGCGACACAATTTGGTATTGCGGAAGATAAGCCTGCGCCAGCGGATTACGACGGTGACGGCAAAGCCGATTTGGCGGTCTTTCGTCCGAGTCAGGGCATTTGGTATCTGCTGCGCTCGACACAGGGCTTTACCGGAGTGCAGTTCGGCGCAAACGGCGATATTCCGACGCCGAATTCGTTTATTCGTTAACGGAAAGCGATAAAAAGCTGAAGCGGCATTTTACATTTTCAATTTTACGTTTTTCATTATTTAGCAATATTTATTTGCTCATCAATGAAAAATGCAGAATGTAGAATATAAAATGCCGTTTTT
>DASVWG010000552.1:0-7588 GCA_036389695.1 Pyrinomonadaceae bacterium
TGAAACATTTTCGGTTTCGCCGCCGCCTCGACGCGCGGTTTCTGATTCCACAGCTCTTCGCGCGCTTCGTCCGTCAATACGCGCGCCGACGTGATGTTTTCGCTTCTTTTCTCGCTGGAAATTAACTGGTCGCGGCGCGGCAGCAAATCCAGATTGTCCGCTACTTCTTCGATGATGGCGCGACCGATGATTTGTTCTCCGGCGGCGTAACCGGCAAGCATCGCGTTGTCGCACAGATTATTGATTTGACGCGGAATGCCTTCCGAGCATTGAAAGATAAAATCAATGGCGCCGGGCGTGAAAATATTCGGCTGGTCGGAGCCGGAAATCAGCAGTCGCTCGGTGATATAACGCTCGGTTTCGTCGACGTTCGGCAAGGCGTGAATCTTGCAGCGCAGCGCGACGCGCTGTTTCAGCTGGCGCAGGTTCGCCTGGTTCAGCTTTTCGCGCAGCTCGGGCTGTCCGGTCAGAACGATTTGCAGGTGCTTGGCGTTGTCCGATTCGAAATTCATCAACAGGCGAATTTCTTCCAGCACGTAATCGGACAGTTCGTGCGCTTCGTCGATAATCAAAACGGTGCGCAAGCCCCGCCGGTGACGCTCTTCCAGCACCTTGCCCATCAGCGCGAGCAGCTCGGCTTTATTCGTCCAATCCTTGATGCCGAGCATCTGCGTCACGTGATGATAAAACTCGTCAATCGACAGACGCGGATTGAAGACATAAGCCGCCAGCACGGAAGAATCCAGGCGGCGCAGAATCCAGCGCAGCGCCGTCGTCTTGCCGGTGCCGACCTCGCCGGTCAGGACAATCAAGCCTTTGGCGTTTTCCAGCCCGTAATACAGGCTCGCCAGAACCTCGTTATAGCTCGGCGTAAACACGATAAATCGCGGGTCCGGCGTCAGCGTGAAAGGTAAATCTTCTAATCCGTAAAATTCTTTATACATTTTTCGCCTCTTTTTCTAAGAAATTTTCACCACAAAGGACACGAAGGACACGAAGAAAAAACCTGTTAATATTTTTGTTTTCTATTCTGCACATCCTTTTAGAATTCCCTTTGTGTTCCTTCGTGTCCTTGTGTTGAAAAATCGCTTTTACGAAACAATCTTGTCGAAAATTCGCGTCGCCTGCAGCGTCATAATCAAAAGCGGAATGCTCGCCAGCGCCGCAATCACGCCAGCCATTAAGCGGAGCAAGCCGGAGCGCTTCTGCCAGGCGATTTCCTGGTGCGTCAGAAGCGGCGGAACCGAGGCGAGAACCGGCAAGCCGGTGTAATGCTTCGCGTCCTCGATGTTCTGAATTCTGAACAGGCGCGGAATTTCAAACAGCGCCGCTAAAAATAATCCGATGACCATGCCGACCGCCGCGCCCATCAAAACCGCCATATAGCGTTTCGAAGCGTTGACCGGCGACTGCGGCAGATTCGCCGCGTCAACCACGCGAATCGTTTCGCCCTGCGCGTTCGATTCGCGCTCGACCTGAAGGCTCGCGTCGTTTTTCTTTTTCAAAAGGTCGTCGTAAGTCGTCTTCGCCGAAAGATATTGATTATTAACGGCTTCGAGCGCGACTTTGACGTTCGGAATCGTGTTGATTTTCGCTTCCAGCCCGGAAATCAAGACGGCGTTTTGCCTGAGCTCCTCGTCCTTCATCTGAAACTGCTGTTCAATCAGCGCAATCTGGCTTTCGGCTTTTTGTTTTTCGATTTCCAGATTTTTCTTTTGCAATTCGGCTTTGCGCGAGCTGGTGCGGTTCGCTTCCCTGACGCGCAAATCCGTATTTTTCGCCAGCGCCGCCAGTTCTTCGTTGACTTTGTCAATCTGCGTTTTCGTATCGACCACGTCCGGGTGTTTTTCGCGATACTCGCCTTTCAGTTTTTCGAGCCGCGCGGTCAATTCGGCGCGTTTTTGAATCAGCTGCCCGTAAGCGGGCGTGTCTTCGATGCGCGCCGCCTGACGCGTCGCGTCCTGCGTTTCCTTTTCGCCGTAATCTTCGATAAGCCGCGCCTGGCTGTTCAGCGCGCGGATGCTGTCGTTGAGCCGTCCGCGCTCGGTAATCAGAGTTTCTTTTTCCTTGGCGATGGTTTCTTCGCGCTTGCGCAAGCCGTCGAGCTGCGCAATCAGCCCCTGCGCCGATTCGGGCAGCGTCTCGACGTTCTGCATCATTATGTCGAGCCGCTGTTTTTCAATCGTGTCGAGATTCGTTTTCGCCTGACCTAATTGATTGTCGATAAACTCGCGCGTCACTTCGGCGCTTTGGGTCGAAGCGATAATCTGCGCGTTGACGTATTTGCTGGCAAGCTCGGCGGCGACGTTGCGCGCGGCTTCCGGTTTACGGTCTTTGTAAGTGATGCGAAACGCGGCGACCTTTTCGTTGTCGCTTCTTTCCGGCACGACCTTGATATTCTCTTTCATCTTTTCGATGATTAATTCGGTCGGCATTCCGGCTTCTTTTTCCATCTCGAAAAGCTTGTATTTCGCAATCATCGGCTCTAAAGAAGAACGCGACAAGACTTCCTGATTAATCGTCTGCAATTGCTGCGACAAATCTTCGTCCGACAATGACTGGACGACTTTTTCCGAAATCGTCGGCGGTTTTAAAGTTAAAAGCGTGGTCGATTCGTAAATGCTCGGCAATTTTGAAACGACATACGCGACCGCCAGCGCGACGGCGAGCGTCGGCAGCAGAATCAGCCATTTGCGCCGCTTCAGCATCCGTATAATTTCGCCCATCGACTTTTGTCTAAATTCAACCGCCATTTCTTAATCCTCTTTAGCTGTTAGCTATTAGCTGTTAGCTGTTAGCTGTTTATTTTTGCCTTTTTACTTTTGCCTTTTGCCTTGACTGTCTCTCTCGTCGTAAAGGCTTAGCAAGCGACGACCGCCGACGGTTACCGCTACCAAACACACGCCGAATATAAGCAGAGCCAGCGATTCGGGCACATCTGCCGAAAGCAGATACACGTCAATCAAATTCACCAGAAGCATCTTTTTATAAACTGCTCAGAAGGCTTTTCGCGTCCTGAACTTCTTTCTGACTTAAAACTTTTTCCTGCTGCAAAGCCATCTCGACTTCTTTGCGCGCCGAAGGCTTGTCGCCGGCACTCGCCAGAGCCTGACCTAAACGCAGGCGATACGCCGGATTCGCCGCTCTGCCGTTGCGCGTCGCGGCGGCGTCTTCGAGCGCGACGGCTTTTTTGAGCTGCTCGACGGCGGGCGAGATTAAGCCTTTTTTGAAATAAACCCAGCCGAGCGTGTCGTAAAATCCGGCGTTTGCCGCGTTTTTATCGACGCAAGCCTGCGCCAGCGTCAGCGCCTCGTCCAGATTTCCGCGCTCGTTGTCGGCGATGTTCCACGCCAGATTGTTCGCCGCAATCGGCGTTTCCGGCGCGATTTCCAGCGCTTTGCGATAATTTTTTTCGGCTTCGTCAAAGCTTCCGCGCGCGTCTTCGAGCATTCCAATCAAAGTGTAAACCGACGCCGAATTCTTTTTCTCGACGACCTTTTTGTATTGCTCAATCGCTCTGTCAGTCTGATTTTGCGAAATCAGAAGCGCCGCGTAAGCCGAATAAGCGGGCAGATATGCGTCGTCCAATTCGATGGCTTTCGCAAGCTGCGTTTCGGTCGCCGGTAAATTATTTTCCGCGCGGAAAACGTCCGCTTTCAGATAATGAAACGCGGGCAGAAGCTTTTTGTCGCTCGCGTTTTCGGCAATCGCTTTATCAAGTTTTTCGTGCGCCGCCGCGAAATTTTTCTGCCGCGTCAAAATGCCGACCGCGCCTGACAAGGCGTCGAAATTCCGCGCGTCAATCGCCAGCGCTTTTTCGTAAAAACCGAGCGCTTCAACGAAATTTTTCTGCGCGGCGGAAACCTTCGCCAGATTTATCCGCGCGTTTGCCGAATTCGGCGAAAGCCTGACGATTTCTTCCAAATCGGCGCGCGCTTCCGCCAGCCGTCCAAGCTCGATATAAGCCAAGCCGCGAGACGAAATCGCGCGGACGCGAAGCTGTTCCAAAGCTTGCGCCGACGTTTCCGCCGTCGGGTAAGCGTTTTTGACCAGCTCTATAAGCTCGTTGGCTTCCTGCAAAGCTTTCTGCGGCTCGTTTGCCGTAAAGCTCGCCTGAATTTTCAAAATCCGGCTCGAAAGATAATTCGGATGATATTTTTCCAAATCGCCGATAAACGCGCGCGCCTGGTCAACCTGTCCGAGCGCGAGCCGCGCCTGCGCCATATAAAAAAGCGCGGATTTAAAGCTCGGCTGGCGTTTTAAAACTTCTTCCAAATCCTTTATCGCCTCTTCGGTCGAGTTTTCCTGCAATTTGACGCGGGCGCGCAGCATCAGGGCTTCGGCGTCCGTGTTATTGATTGCCAGAAGCTTTTCGACCTGCTCGCCGACTTTCGCCAGCTCTTTGCGTTCGAGATAAATTTCCGCGAGACGATAACGCGCCGGAGCGTGTTCGGGAGCGTTCGACAAAATCGTCTGAAACGTTTGAATCGCGTCTTCTTCACGCCCGACCGCGACGTAGAATTCGGCTAATCCGGTTAAGCCTTCCGCCGAATTTTCCAAAACCTGCGCTAAATCTTTATAAGCCTGTTCGGCTTTGTCCAAATCGCGGCGCGTCATGTAGAACGACGCGATGGCTTCGCGCGCTTCGTAATTTTGCGGCGCGAGCTCGACGGCTTTTTTAAACTGCGCTTCGGCTTCCGCCGGGCGATTCGAAAAATCGTAAAAGCGTCCGTATTCAATAAAACCGACCGGCGATTTTTCGTTGACGGCAATCGCTTTCTGAATCGTCTGTTCGGCTTCCGGCGCTTTTTCCTGCTTCATAAAAAAGCGCGCCAGGCTGATGTATGTTTCCTGACGATTCGGCTCGATTTCGACCGCCTTGTTCAAAACGTCGAGAATTTCCTTTTCCGATTTGTTTTCCGCCGACAACAGGCTGGCTTTTAAGATGTGACCTTCGACGAAATTCGGATTGACCTCGAAAATCTCGTCAATCATTTTTTGCGCTTCGTCGGTTTGCGGCGGCGCAATCAGCAGAAAATAATTTCCTAACCGCGACTTAGCGTCCAGATTATCGGGCGCGAGCTGCGCGACTTCCTGCAATTCCTGTATCGCTTCATAAACTTCTCCTAGATTTTCGTGTGCGCGCGCCAAGCCGTAATGCGCCTCAGCCGATTTTTTATCGATATCGGCGGCGGCGCGAAATTCCATCACGGCTTGGCGAAATTTGCGTTTCTGCAAAAATTCCTCGCCGCGCGACAGATGTTTTTGTTTGGTGGCTTCGCTCGAACAAGCGGAAGAAAAAAGAAGGCTCAAACCGATGAGAACAACGGCGAGCAGACTGATTGGTTTAAATTGGCACTCTCTTAAACGCATTTTTTTAAAGACACTTTTCCTCAGGTCGAAACGATTTCTGAAATTACGGCTTTCGCAGTCGGGGCAATGACCGCGAAACGCCTTCAGCGAACTTTAACCGGTCGCTTCGGGGCACGAGAGCGATTCGGAATTTTTCAACCTGGAATTTATTTCAGTATTTTCAAAACAGCAGACCGTTTTCCGTAACAGTCTCAAACTTTCCCGACCAACGTCGGCATTGAGAGAAAATTCCTAATCAACGCAAAGTTTCAGAAAAAAACTTAAAAAACTGATAACTGATAGTTGATAACTGATAACTGATAACTGATAACTCAGAATTTAAAGCTGAAAGCTGATAGCCTAAGGCTGACAGCTTTTTAACTATCAGTTATCAGTTATCAACTATCAGTTATCAGTTATTTTATTCGGGAACAAATTCAGACAATCTATCGGCAATCTGCGCGGATAAATCGACGGCTTTTTGCACGGATTCCGCGTCGCCCGCTCCGCTGGTCGGCGTCATCACGCGAATCATCGCGCCGTCGGAGCGGCGACGGGCGACGCTGTCCAGAACGGTGTAGATTTTGTCGGTGTATTCGCTGGCGACGGCGCGACCGCGACCTTCATACCAGTAAATCAGAACCTCGGCGTAATCGCCGTTCCGGATAATGTAGCGGTTTGCCGTGAAAATTTTTCCGCGCGGCGTGCGGATTTCGACGGGCGACGGATTTTTCATTTCCCAGCCCGCGCCGGGCAGACAGTTTTGCGGCGAATGATAAGTCGCGCCCGTCCGCTGCGAAGCGTAATAACCGATGTAAAGATTCGCGCGCGAGCCGTCCGCGAGATAATAATCGCGCATCACGTAATCGCTTGTCCGGAGAACGCTCTCGGTCTGTTCGCTAAAGCGAATGTCGTTTCCCTTCTGCCGCCATTCGCCGAGCGCGGCGGGTATTTCGCTCAAACTCTTTCGCTCGACCGCCGTTTCGCCGCGCCGCTCAAACCAATTGATGAAAAGACCGCCGCAAATCAGGACAGCGACTAAAAGAGAGGCGGAGACGCGGCGGCGCGGAGACGCCGAGAAAGATTGCGTATCGTCAATAATTTCGGTTTCTTCGCGGCTGGCGGCTGACGGCTGACGGCTGAACGCTTTTTTCAAAACAAAATTCACGGCAATCAATAAACCGAGCGCGACCAGATAAACGAGCCAGCCGGACGCGTCGTGCGTCAAGCCTTCCGCCGCCTGCTTGCCGTAATAAAACGTTAAAACTCCGGTTGACGTGACGCGCGCCGCGTTGGTCAAAATCGCAATCGGAATTGCCGAAAACATTAAAAGAAGCGTGCGCCAGAAATCGAAATCTTTCACGCAATCGAGCCAGCCGCCTTCCGCCGAAGGCTTTTTCGCCCGCGTAAAATACGCCAGAACCAGCGCGAGCGTCATCAAAGTCATCAGGCTGCGAATGCCGCTGCACGCTTCGACGACTTCCAGCGAAACAACCTGCGCCGCGCCCTGCGGCAAAAGCTCGATGACGTTTCCTTTCCTGACGGACGGAACTTCAAAAATCCTGATGCCCCAGATTGCCATCTGCGAAGCCCAAATCTGCAAAGGAAACGCTATTTTATTAAAAATAATCTGCGGTATCGGAATCGCGAGCACGAGCAGCGCGAACGGCACGAGCAGAATTTTTAAAATCTTCGCGCCGAAAAAATAGACGATTGTGCCGACGAGCATCAAACAGAGCGAAACGCGCTGCATAAAAAGCTCCGCGCCGAGCGTTCCCGCCAGAAGCATCAGGAGCGAAAGCAAAATCAGCGCGACGCCGCAGATTAAAGAAGGATTTTTCGAAGCCTTTTTCAGCTCGTCAAAATCCAGCCAGACGATAAAACCGATAACCAACGGCACGAGCAGCCCGTGCGAATAATTCTCGTCCGTCCACCAGTCTTTGCCCAGTTTTACGAGCACCAACGCATACAAAAACGCCAGCGCCGCGCCTATCGCCAACGGTTTCCGGAAATTTTTAGGATTGAAAGCAGAATCGCTCATCTGGACTTACGAGGAAGGAAAAAGACGGAATCGCGGATATTTTCCGCATTCGTGGAAAAATTATATTTTCCTGAAAGAAAAAGATTCAACGTAAAAACGAATGTAGGGGCACGCCCGCGTGCCTGCCCAATGAGCGCGTGAGCGCGAAAAAAGATTAGCCACGAAAGAACACGAAAAAGACACGAAATGTTTTTA